>DATBWU010000239.1:0-47011 GCA_036514635.1 Anaerolineae bacterium | reverse complement strand
CATCGCGCTGCGGGCGATCACGACCGCCGGATCTTAGAGACTGTCTTAAAACTCACCACCAAGTCACCAAGACGCCAAGCCTCTCCAAGTTTTCTTGGTGTTTCTTTGTGTCGCTTGCCCCCTTCAGGGGGTTGTGTCTTGGCGGTTAATCTGGCGGCTTTTCAGACAGGCTCTAAAAGGCCATCGCGGTGACCCGCTTACGGTGCTCTGTCCACCGCGCCCTCGCGGCTGACGTGCCCTCGCGTGCAAAGCACGGGGGGGTTGCGCTCCGCGCGCTGTTCGCGGAGTGGACGCCCGCGAGACGCGGGCTTCGAGCAACTCTTCAGGCAGGCTCCTCGCCGCGCAGCGCAAAGGGTTGGCGCGCCGGTGTTCCGGAGGAAAAGTGGGAGGGTAGTGGTTACATGGTAAGTGATGCCCACCGCAGAGTACGCAGAGGACGCAGAGATTTTCCGCGAAATCAGGCTCGGCGCACTCTGCGCTCTCGGCGGTGAAACCCGCTATCACTTACTTCTTTACCACTACCAAGCAGGAGAAGGGGTATGGCAGACACAGCCGGATCGGTGCTCGTGGTGGACGATGCGCCGCAAATTTGCAAGGCCCTGAGCGACGTGCTGAGCACGTCGGGCTACAGCGTGCGCACCGCGCCCAGCGGTGAGCGCGCGCTGCAGATCATGGATTCCAACCAGTTCGACCTGATCATCACCGATCTCAAAATGAGTGGCATGAGCGGCATGGACTTGATCGACAAGGTGAAGGAGCGCACACCCTATACGTCGATCGTCATCCTCAGCGGCTTCGGCGATATGGACGACGTGATCAAAGCCATGCGCGCCGGCATCGCCGATTATCTCAAGAAGCCGTTCTCGATCGACGAAGTGTTGGAAGTGGTGAAGCGCGAAGTGAAGAAATCGCGAGCGCGCGCTGCCGCCGAAACCTCCGTGGGCGCGCCGGCGGTCGCCGCGAGTGAGGCGACCGGCCCCGGCGCGAAGCCGTCGCGCGTGTACATCTTCTCGCGCGAGGACCTCGAAAAGATCGAGAACGCGCTGTCCAAGCTGCGGGCGCAATCGAGCGCCGAGTCGGTGCTGCTCATCGAAGAAGCCGGCTACGTCATCGCGGCGAAGGGCCTGGTCGCCAACAAAGACCTGCAGGCGCTCTCCTCGCTGATCATGGGTGGCCGGTCGATGACGGATCAGCTCGCCACGCTGTTGGGTGAAGGCGACGGCTTTGCCATGAATTACCTGGAAGGCCAGCGCATGAGCGTGTACACCACCGGCCTGGGCAAGGGACTGTTCCTGGTGATTGTCGTGCCGAAGGGCACGAAGCAGGGCGTGGTCTGGCTGTACGCCAAAGAGGCGGCGACGGAGATCGATGCGATTGTCCAGCGCGCCGCCGCCGAGGTGCAGAAAGAGTCGGGCAAGCCGGTGGAGCAAATGGATCAGACCGCGATGCGACAGGAGATGGCTCAGAAACTCGACAAGCTCTTCGACGCGCCGCCGCCCGAGGAAGCCGGCGAAACGCAAACACTGTCATTCGAGCAGGCGATGCAGATGGGCCTGTTAAAGAACCTGGACGATTCGAGCCACTGATGGTCGAGCGGCGCGTTCTACTGGAAGTGAAGCTCGAGCGCGAGTCGCCTCCTGAGCAGGCGCTTGCCATCGCGCGCGGCTGGGAGCGACTCGGCTTCGTTGTGGATCCCGCCTACCGCGCTGTGCCAATGGGCGCGGCTGGCGATTCCCCTCACGTCACCGTAATCGTTCGCGGCGTGCTGCGCGCCAACGCGAAGGTAGACGAGTTGATGCAGCAGCCGGAAGTCGCCGGCTTGTGGGACGACTCGCCCATCGCGCCGACGCGGATGGTGGCTTGACCCTTTTGGCTCTCCCGGCTTTGGCGGGAATTGAACCGCGAAGACGCAAAGGGCGCCAAGGTTTTCAAAGACTTTGCGTTCGCCTGCCCCGCGTTCTTTTGTGGGGTCGCGCCTTTGCGGTGAGGCTCTTTCCCGGTCAACCCGAAAGAGCTGCCCTTTTCTAATTACGCTGTGCGCCCCAGCACCAGCGCCTCGTTCGGATATAGCGTCATCTCGCCAGTGACCTTCATTCCCTCGCCACTGTGCGTGACGCTGGACGACAGCGCCCGCCATTCACCTCCACCGGCCAGCCGCAGATCGAATTTCGCCTCATCCGAGGCAAAGTTCAGGCAGATCAGCGCCGCCTGCCCCTCAACCTCGCGCAGGTAAGCCATAACGTCGCTCGGGCGATCGATGAGCGCGCGGAAAGAGCCACGCTGCAAGGCGGGGTTACTGCGCCGCAGTGCAATCAGGCGGCGGTAAAAATTGAGCAGTGATTCCGGCTCGCCCTGTTGGCGCTGAACGTTGATGCGATCCACGTCGCGGCTCAGGCGCAGCCACGGCTTGCCTGCGCCGAAACCGCCGTGCGGGCCGTCGTTCCAATGCATCGGCGTCCGGCAGCCGTCGCGGCCCTTGTAGAACGGCCAGTAACGCTTGCCGGGCGGATCGACAATCTCGGCGCGCGGGATGTTCGCCTGGCGCATACCGATCTCTTCGCCGTAATACGTGAACGGCGTGCCGCGCAGCGTGAGCAGCAGCGTCGCGGCGACACGGGCGCGTGCATCGCCGAGCGCGCCCGATCCCCAACGGCTGATGTGCCGCGTGACATCGTGATTGCTCAACACCCAGCACGGCCACGCGCCGGCCGGCAGTCGCGCTTCGTGGTTTACCACGGCGCGCTGAATCGCGCGCGGATTCCACGGCAGGCCCATCGGGCTGAAGTTGAAAGCCAGGTGCAATTCGTCATTGCCGTTGCCGTAATAATCCGCGGCAGCGTCCGGCGCCACCTCGCCCACCGCCGCGCGCTCAGAATACTCGTCGAGCAGCCGGCGAAACTCTTTCCACAACGTGTGCGTTTCCGGCAGGTGTTCATAGTAAAAGTGATGCTGGCGATCGAAGCCGCGCAGCCCAAGTTTGGGCGGGGCGTCCGGCAGGTCGGGGTGCTTGTAAAACATGTGCGCCACGTCGAGCCGGAAGCCATCCACGCCGCGATCGAGCCAGAAACGGCAGGCGTCGAACAGGGCTTGCTTCACTTCCGGGTTGCGCCAGTTCAGGTCGGGCTGGCCGGGAACGAACAGGTGCAGGTAAGACTGGCCGGTCTTCGCATCGAACTCCCACGCGCTGCCGCCGAAGACGGAGGCCCAGTTGTTCGGCGGGCCGCCGTGCCTGTTCCACGGGCGGCGCGAAGGACTCGGATCGCGCCAGATGTACCAGTCACGCTTGGGATTGTCGCGGCTCGATCGCGATTCGATGAACCACGGGTGCTGATCCGAGGTATGGTTCATGACCATGTCCAGGATCACGCGGATGCCGCGCGCGTGCGCCTGGCGCAGCAGGTCGTCGAAGTCGGCCAGTGCGCCGAAGACCGGATCGACGCTGCAGTAGTCGGCCACGTCGTAACCGAAGTCCTTCATCGGCGAGGGGTAGATCGGGCTGAGCCAGATCGCGTCGACGCCCAAATCGCGCAGGTAGTCGAGACGCGAGCGAATGCCGCGCAGATCGCCGACGCCGTCGCCGTTCGAGTCGGCGAACGAACGTGGATAAATCTGGTAGATGACGCCATCGCGCCACCACAAAAAGTCTTGGGGCATGTTGGGTATCCTCGTGGGAGCGTTACCGGGTAAAGTATAACACGAGTGTGGGGAACGCGGCTGGAGACTCAGCTGGAGGCTGTGGTTCTTCGTGCCCTTCGTGGATCTAAGAGGCTGTCTGAAAACCTCAAAATACGGTGCTCTGTCAACCGCGAGACGCGGGCTTCGAGCAACTTTTCAGACAGGCTCTAAACCTGTGGCAGTTCGATGGTAACCTGCGTGCCCCCACTCGCCCGCTCGGACACAATGAGCGTGCCACCGACGACGGCCATCATTGTACTGTGGAACAACAGGCCGCTGCCCGCGCTGGTGGTCGCGCCGCCAGCGGAACGTCCCACGCCATCGTCGCTGACGGCGATCGTCAAGCCCGGCGCGCCATCGACGGCGACGCTCAGCCGCAGCTTCCGAGTGGGATCATCGCCGCGCGCGTGCCGGGCTGCGTTGCGGATCGCCTCTTGCGTCGCGTAGAAGACGACTTCGCCAACGAATAACGGCAAGCGGCGCGCAGACTCCCCGGCCGCCGGATCGGCGCGCCAGTCGATGGCGTCGAAGCTGTCACGGAAGTCGTGCATCAATGCGCTGTGGAGCGCGGCGACCAACCCTTCGCTTTCCAGTCGCGTCGGAACCGCATTGCCCATCTCGCGCACGAGCGCCGAGAGACGCTGGTGCGTCTGCGTCAACTCGCTCGCTACTTCGTCCAGACTCGATTCCCAGTCCGCCGGTTTCCTCCGCAGCGACTCGATCCGCAGCAGCGCCAGGTGAATCTGCGGCAGAATATCGTCGTGCAGCACGCGCTTGTGCTGCGCGCTCATCACCTGCACTTCGGCGATGCGATGGCGCAGCAGACTCAATGCCAGCCGCGCGATCTGCTCGCCGGCCAGCGCGTCGAGGATGCGCTCGGCGCAGGCCCCAGCCACTTGCAATTCTTGCGCCGTATATTCCATCGCGCCGAACTTTGGGCCGAGGACGAGTCGCCCGATCGGGCCTCGCGAATCGGATAACGGCCACAGCCAGTGATCGGCATCGAGCCGGACCCAGCCGTTCGCGCGAAACGGCGCGGTGGACAGAACCGCATCGTGCGCCGGCTGCCAGCGATAGTCGAGGCGGCGCGGCCCGCTTGCCCCGCCGCCAGGGGGCGGGGACGGCGCATCGAACTGGAGCGTGGCACGCTCAGTCTGCAGCGCATCGCGGCACAGCGCATCGAACAGATCGCGCGCTTCGCTCCAACTGTCGCTCGCGTCAGGTGAGAATAATCTTTCCTCCAGACGCAGGCTCGACACGAAAGGGCGCAGGCGATCCATGAAGTCCTGTCGCTCGACGTGCTGCCGCCAGTTGAACAGCACATACGCCACGACGGCCAGTATCGTCGTCAGCAGCAGACTGTAAATCGGGCGGATGGGCGTGTTGTACAGAAAGGTGATCAAGAACGATCCGGCGCTCAACAACACGACGACGGTGCGCCAGCGCGCAAAGAACCCCCGGCTTGACTGCACTTGCTCGAGCAACACATTGTTCGACATCACCGCGCGTCCGAGCAGGACGATCGCCACGGCGATGAGGCCCGCGATCAGACCGTCGGCGATGTAGATTTCGCGGAACACGTCGGGCGTCAGGTTGGTGCTGATGGGAATCGCGCGCGGGATGATTGTATAAGCCGTGTAGGCAAAGGCGATCACGGATAGCGCCAGCATCGAGGCCGCGCCCAGCAGCCACGGCCGCGCCTGGCGGAAGCGATCGGACGGTGGGCCGCTTTGCCCGATCTCGGTGTGAGGGTATGACGGTATCGTCCGAGGCCGTCGCAGCGCGATCAGCGGCAGGGTGAAGCACAGAAACAGATACGGCACGTACGCCACGGCGATGATCGGCTGGAGGTTCTGCGCGAGGGCAAATTCGTAGAACGACGGCAAGGGGCTGATGACGAACAGCACCAGTAAGAGCGCCAGGGCCGTCGTGAGGATGCGCCGCACCCAACGGCCCGCGTTCGGGTTGCCGGAGTAATAGAAGATCGACAGGCTCCAGAAATACGGTGCGGCGATAGCCACGACCCACATCACGCGCCAGGCGACGACGATGGCCGTGCTCGACGCGGCGGTGAGGATCAACGTGTGCCCGCCGAAGAAGACTGCGCCGAGCAGCAGACCGGCGCAACCGGCGATCGTCGCCGGCCGGCGGCGGTTGCCGGTGAGGAGCACCGTCAACCCCAGCCACAACAGCATGACGGTGTTGAACAGCGACAGCGTCTGCGCGCCGACGATGACGAAGAAGTCGAACAGAATTCGGAGCTGGGACAAGGGTCAACCTTCACTCGTACAAGGGGATCCACTCGCCACGCGCATCGCGCACGCGGGGCGTGCCATCCTGGCTCCAGATGATCATCCGCCCGGTGTTGTAGATCAGCGTGGCCCGCGCGCGAGCGGTCTTTTCGTCTTCGGCCGTATTGGCCAGTCCCCACGCCGCGTAAATCTGGCCGTTCGTGCGGCTGACCGCGCGCCGATCGTGGAAGCCCAGCCGCGCGGCGATCTGCTCGTTGGTCATGCCCTGCGCCAGCAGCCTGACCACTTCGCGCTCGTTCGGCTCCAGCAAGTCCAACGGCGAGTCCTCGGCCTTCAGCCGCACTTCCTGCACGCGGCGCTCGATCTCCGGATCGACGAAACTGCGCCCGGCGATCGCGTCACGCAGCAACGGGATGACCATGTGCGGCAGCAGGTAGTTGCTCTTGCGGACGTAGGCATAGTGGGTCAGGATACCCGAGGCGAGGAAGTCCCGGTAAAAACGCTCGTCGTCCTGAATCGAGTAAAAGACGACCGGCAGGCGGGGGACTTCGCGCCGGATCGCGGTTGCGGCTTGCACCCCGTTCATCGGCCCGGCGAGCTGCACATCCATCAAGATCGCGTCAGGCAGATCGGCGGCGGCCAGCGCGACGGCCTCTTCGCCCGTGTCCGTCGCGGCGATCACGTCCACCTGGCCGGTATCTTCCAGGCCTGACTTCATCGCGCCGCGCAGGGCTTTGTTGTCTTCGACGAGGAGCAATCTGATCACAATTCCACCCGGATGTGATCCACGAATCTCCACGAATTTCCACTAACGCTCTTCATGGGTTTCAGGGAGGCGAGCCGAGGCAACGAATAGGCAACCGATAAACGAATCCACGATAAGGCGTAATGGCGCGCGGGAGGCATCCGTTTACGGGAGCACTGCACCGCATGTGTCCGATATGAATCCGTTGCAGCGATCTCCCTGAAACACCTATTGAGCGTTCCACTAATAATCCGCGCGGGATATTATCCGGTCGGCCAGAGAGCCTGTCAAGCACGTGGGTGCGCTCACCCGGCGACCCACGGCCTTCAATCCACACATCATTCCGGTTACAGTGTGAGTGTATCAAGCGCAGAGCACATCAACGGATCGGAGGCGGCGATGGACATCTGGATCTGGCTGCTGGTTGCAGTGCTGCTGTTGGTGCCGAAGAGAGCCGCAAGCACCGACGCGGGCTTCGACAAGATACGCAGCGTGGCCCTGCTGTTCGGCTTGCTGTACCTGGTGATGCAGGCGGCGGGCGCGTGAGAGAGCATAAGGTGCCCGGCACTTCAGGTCTCCAAGTGCCGGGCGCTTAGCTCCACAGTCCGCTACTGGTGATTATTCGCAAGGCTCAATGGGTGTTTCAAGGAGGGCGATGCAACGAATCTGCACCAGATAAACGGATACGACCCGTGCACTGGCACATCCGTCGGAAATTCGTTTACGGGAGCAAGGTTGTCACTTTGCCGCCGCCGGGGGCTGAAGCCGCCCGGCTCAACCCGCGAAGCCCGGTAAACCGGGCTGAATACAGCCGGATTCACGGGAGCACTGCACCGCATGTGTCCGGCTTTGTGCTATCAGCCCGACGATGAATCGTCGGGCACAAACGGCCTGACACCTTTTGCGTGCACACGGGCGTTGGGCGACAGTTGCACTGTCGCCCAAGCATGTGTAATCACCAGTCTGCTATACTTGATCGCGGAGTGACGCCGGGGAATCCCCTCTCCGCTACGCTGCAGAGGACAAGCAACTTCCCGTTAATCTGGAGAAGGAAATGAGTGACAAGAGGCGCTGGCTGATCGTGATGTTGTTTGCCGTGGCGATGGCGTGGATGGAATCGGCCACGGTGACCTACCTGCGAATGCTCGTTGGCCGCGTCGATCCATACCAGGCCGCGCCGCTGCCAATTTCCGCCGGGCTAGGCGAGGCAGAGGTTATCCGCGAAGCCGCGACGCTGGTCATGTTGGTGGCGGTCGGTCTGCTGGCTGGCCGGACGTGGCGCAGCCGCCTGGCCTACTCGCTGATCGCGTTCGGCGTGTGGGATATTCTGTATTACGTGTTCCTGGCGGTCATCAGCGGCTGGCCGAGGTCGATCCTGGATTGGGATGTGCTGTTCCTGATTCCACTGCCGTGGTGGGGGCCGGTGCTCGCGCCCACGGCAATCGCAGCGCTGATGGTGATCGGCGGGACACTGATCAGCCAGTTCGACGAACCCGATCGACCCGTGTGGCCCGGTCGAGGGGCGTGGGCGCTGAATTTGCTCGGCGTGCTGATCGCATTGTACGTCTTCATGACCGACGCGATCCAGGCGCTGCCCGGCGGCGTGGATGCAGTTCGGGCCGTGCTGCCGGTGTGGTTCAACTGGCCGCTCTTCGTCGTCGCACTCATTTTGCAGGCGGCACCAATCGTCGATATCGGAAGCCGGATTCTGAAGCGAGGGATACCGGCTCCGGCCCAGTGAGTTCTAGACTTTCGCTTTCACCACTTCGACCACTTCGGCGGCCGCGTCGTAGCGCCCCAGCATCGGCATGACGTACACGCCTTGCACCAACGGCCGGAGTTCGAGCAGCGCCTCTTGCGCAATGCGGACCCCTTCGCGCCGCTCGTCCGCCACGCCGCGCATACGATCCAACACCCAGCCGGGGACATAAATGCCGGGCACTTCGTTGTGCAGGAACTCGGCGTTGCGCAGGCTGGCCGGCGGCAAGACACCGGCGATGATCGGGATGGGAACTTCGCCGAACTGATCGCGGTATCGGGTCAAGAAGCGGCGGGCCACATCGACGTCGAAGACCGGTTGAGTCACGACGAAGTCGGCCCCGCAGGCGATCTTCTTCCGCAGCAGCCTGATCTCGCGATCGATGTCGGGCGCGCCGAAGTTGAGCGCGACGCCGACGTAGAAACTGGTCGGCCCGCCGATCGATTTCCCGGCGTGATCGCGCCCGGTGTTGAAGTTCTCCTTGAGCATCTTGACCAACCCGGTCGGGACGATGTCGTGCTGGTCGCCCGCTTCGGGGTAATCGCCGATGGCCGGCGGATCGCCCATCGCCACGAACAGGTTGCGCACACCCAGCGCGTGCGCGGCGAGCAAGTCGCCCTGCACGCGCAGCAGGTTGCGCCCGCGCGTGGGGAAGTGCAGCACGGTTTCGAGATCGGCTTCGCGCTGAATCAGGTGCGCCAGCGCCCAGGCGCTCATGCGCATGCGCGCCATCGGCGTGTCGGCGATGTGGATCACGTCGACGCCGGAGCGACCCAGTTCGCGCGCGGCCTCCAGGATGCGCCCGGCGTTGTGGCCTTTGGGCGGATCGACTTCGACGGCGATGACGAACTCGCCGCTGGCGAACTTCTCTTGCAGGCGTGTGGGCGGATGCAGTTCGTCGCGCGCGATGGCTTCCATCTCCTGCGCGCCATTCGTCACCTCAATTCGGCGATGGGAATCGCTCCTCACGCTTAGCGCAATAGCCTCGTCGAGCGCGGCGCGCATCGCGCGAATGTGCGCGGGCGTGGTGCCGCAGCAGCCGCCGATCAGCGTCGCGCCGGCGATCAGGAAGCGACGCGTGAAGTCGGCGAAGTAGTCGGGCGTGGCCGGGTAAATGATGCGTGGCCCGACGCGCTGCGGCCAGCCCGCGTTGGGCATCACGCTGACAGGCGTGCCGCCGGCGAGGTTCATCATCAGGTTGACGACGGTCAGCAGGCGCGCCGGCCCGACGCTGCAATTCGCGCCGATCACATCGACCTTGAGATCGAGCAGCGTGCGCGCCACGGTATCCGCTGCATCGCCCAGCGGCGTGCGGCCATCCTCGGTGAACGTCACCTGCGCGACGAGCGGCACGCCGGGCGCGACCTCTTTCGCGGCGAGGATCGCCTCGCGAATTTCATTGAGGTCGCTGAAGGTCTCCAGGATCAGCAAGTCCACACCGGCTTTGCCCAACGCATCGACCTGAGCCAGGAATGCCTGCCGCGCCTGCGCCGCCTGCACCCGACCCAGCGGCGCGAGTCGCACACCCAGCGGCCCAACCGATCCGGCGACGTAGACTGTGCGGCGCGACTCGTCGGCGGCGATCCGGGCCAGGCGCACGCCGGCTGCGTTGATCTCGGCGATCCGGCCGTGCAGATTGTGCTCGATCAGGCGGAAGTGATTCGCGCCGAAGGTGTTGGTTTCCAGAACCTCGGCTCCGGCTTCGACGTAGCGGCGGTGGATGTCCAGGATCATGTCCGGCTGCGACAGATTCAACTCGTCGAAGCAGCGCTCGAACGAAACGCCACGCGCGAAGATTTCCGTGCCCATCGCGCCATCGGCCAACATTGGGCCACGATGCAGCTTGTCTAGAAAGTTGTCACTCATATCACATCCCCCGCTGGTTGACAGTAATCAGTGAACAGTGGTCAGTGATCAGTCAGCAGTGGGCAGTGAACACTGATTACTGATCTACTGGCTACTGACTTACTGTTCCACTGGCTGCTCCTCGCCCACCAGCCGCATCACGCGAAAGCCTTCGGCGTACTTCATCCTGGCTTTCTTGTCCTTCTTGCCCTTCTTCGTCTTCTGACGCGCCTGCTTAGCGGATTCTTTGGCCCACGTGCGAATCATCTTATCCGGGTCCCATTCGAGCATTTGGCTGGCGTGGCAGCGCAGCGACTCTACTTTGAGATCGATGGTGTCGGTGATGTCAATCCAGACATCGACCTGTTCGGTGAGTGTGATATACACGGCGTTCACTTTGTGCGCCGGGCCTTCCTCGGGCCACAACAGCTCCATCTCCGCGCAAGGGAACACGGCTTCGAGCGCAGCGACTCCTGCGGCGCGGTGGTCGGGATGATTGATGTACTCGTTGCCGTAGAACCAGCCGTCGGGCTGGCCGGACAGGACGACCTCCGGCTTGTGCTTACGAATTTCGCGCACGAGCGCGCGCCGCAGATCGAGCGTGGGCTGCAACTGGCAGTCGTCGTGCCCCAGGAACACGAGGGTCTTCACGCCGAGCACCTTCGCCGCCGCTTTCTGTTCCTTCTCGCGCGTCTTGGCGAGCGTTTCGAGCGTGTACTTTGTGTCGTGCGTGCCGACGTTGCCGCTGGTGCAGATCACCAGCGTGATCGCGCAGCCGGCCTTCGCCCATTTCGCCAACGTGCCCGATACCCCGAACTCGGCATCGTCGGGATGGGCAAAGATGGTCATGGCGGATTTTGGGACATAATTGGCGTCGAAGTTAGGCATGATCTCTCCACATGGCTGATTGTTGATTGCAGATTGCTGATTGTCGATTGCTGATTGAGCCGTGATGATCGTCGTCATGCAGTGCGCATCGCGTTTTACGTTTCACGGCCCCACTGCAAAAAGCCGGATTTAACCGCAAAGGACGCAAAGGGCGCAAAGTTTTCTAGGTATTCTTTGCGTTCTTTGCGCTCTTCGCGGTGAGATAAGCCTTTTTTCAGAAGAGTCGTTTTACGCTTTAGTTTCACCCCGCCGCTTACGGTTCGCGCCACAGTTGCACTGCGGTGCGACGGCAGTGCAACTGCCGCCTTAACCGTTTTCACTCCGCCGCGCTCAACGCCCTGCCGATCTTGGGCAGCGACACGTCGTAGCGATACGGGATATTCATGTGCCCGTCGTCGAACTCTTCGTGTTCGCATGGCGCGCCGAGCGCCTTGAGCCGCTCAACGAGGATGCGCGCGCCGTAGTGCAGGTGATATTCGTCGCGCGTCCCACAGTCGATGAACAGCAGGCGCAGCTTCTTCAGGTTGGCGGCGTAGCGCCCGGCCAGGTACACCGGATCGTGTTCCAGCCAGCGCTGCCACACGTCGGGCCGCAGTTCGCCGGTGTGTAGATCGAACGGGAAATCGATCGGCAGCGGTTGGGCGTCGGGGTTGGGCGAGTACGCCGCAGCCATCGCCAGAATATTGACCGCTTCGATATCTTTGCCTTCCTTTTTGGGCCTGGCCTGAAACTCAGCCCACCACCGATCGAGACCGCCTGCCTTGTTCACGGCATTGAGGAACTTGGGGAAGTCGGGCTTGTAGCAGTATTCGAAATACATGTCGCCGCTGTGACAGGCCACTGCACCGAACACGTCTGGATGGCGCATACCGTAGACCATCGCGCCGTAGCCGCCGCTCGACTTGCCGAACACGCCCCGCCCCTCCGGCGCGGCGACGGTGCGGTATTTTGCATCGACGTAGGGGATGATCTCGTCGATGACGTAATCCTCGTAACGGCCTATCGCCGGCGAGTTGATGTACTGGCTGCCACCATAGCGCGTGAAGCAGTCGGGCAGGACGAAGATGGCAGGCGGCAGGCGACCCTCGGCCATCAGGTAATCGAGCCGCTCCTGCAGGTTCGGCTGCCAGGCGCTGAAGTTCAACAACGACGCGCCCGTGCCGGTGAACCCGGTCAGCCCGACGATGACAGGATACCGCTTGCCGCCCGCCGCGTAGTCCGGCGGAAGGAGGAGAAGCAACTTGCGCGTGGCCGGATCGTTCAGTGGATTATCGGCCAGCGCGCGGCTGGTGAACATCTCGACGACGAGGGTGGTTGGCATGATAGCATCGCTCAACGCGGCCAGAGCCGGAAGCCCGCTTGCTCGAAATGACGGTCGAACGTGAAGACATCGCGCAGCCTCTCGCGGCGCATGGCGGCGAAGCTGGTGCAGTCTGTGAAAGAGAAGTCTTTGTCGTCATACATTTTGAAGAGCCGCCAGGCCTCGTTCCATAGATCGATATCCAAGCGGACAAGCTTCACGCGGGGAGAGCGCAATAACCATTCGCCAAATGCGACGGCGCGCTCGTGTCCCAAGCGGCCTAACATCAACGTCAACGTTTCCGCCACGACGTAATCCGTGACAACAAAAGCAGCCTGCTGTTCGCGCAAGCTCTCGAAGGCTCGTTTGGCTGCCGCATGATACTTGTCCCGATCATCATACACGGCCATCCAGCCGGCGCTGTCGGCAAACAGAATCATTTCCTTCTCCGCCGGGAAGCTGCCTTCTTGCGGGGCGTTCGATAATCGGTCGAACGCTCTCGAAGTCGAGAAGCAGCGCGAGAATCGGTCGTTTCGCGCTTGGGCCATCCATACAGGTAATGATCGTGATTGATGGACAAATCCCCTTCTTTGCTCGACACTGAACCGATCAGCTGAAAGATGGGATCGTCGGCGTGCAAGATTCCATCGTCGGCCTCGGATTCGACGCGCTCAATGTAGTCGGCCAGGGCTTCGCGAATCTGCACGGCCAGGGTCAGGCCTTGTTTCTCGGCCCGCGCTTGCAATTGCTCGTGAATCTTGCGCGGCAGGTACACTTGCGTCCGCACCATGTTCTCGCGCATGGCTCCTCCTAATTAGATGTATGTATTATACATCTAACGCGCCAGCAACTGCTCCACACGGCTCACGCCCACCGAGTAATAGCGCGCCGCCGGATGATGCACGACGATCGCCGCCGTCGAATGCTCCGGCACAAGTTGATATGCCGCCGTCAATTGCATACCCAGCTCCTTCTCGGCGGGCAGCAACTGGAACACCTTGACGTGATCGTCGAGATCGGGGCAGGCCGGGTAGCCCCACGAGTAACGCTTGCCGCGCGCCTCGTCGATGCCTAGCTCGCGCCTGACGTGACGATGGACGTATTCGGCCGTCGCTTCCGCCGCCTCGACCGACAGGCCGTGCGTGAAGTAGGCTTCGCTATAGTCGTCGCGCTCTTGAAGCGCCTTGAAACGCGCTTCCGCCTTCGGCCCGACCGTCACGACCTGGAACGCCGCGACATCGACGATGCCCGAATCGACCGGCGCGAAGTAGTCGGCCAGGCATAGCCGATCGCGGTCGGGCTGACGCGGAAAGGTGAAACGGGCGATCTCTTTCAGCGGGTGCCTGCCATTACCGGACAGTTGGTTAGTTGGATAGGGGGTTGGGTCGTAGACGATCAGCGAGTTGCCGTCGGACTGCGCCGGGAAGTAGCCGTACACCGCGCGCGGTTCGAGGTATTTCAGTTTCAGCACCTCGCGCCTCATGCGATCCAGCCGCGCATCGAACTCGGCCTTGAGCCTGACCCACTCTTCGCCGTGCGCGTTCTTAGCGCCCCACTGCAAGCGGTATAGCTCATTGAGGTCGAGGTACTGCAAGATGACTTCCAGTGGCATCTCGCGGATCACGCGCGCGCCCCAGAAGGGAGGATGGGGTATCTCCAGCGACGAAAGACGAAGGACAGAGGACGAAGGCACTGCTTCCGTCGGTCGTCGTTCGTCCTTCGCCGGTCTCCCGCTCACCTCCGCTCGCGCTTCCTCGATGATGCGCCCCACGAAGTCTCCTCGCTCGTTCGGATCGATCAACTTCTCCATCGTGTCGAGACCCTCGAAGGCGTCTTTGCAGTAGAACACACCCGATGAGTACGCTTCGCCCGACTCGGTGAAGAGGATGCGCCGCCCGAAGCGCCGGTTGATCGCCGCGCCGCCGATCAGCACCGGGAACGCCAGCCCGCGCTTGTGCAGCTCGTTGACAATCAGCGGCATCTGCTTCGAGGTCGAGACCAGCAGCGCGCTCAGGCCGATCGCCGTGGCATTGACTTCGATGGCCTTGTCGATGATCACGTTCGCCGGAACCTGCTTGCCCAGGTCGTAAACGGTGTAGCCGTTGTTGGTCAGGATGGTGTTGACCAGGCTCTTGCCGATGTCGTGCACGTCGCCGTACACCGTCGCCAACACGACCTTGCCCTTCGTCTCGCCCTCTTTCCGGTCGAGGTATTGCTCCAGGTGCGCAACGGCCTTCTTCATCACCTCCGCCGATTGCAGCACGAAAGGCAGAATCAGCTCGCCCGCACCGAACTTGTCGCCGACCTCTTTCATCGCCGGAAGCAAGACATGGTTGAGCGTCCACACCGCGCCGTCGTTCGATGTCCCACCGGCGTCGGGGCCGTGCGCCCGGATCGACGCGTCGATCATCGGCTCGATGCCGTCCTTCTTGCGATGCAGGATCATCCAATGGATCTTCTGCTCCGGTGTCATGCCTTCTGTCGGGTCCTCGACGGCTTTGCCTGCATCGACCGCGCCTGCCTGCTCAAAATGGGCGATCAACTTTGCCAGCGCGTCGGGCGCACGGTTGAAGATCAGGTCGTCGCACATCCCGCGCACGCAGGCGTCGATCTCAGGATACGGCGTGATATCCTTGGGATGCACCAGCGCCATGTCGAGGCCGGCCTGCACGCAGTGATACAGGAATACGCTGTTCAGCGCAGCGCGCGCCGCCGGGTTCAGGCCGAACGACACGTTGCTCACGCCGAGCGAGGCCAGCACGCCGGGCAGCGCGGACTTGATCTGGCGAATGCCCTCGATGGTTTCGAGCGCCGAGTTCGCCATCTCCGGATCGCCCGTCGCCAGCGTGAAGGTGAGCGTGTCGAAGATCAGCGAATCGGGCGAGAGGCCGTACTCGTTGACGGCGATGTCGTGGATGCGCTTCGCGACTTCGAGCTTGGCGTCGGCCGTCTTCGCCATGCCGCGCTCGTCGATCGTCAGCGCGATCACCGCCGCACCGTGGGCCATCGCCAGCGGCAAGACGACGTCGCAGCGCTTGCGGCCATTCTCCAGGTTGATCGAGTTGATGATGGCGCGCCCCGGGTTCATTTCGAGCGCGGCTTCGATCACGTCGGCCTCGGTCGAGTCGATCATCAGCGGCGTCTCGACGCTCATCTGGAGCTTCTTCACGACCTTGCGCATCTGCTCGGCCTCGTCGGGGCGCTCGGTGAGCGCCACGCACACGTCGAGCGTGTGCGCGCCGCCCTCGACCTGCCCGCGCGCCACTTCGAGGATGCCGTCGTAATCGTCGGCCAGCAGCAGGCGCTTGATCTTGCGGCTGCCTTGCGAGTTGACGCGCTCGCCGACGATCATCGGCGGCGGGTCTTGGCGCAACGGGATCGCGCGCATGGCCGACGCGATCATCGGCGAACGGTTATCCACCGCAAAGAGCGCAGAGGACGCAGAGGAATCTAAGAATCCCTCTGCGCTCTTTGCGTCCTCCGCGGTGGATTTTCGCTTCGGTTTCAGCCCGCGCACACGATCGACCACTTCTTTGAGGTGCTCCGGCGTCGTGCCGCAGCAACCGCCGACGGCGTTCACACCTAGTTCGGTCACGAACTCGGCCAGCGTCTCGGCCAGCGGCACAGGCTTCATCGGATACACCGCAAGGCCGTCGACGTTCAGCGGCAGGCCGGCGTTGGGGATCACCGAGATGGGCTTGCGCGAATGCGCAGCGAGATAGCGCACCGGCTCGCGCATGTAGTCCGGGCCGGTCGAGCAGTTGAGTCCGATCACGTCGACGATCGGCAGGCATTCGAGTATCGTCAGCGCGGCGGCGATGTCGGTCCCCAACAACATGCGGCCCGTCGTATCGAGCGTGACCTGCACCTGCAACGGAACCCGAACGCCGGTCTGTTCAAACGCGCGCCACGCGCCGTGCACGGCGGCCTTCGTCTCAAGAATGTCCTGCTGCGTCTCGATAAGCAACAAATCGGCGCCGCCCTGAATCAGCCCGACCGACTGCTCGCGGAAGACATCGACCAATGCCTGAAAAGTGATGTTGCTCAACGTGGGATCGTCGGCGGACGGCAACAGGCCCGATGGGCCGATCGAGCCGGCGACGAAGCGCGACACGCCGGTTTCTTTCTCAAAGCGATCCGCCGTCCGGCGGGCCAGCGACGCAGCCGCGCGGTTGATCTCGACGATGCGATCTTGCAGGCCGTATTCCTTCATCGTGATGCGATTGGCGCGGAAGGTGTCGGTCTCGATCGCTTCGCAGCCGACCGCCAGGAACGAGGCGTGAATTTGCTCGATCACTTCGGGCTGGCTGATCACCAGATAATCGTTGCAGCCGTTCAGCGATTCGCCGCCGAAGTCCGGCGGGCCGAGGTGACAGGCCTGAATGCTGGTTCCCATCGCGCCGTCGAACACAACGACGTGATCGGCCAGCGCGTCGAGGTAGCGTCGATTGGTGTGTGGAAGTAGTTTCAAGGTATACCCCTCACGAAAACAAAAAGCCCCTTCGGGTGGAAGAGGCAAGATCGGCATATCGGAGCTTGCTCTCATCTCCCAGAATTTACTTCTGCCGGAATTGGCACCATGTTAGACGTTGGAGGATGGAAGTTTGAAGTTAGAAGACACGCCGCTCCAATCTCTAATCTCCACCTTCCAACATCCAGACTGGTTGCCGAGGCTTCACAGGGCCGGTCCCTCCGCCTCTCTGGATGAGCGCAGTGTGCTATTCAATTGGGCCGGGAGTTTACCACACCCTCAGTCGATGTCAACCCGGGCGGCGAGCGCGCTTCGCGCGGCTTTGCGCCGCTGGGTCAGATAGGCTTTCACTTCCTTCAGCGCGTCGTTGTACAGTTTCAGCAATTCCTCATCCGTACCTTTGAAACGGCGGATATTCACCGTCGCGCAGGCCACGCAGCCGTGCATCGCCTTGTAGGAATCCACCTCGCAGGTGCGGCAGCCATCCAGCCGCATCATCATCCACGAAAACGCCAGCGCCTCGGGATGATCTTCTTTCAACCGCAAGACGCGCTCGACGAGTTGCCGCCACTTCGGGCCACGCAGGTTTTTGAGGTGCGATATCGCATAAGGTGGAAACAGCAGTTCGGTGCCGGTGTTCATCAGGCCTCGCTTCCGACCGGCGAACCGGTAATACGGACAAACCAGAAGCCAGCCAGAATTATATCGGCCCGAACAGGCAGCGTCAAGATTCAACCAACCATCCATCCAACCAACCAGCCAACCCACAAACCCGCCAGTCCGCCTCACCCCGGCGGTAGCCGCACGACGAGCTTCGTTCCCAGCCCGGTGACGCTCTCGGCATGGATCGATCCGCCATGCGCGGTAATGATCTCTTTGGCGATTGCCAGGCCCAGTCCCAGGCTGCCGCCCGCCGACCGCGCCCGCGACTTATCGACCTGGTAGAAGCGCTCGAAGACGCGCGACAGGTCTTCGGGCGGGATGCCCGGCCCCGTATCCGTCACGCTGATGTCGACGCCGCCCGGCCACGGCTTGCCTTTCCTCGCCACGGACGATCCGGTCATCGCCCGCGCCGATACGCCGACCTTGCCCCCGGCCGGCGTGTGCTTGAGCGCATTGTCGATGAGATTGTTGAACACCTGCGCCAATCGATCGCCGTCGCCTTGAACCTGCGGCAGATCGCCCGGCACGTCGATCGTTAGATCGATATTCGCGCTTCGCGCGCGGAGCAGTTGTCGCTCGACGCAGCCGCGCAGCACATCGCCCACCCGCACCGGTGTGTGCTGCATCGCCATCTGCCCGGTCTCGATGCGCGACAGGTCGAGCAGCTCACTGACCATGCGCGCCATACGCTCGGCCTCTTCGCGAATGATCGAGGCGCTCTTGCGGATCGATTCGGCGTCGCCCGCCGCGCCGTCGACGATGGCCTGTGCAAAGCCGCGAATGCTGGTCAACGGCGTCTTCAGCTCGTGCGACACGTTCGCCAGGAAGTCGCGCTGGCTGTGTTGCGAGGCGCGCACCCGGTCGGCCATCGTGTTGAAATTGGCCGCCAGTTCCTGAACCTCGCTTGGCCCTTCGACCGGTGCTGTATGCTGAAGATTGCCTGCGGCGATGGCGTTGGCGGCGGCGGCAACGTGCTGAATCGGTCGGGTGATCGACCGCGCGACGATGATTGCAGCAATCAAGGCGACGCCTAGCGCGATCGCGGTTGCGAAGAGAATCGGATCGATCATCTCGCGAAAGATCGGGTCGCGCAGTAGTGAAGTCTGCACCAGTGGCTCGGCAGCGACCGCTAACGTGCCGCGTCGATTGCCGATTTGCAAAGGCCGCGCCGCGTACAGCCAAGGCTGGCCGCTCAGGCTGAACTCGCCTTCCAGCGTCAATCCCGTCGGTCTCCCGCCGCTGAGTTCGAACAGGTTGCGGCCAGTCAGTTCGTTCTGGTCATCGACGATCACATTGCCGGACGCACCGTCGACAAACAGGAAGCGCGTGGTGTTGGACGGGTCGCGCTCTTGCGGGAGGCGGTCGAGAATTTCGGCAGGAGTCGTCCCGGCTCGAATCGGTCGGTTGCTGAGCAGGGCCAGGATGCTCGCTTCGACTTCCAGGCGCTGCACCAAAAGCCGCCGCTGCACCGGGTTGCCGCGCAGCAGAACAATCGCCGCAAAGACGATGACCAGCAAGAACACCGCGACGATGAGGATGTACGAGACGAGCAGGCGAGTGCGGAGAGACATGGAAATGATGATTGATGAATGTAGAATGTAGAATGAGGAATGCAGAAACCAACTAACCAACTATCCAACTATCCAACCATCCAACTATCCAACCATCCAACTATCCAACCATCAAACCATTCCACCTATCCAGCAATGGAAGTAACTCTGACAGAGACGTAATCGTCGCGTCCGGCACGATCGTGTCCAGGTGCGCTTCATTTGCGCTGCGATCGGCCTGCATCGTCGCCCACACGCTGCGCATGCCGACGTTCTTCGCGCCGAGCACGTCCGCGCCGAGCATATCGCCGATCATGATCGCTTCGTCCGGCCTCATGCCCCAGTGCTCAAGCACGGCTTTGAAGATGCGCGGGTTCGGCTTGCGCACGCCGGCCTCGGCCGAGATCAGGATCGGGTCGAACCAGGGACGCAGGCGGTTGTTGTCGATCAGGCGGTGGACGTTGCCCGCGTCGCGCGCATTGGAAATGATCGCCAGCCTGTATTCTCTCGCGCGCAGCGCATCGAGCGTGGCGTAGGTGTCGGGGAAGGGACGCCACAAGGTCTCACTGTGAGCGTAGAGTGTTCTCAGGGACTCGTCAACGAGCGATTGGGACAGGTCCGCATAACCGAACTCTTCCAGCGCCATCTTGAGCGCCTTGTCGGAACTATACTCGATCCAGTCCTGCGCGCCCTTCTCGATGAGCATCATGATCAATTCGCGGTGGCGCTTGAGAAACGCCTCGCGGTCGAGGGTCAATCCGTGCGACAGGAAAAAATCGACCTGCTCCTGCGCGCCGCGCCGCATCACCTCGTTCCACTCGCCTTGAAACTCAAGCAACGTGCTGCCCAGGTCGAAGAGGATGCCTTTGATCGTCATGAGAAGGATTATACACGAGGTGAAGCGGGTTGTAAGCGCGGTGTAAACGGGGTGTAAAAAGAATCAGCGAATCAGCGATCGCTGCGCCGGATCGCTGACTCGTTGACTCGCTGACTCGTTGACTCGCTGATTCGCTGACTCGCTGATTCACTGGGTCACGACAATCGTCACCGGCGCACCGGCCAGCCGATTCCCCTGGCGGTCAACCGCCTCGACCGTGAACACGTGCCGGCCCGGCGACAACGTCCACCACGTCCGAACGGGCACGCTATCAAACACCCCAATGGCCCGCCCATCGACGAAGATCGTCAACCGTTCGATCTGCACGCCGTCGGCGGCAATGGCCTGCACCGGGATGCGCTGCGTTTCCAAAGGCGTCTGCGGCGTAATCTTGTAAACTGTCCTAGCATAAGGCCGCGTGATGCGAACTTGGAAGTTGGACGTTGGAAGTTGGAGGTTCGACTCTCGAGAATCGAGATTGGAGATTGGCAGTTGCGGAATCCCGTTCTCGCGCGCCCACTCTTGCGCTTCGGCCGGCAGCACCAGATACACGCGCGTGGCGACTCGATCGAGCGGCGTGTCGGACGTGGCGAGTCGCCCGGTGGCAACGTCGATCTGGAATGGACGATACAGGTTATCCGGCTGCACCGGCTCGGTCCCGGCGATGAACACCTCGCGTTTGGTGAAGGGGCAGTACGGCGTCGGCAGCAAGCCGGACGTGGCGCATACGTCGAGATCGGCCAGGCCGGCCGGGCGCTCAAACTCGCGCTCCGGTGTGCCCTTCGACACGATCTCCATGAAGTCGTGCCAAATCGGCCCCGCTCCAGCCACGCCGCTGATGTGCTCCATCGGCTGATTGTCGGCGTTGCCTACCCACACGCCGACGACGAGATCGGGCGTATAACCGATCGTCCAGTTGTCGCGCCAGTCGGTCGTCGTGCCGGTCTTCGCCGCTGCCGGGCGCGTGAGCCGCAGCACGCTATACTCGCCGAAGGCCGGTGCGCGCGCCGCGTTGTCGCTGAGGATGTCGCTGATGAGATAAGCCACGCGCGGGTCGAGCACCTGCTCGCCGAGTTTGGGCCTGACGTTGTACAACACCTCACCCGATGCCGTCGTCACCTGCAAGACCGACGCCGGAATCACGCGCTGCCCGCCGTTGGCGAATGCGCCGAATGCGGCAGCCATGTCGATCAGCCGAACCTCGCCGCCGCCGAGTGTGAGCGACAGGCCGTAACGGCTGGCATCGCCGAACGTGCCGATGCCCATCGCCCGCGCCAACGCAATCACGCGATCCAGCCCGGCGCGCTGGAGCGCCTTGACGGCCGGGATGTTGTAACTCGACGCAAGCGCCTCGCGCGCCGAGGCAGGCCCGTGAAATCGCTGGTCGTAGTTGCGCGGCACGTACGGATCGCCCTCGCGCGTCGGGAACGCCGATCGCACGTCGAGGATCATGCTGGCCGGGGTGAGCGGATCGGGCTGCGCCGGATCGAACGCCGCCGCGTAGGTGATCGGCTTGATCGACGATCCAGGCTGCCGATGCGCGATCGTTGCGTTCACCGCGCCGTCGATCTTCGCATCGAAGTAATCGGGGCTGCCGAGCATCGCCAGGATTTCGCCCGTGTTCGGGTCGAGCGCGACGAGCGCGGCGTTGTTGACGTGCAGCGCGTTGGCCGGCCGGCCTTCCGGGATACTCAGCGCCGTGCCCTCCTGCAACTCCTTCAAGCGCCGCTGCGTGATACTCTCGGCGGCGTGCTGCCAGTCGAGATCGAGCGTGGTGGTGACGATCAACCCCTGTGTGTAAATCGCTTCCAGGCCGAAGCGATCTTCCAGCCACGAAGTCACGTAAGCGACGAAGTGCGGCGCTTCGATCGGGAACGGCGTGGACGCGAAGCGCAAGTCCTCGGTCTTGGCGAGTTCGGCCTGTTCGGCAGCGATGTACCCCGCCTTCACCATCAAGTCGAGCACAATCGCCTGGCGCGCCTTGGCCGCGGGCAGATCGACCAGTGGGTCGTAATTCGCAGGTGATTGCGGCAACCCGGCCAGCAGTGCGCACTGCGCCAGATCGAGCCGGCCGACGGGCGCGCCGAAGTACGCCTGCGCCGCCGCTTCGATGCCGTAGGCCAGGTTGCCGTAATAGACCTCGTTGAGATATAGCGCCAGGATTTCGTCCTTGCTGAAGCGCTGCGCCATGCGCCAGGCCAGGATCGACTCGCGCAGCTTGCGCGTCAGGGTGCGCTGCGATCGCTCGTCGGGCGACAGGAGCAGGTTGCGCGCGAGTTGCTGCGTGATGGTGCTGCCGCCCGATAACGTCTCGCCGCCCTGCAAATTGATCCACACCGCGCGCAAGATGCCGATCACATCGACGCCGGGATTCGAGTAAAAGTTGGCGTCCTCGGTAGCGATCGTCGCTTCGCGGCAATAGGCCGGGATCACATCGAACGGCACGGGCGTGTGCTTGCCGCGATGCGGATCGATGATCTCGTACAGCAGCCGACCATTCCGGTCGAGAATCTTGGTGGACGGCGCAGCGGCGCGCTCGTACAGCGTGTCGAGCGACGGCAGATCGACGAACAACCAGGCGTAGACCCCGGCAGAACAGGCCGCCGAAAGCAGCACGAATGCTAAAAGGAGCCGTTTCCAATAGCGACGCATGAGATTGTGGATTGCGGATTGCGGATTGTAGATTGGCAGCCGATCTCGCTGGTTTGTTGGTTTGTTGGTTCGCTGACTCGCTGATTCGCTGATTCGTTCATTCGTTGCCCATTCGTTGACGCCACCCGTGCCCGAATTGTAACGCGGCTCAGCCTACGAACAAGCCACGCGGGGATGACGGGAATTAAACGCCGAGACAGAGTATAATCTTGACCAGCCTGACACATCGGAGGAGAGATGGGCGCCACGACCGATCAGACCGCCGTGCGGAAGTTGTACCCCTGGGAGATCGAAGAAGCCAAACTCGTCTTCGCCGATTCGCTCGACTACGAGCATGTGCGTGTCCACGAACGCGCAACGTGGACGGATGCGATTCATCGCCTCGGTCACTTCTTACGAGGGAAACCCGTGCCCGACGGCGAGCACAACGCCATCACGCTTGGCAATCGTTGCTTCTTCCCTGTCTCAATGCCGAAAGAGTTTACGGGGCCGGGCGATCGACTGGGCATGTGCTGGCTGATGCACGAACTGACACATGCCTGGCAGTATCAGCACACGGGCTGGCTGTATCTGGCGAAGGCGTTGTGGGTGCAGGTGCGAGACGGGCAGCAGGGCTATGAGTTCGGCGGTGCGCAAGGGTTGCGCGAGGCCCGAGCGAAGAACTGGACGCTGCGCGACTTCAATCCCGAGCAGCAGGGCAACATCGCCATGACCTACTGGCTGTACCGGCGCACGCAGCAACCCGCCGATGGGTTGAGCGCCTGGGAGCCGTTCATCGCGGAGTTTCGAAATCCTTAACCGCGAAGGCGCCAAGAGCGCGAAGAGGCTCTGAAGTCTTGAAGAAACAGTGAAAAGCGTGGCAGCGAATAAACAACGGATAAACGAATCGTGACGTGCGATTCGTTTATCCGCTGCGCCGCAGGCCATTCGTTGCCTCACTCGTCGCTCTCCTCAAAACGCTCCCCACCGACATGCCCGTTACCCGGATCGATGAATCGAAAACTCTCCAGCGCCAGCGCCGGCACGCGATGCACACCGCCGAACGCTCCAGCCAGCGTGCGTCGCTCGCGCCCGATGCCGCGCACCTGCGCCAGCGCCGGCATCACCTCTTGATCGACACGCAGGTTCGTCACCGGATAGGCCAACTCGCCGCGATCGATCCACCACACGCCGTCGCGCGTCGTGCCCGTGACACCGCAGTTGGTGGGCGACGTGAGGTTGACGTACCAGAAGCGCGTGATGTACAGCCCGTGATCGATGGAAGCGATTAAATCCTCAATGCCTTGATCACCCGGCGCGACCGATAGATGCTCCGGCAGCGGGCCATCCCAGTCTTCATCGTAGGGCTGGGCGTGGCCGGTCGAGGCGCGACCCGCTTCGCGCGCCGCCGTGAGCCGATCGTACACGGGCGAGGTCGGCACACCGTCTGCGACGATGGGCACGCGCTGCTTGGGCATACCTTCGCAATCGAACGCCTGCGGAAGCCCGTCTGGATCGAACGCGTCATCCGTGATCGTAATCTGTGGCGACAGGCAGCGCCGCCCGATGCGCCGGTTCATCCAACTGCGGCCTTCCTGCACCGCCAGCGCGCCCATGCCCGCCTCGGCCAGCGCGTCGAGCAAGTTGGCGACGGCATACGGTTCCAACACGACCGGGTACTCGCCCGCCGGGATTGGGCGCGGCGAGCGCGCAGCCAGCGCGCGATCGAGCGCCTGCCGTTGCAGTGACTCGACGTCGATCTGCGACACTCGCCAGCCGACCGCGCTCGCATACGCGGAGGCCGGCGCTTCGGGCTGCTCGACGACAAACGTGAGGCCAATTTCGGTGCCCGGCGCGTAGGCCAACAGGCCCTTCGAGTTCATCACCGCGTATTCTGCCCAACCGGTGCTGAACGCGCCCGATGCGTACATCCCCAGCGCGCGGGCCGCATTACACATCTCAGCCGCAGTTCGGGCGCGCGTTTCGGGCGTGACTGATGCCACAGCATCGTCGAACGCCAGCACGCCAGGCACGGCCTGCGGATCGGGGAAGCCGGGCCATTCAGGGTTCTCCGGCAAATGGCGCGCGAGTATGCACGCCTGCTCCACCGCGCGAGCAATGCCCTGCTGCGACAGGTCGTTCGTCGAGGCCGCGCCCACGCGCGATCCGAGTGCGGCGCGCACCTCCAGAACCGCATCCGTCTCGGCGACACTCTGGTGAATCGTGTTGCGCGCGAAGCGAGTCAAAGACGAACTCGAGGCCTCGATGACGGCCTCGGTTTCGTCCGCGCTGGAGAGGTGGATCGCGTACTTGAGGATGTCTTCAAGGTACGGCTGGCCCAACAACCCCGATCGATACTCTAGCATCTCAGTCATCAACCCATTACCCAACCCACCAACTAACCAACTAGCCAACTCTCGCCGCCGGCCCTTGCAGGCGACCCACCGGGCGGCCGATCAGCACCGCGCACATCCCGCCACGCTGCGCCACGTTGACCACCTGCTTCTGCGAGGCGCGGCCCAGCACGGCCAGGCCGTACTTCGTCGGCGCGAAGCCCATCACCGTGTAGAACGGCTCGATGCGAACCGTCCCGTCGTCGGCGATCACCGGGAACTCGTTCACCGCGATCGGCGCCAGGCGCTGAACGACCCACATCTCGTCGCCGCCCAGCGCTTCTTCGATCGCGGCTTCCCATTCACTCTGGCTCACCGACGGGCCGATCAGCACGCGGTCGCCGCCGTACGATCGATTGGGCTTGATCACCAATTCCTCTTGATACTTGCGCGTGTGCTCCAACAGGTTCACCGTTTCGCCGTCGGGCAAGGTCGTGCGCCGATCCGACAGCACGCGCGTCCACAGGATATGACGGCGGAAGACCTGCCGTTCGTCGGCGTTGAAGTATTTTTGAGTGAACTGCGGATCGGTCAGGACTTCCCAACACGACTTGTGATCGAAATCGCCGGCCAGCGAGGAAATCATTCGGTTCTGCTTGAACAGCGTCCGCATCGGGCGAATGTCCACGCCTTCGGATTCCAGATCGATGATGTCGCGCACCTCGTAGTCGCGGTAGGCTACGTCGACCGGCGTCTCTTCGTACCACACGTCGCCTTTCTTCATGTACAGTTCCGACGGGTCCGCGTGCACGACGGTCAACCCGTGATTTTCGTGATAATACTCGGCGAGCGCAGCCTGCTCATTCGGGCCGTCGCCGGCATATTTCGGTTCGATGAAGCATACATTCCGGCTGAGTCGCCCAATCGAATCCAGATGATCGAGCACCTCCTGGATGAATAGCTCGCGCAGGTCCTGTCCCAACTCCAGGTGCAGTTGCGGGTCGAGCGACTGAATCACGGGCAGGACGACATCGGCGACCATTTGCTCGCAGGTGGGGATCAGGTGCAGGCCGCCCACGCCGCACAGGTTCGGCTCGACAAAGCGCAGCGTGTCTTTCCACATCGGGCTGGTGAAATCGACCATCGCGTCCAGCCGCCCAAACACCGGATTGTTCTCGCGCTGGCTGGGGCCGTAGCTATCCCACAGCCATTTCTCTTCGGGCGGCGTGAGCGGCACCACTTCGCGCACGGCGAAATCTTGGATGTACAGGTCGGGCAGGCGCTTGAGCGCATTGATGATCGTCAGCGACACGAAGTGCAAATAGGCCAGCTGATCGGGCATGATCGCCGTCGGGCGCAGGAAGACGCGGATCGCTTCGGTCTGCCCCTCGCGCACGTAGACCAATCCACGCTTGAACGCCTCGCCCAACATGCGCTCGGCCAACCCGATGATGGTTTGCGGCGGCATGGCGTAAAAGACCTGGCGCACGCGGCTGTCCAGGCTCAGGCCGCTCAGTCCGGTTTCTTCGGCTTGGGTCAGCACCGTGGTCATAGCATCCCCCGGCTGGAGAGTAAGAGTGTATGGGAGTAAACATCCCCTGGCTGCAAGGTGAAGTGTAATTGAAATGCCGGGTTCGTCAAATCCGAGTGAGGGATTCGTTTATCCGTTCTCAATCCGATGCTTCGACGTGCGCCCTACGCAATTTGGGCTATAATCCTCATCGCCCATCGGCCAGCCACTGCCATGAACGCAACCGATCGCATCACCCGCTCGATCACGCTCACCGTTTTCGCCCTCGCCATCATGGTCTCCGCCGCCGCGCCATTCCTTGCACTGGCCTGGAGCGCGCGACCGTTCCCCGGCTTGGTCGTCGAGCAGACGCTCGTCGTGACGGATATGAACGTCGAGGGCTGGAGCGGGCGCACAGCGGGAATACACCACCCGCAGCGGGTGACCCACATCGATGGCCGTGCCGTCACCACGCCGGCCGAGTTCGACGCCGCCGTCACGGCGCATCAGATCGGGGACTCGATCGAAGTGCGCACCATCTTGCCGGACGGCTCGACGCGCACATTTCCCTCCATTGCGCTTACCGCCTACTCCACGCCGGACCTGGTGCGGCTGTTCTGGCTACCGTACGGTGTCGGTCTGGCATATCTGTCCATTGGCGCATGGGTGTATCGCGTGCGCGGTCATACGCGGCCCGGTCGCGCTTTCGCCTACTTCTGCGTCAGCGCCGCGCTCGCCGGCGGGCTGCTGTTCGATCTGAGCACCACACACATTGGCTCGGCCTTCTGGACCATCGCCGTCGCTCAACTCGGCGGCGCACTGATCAGCGTGGCGTTGATGTTTCCTGAAGAATGGTGGCCTGTTGAGCATTGGCCTGGGGTGAGGCTGTTGCCGTACCTCGTTTCAGTCGGGCTGTCGGTCTGGGGGCTGCTCGTGCTGTACGACCGCGCCGATCCCTGGGCTTACCTGGGGCCGTGGCGCTACACTTACCTCTTCACCGCATTCAGCGTTGTGCTGTTCCTGTGTATCATGCTGCATCGGTGGCGAACCAGCACCTCGGCGATGGCGCGGCAGCAGGCGCGCACCATCTTGTGGGGCAGCGTGATCGCCTTCGTCCCGCTGGCCGTATGGCTGGGCGCGCCGTTGTTTGGCACGCTGCTCACATTCGATCCGGTGCTGTTCCTGCCTGCGCTGATCCTCTTCCCGCTCGCCGTCGCGTACGCCATCGTCCGCTACCGCCTGCTCGACCTCGATCGCGTGCTGCGGCTGGGCCTGGGCTATGCCATCCTCACGCTGATCATCACGATCACCTACGCGCTGATTCTCACACTGCTGCGCCTGTTCGTCGGCAGCCGGATGAACCTCAACGACCCGATTCCTCTGGCGATCTTCATCGTCGCGCTCGTCATCGGTCTCGACCCGCTGCGCGCCCGTGTGCAGAATGTCGTCGATCGACTGTTCTTCCGCGACAAGGTCGATTATCGATCCATGCTCGAGGCCTTTTCGCGCGATCTCACCCGCACGCTCGACCTGGCCACGCTCCTCACCGCGTTGCGCGAGCGTTTGAGCCGCACGCTGCACCCGTCGCACGTGGCGGTGTTCCTGTACGACGACGACACGCACGCGTACGTCGAGGCCGGCGCGCCGTTCGACCAGGCGCGGCGCCTGGGCACCGAGAGCCTGCTGGTCGGGCGCTTGCAGTGCGAAGAAGCCGCGCTCACCCTGGCCTCGAGCGACTCGCTGCCGCTGTGGCTGGCCGCCGAGCGCAAAACGATCGCCGCGCTGCACGCCGTGGTCTTCGTTCCACTGCGCAGCCAGGAGCGGCTGATCGGCTGGCTGGCGCTCGGCCCCAAGTTGTCCGGCCACCCGTACCAGAGCGACGATGTCGTCTTCCTGGTCACGTTCGCCAATCAGACCGCCGTCGCCCTTGAAAACGCGCGGCTGTTCGAGAGCGTCAAGCGCAGCCTGGCCGCGATCACCACGCTGAAGAACTTGATGGACAACGTGTTCGCGTCGATCGCGTCGGGCGTGATCACCACGGACACGATCGGGCAGATCACGCTGTTCAATCGCGCCGCCGAAGCGATCCTCGGCGTCCCGGCGCATCAGATCATCGGCCGACGCTTCCACATGGCGCTCCCCTTCCGCCGCGATCTCCAACCGCTGATCGAAGTCGTCAGACAGCAAGAGGCCATCCTCGCTGAAGAGTTTCAGGACGAACTGCCGCAGCGCGGGCCGGTGATTTTGAGCCTGCGCCTGTCGCCGCTCAAAGACGATCGCGCCGCAACGCTGGGCGTGGCGATGGTCATCGACGATTTGACCGAGCGGCGGCGGCTGGAGGCGGTGCGTGAGCTCTTCCGGCGCTACGTCTCGCCCGCCGTCGTCGATAGTCTGCCGTCCGATCCGGCGGAGCTGAAGTTGGGCGGGCAGCGCCGCCAGGTCACGGTGATGTACGCCGACCTGCGCGGATTCACGCCGTTCAGTGAGCGCACCGAGCCGGAACAGTTGATGATGATCCTCAACACGTACCTGGGCATCGCCGCCGAGAACATCCTGGCCGAAGAAGGCACGCTGGACAAGTTCATGGGCGACGCGGCGATGGCCTTGTTCAACGCGCCGCTCGATCAGCCCGATCACGCGCTGCGCGCCATGCGGGCTGCGTTGACTATTCAGCACGCCGTCCAGGAGCACCATCAGCGTGTGGAGGCCCGGGAGCATATTTCGTTTGGTATCGGCATCAACACCGGCGACGCGACCGTCGGCAACGTCGGCACGTCGCAGCAGCTCACCTACACCGCCGTCGGCGACACGGTAAACTACGCCTGGCGCTTGCAGGAGAACGCGCGACCCGGCCAGGTGCTGATCAGCCACGCCGCCTACACGCTGGTCAAAGACAACGTGCGCGTCAACGAACTGCCGCCGCTGCGCGTGAAAGGCCGCACACTGATCGAGCCGGTGTACGAAGTGGTAGGGCTGATTTGACCACCGCTTTTTTGATCCACGAATCGCCACGAATGATTCGCGGAGATTAGCGGGTTAAATCCAGGACTTACGCAGTTGGAGAGTTTTCACCGCGAAGGCGCAAAGGGCGCAAAGGGAAACTAAGGGCTTGTCAAGAAATAACTCCGCACTTTCGCGCTCTTGGCGACTTAGCGGTTCAAGTGCGTAACTCCTAAAATCTTCGTCAGGGGAGAGAACTCATGAGCGAGTATCAGCCGCGCGGTCTGTACTTCGAGGACCTCACGCCCGGCCTGAAGGTCACCAGCGCCGGCCGCACGATCAGCGAAGCCGACATCATGCAGTTTGCAGGACTGTCCGGCGATTGGAACCCGATCCACGTCGATGCCGAGTACGCCAAAACGTCGCTGTTCGGCGAGCGTGTGGCGCATGGCCTGCTCGGACTATCCATCGCGACCGGGCTGGCGATGCAGCTCGGCTTCCTCGACCGCACCGTGGAAGCCTTCACCTCACTCGAGTGGAAGTTCCGTGCGCCGATTAAGATCGGCGACACAATTCACATGACCGCCGAGGTGACCAAGACCCGCGCCGTAGGCCAGGGCGGCGGCTTCGTCACGTTCAACGTCACCGTTAAGAACCAGCGCGACGAGACTGTCCAGCGTGGCGAGTGGATGCTCGTCGTCAAGGGGCGACCCAAGACGGAGTAACTCACCTTACGCAAGAGACCATTTCACCGCCGAGAACGCAGAGGGCGCGGAGCGGATTTCCAAGCAAATCTCTGCGTTCTCCGCGCACTCTGCGGTAAAGTCCTGCCCGACTGCGTAAGGTGAGCGGAGTAATCAGGGGCCGCAAATAACACTCAGGCCCACGATGCCCACAATGGGATCGAATACGCTCTTGAACGAGTCGCAATCCGCCAATGACCAGATCACAGTGGCTCCTACGCAGATGATACCGAGGAGCGCGAGGCCCGCACAGCCGATCACCAGCATACGCCGCGAACCCGTCGGCGCGGCTGACGTGGCCTGCGCGCCGCGCGGCGCGGGCGCGGATGCGGGCGGCATCGCGGGAGCCGTTTGAGGGAGGGGATGCGCACGCGCGACCTGCGTGGCCGCTGCGTCAGCTCCGCCGCTCACGGCCAACACGATCGTATCGCCCAATCCGATCATGTCGCCCGGCGAGAGTGACACCAGCCCGGTGACGCGCCGCCCGTTGACGAATGTACCGTTGGTGCTGCCCAGGTCTTCCAGCACGTACGCGCCGCCCTGCAGGGTCAGGCGCGCGTGATGTCTGGACACCTGCGGATCGTTGATGATGATGTCGTTGCCGGCCTCGCGGCCAACTGTGTAGACGTCCTTGTGCAGTTCAAAGGTCTGATCGGGGCGCGGCCCCTGGCGCATCGTCAACTTGAAAAGCGGATTCGCCTCCATGACCGTTTCTCCTGGTGAGTCACTGCCTGGATGCGCGCAGTATACGAAGATCGCAAGGCGTTGTCAAACTTCTTAGAGCCTCCCGCAGGCAGCGAAGCGTGTAGCCTGCGGGAGGGTTATTTGCGGCAATTGACGTGCGGGGTCATGGAGTCTACAATCTGCTCACCGATCTTCCGTTTGTCGAAGCCCTGTACGCGGATCGGCAAGAGGGTGGATTTGAGATTTGGCTGATCACAGAAAAAACGACCGCTGAAGACCGCGAACGGATCTACACTGCCGAAGCGCTGGTCATGCAGCAGTTTGACGTCGGGCTTGATGTGAGGATCATCGAACGAGATGACCGGCCCTTGCCCGAAGTGATCTCACTGGATCACGCCAAACTCGTGATGCGTCTGCGGTGAGGCTCAATGCCTGATCTTCTCGCCCATCAAGCACAGGTTAAAGTGCTGTCCTCACCTCCCACCACCCCGTAGGCAGTGAAGCCTCACACAGAGCGAGAGCATTCGGTAATTGTCTCGCGCCTATCGCCCGACGATGCCCACTCCGCTGCGCTACGGGGTGCTTCGCAAAATCGTCGGGCTAATCGAGACAAGCCGGATCAATCCGGCTGAAGCGGCAAGCAGCCTGCTTCAGCAGGCTTCGCTTTTTAGCCCGGTGATTCATCACCGGGCGCTGCCTGCGAATTACCGAACTCACCTTACGCAAAAGACCATTTTACCGCCGAGAACGCAGAGTGCGCAGAGTGGATTTCCTGGCAAATCTCTGCGTTCTCCGCGCCCTCTGCGGTAAAATCCTGCCCGACTGCGTAAGGTGAGTTACCGAATGCTCTCAGAGCAGTAAGACAATCTGATTTAGGAGATGCCATGATCCATCCATTTGACGTGATGGCCGTCCGCTCTCACTTCCCGTCGCTCGCCCAGATCGAGGGGGGCCGCACGCCGATTTTCTTCGACAACCCCGGCGGCACACAGGTGGCACGCCAGGTGATCGACGCCGTGAATGACTACTACTTGCACCACAACGCGAACCACGGCGGCGCGTTCGCCACCAGCCTGCGCTCCGACGCGATCCTCCACGAGGCGCACGCGGCGATGACCGACTTCCTCGGCGCGGCCTCGCCCGACGAGATTGTGTTTGGCCCGAATATGACCACACTGGCATTCAGCATCAGCCGTGCCGTCGGCAGGACGTTGGGGCTTGGCGACGAGATCGTCGTGACGCGCCTCGACCACGATGCCAATATCGCGCCGTGGCTGGCGCTGGAGGAGCGCGGTGCAGTCGTGAAGTGGGTCGACGTGAACCCCGGCGACTGCACGCTCGACCTGGGTTCGCTCGAAGCGGCGATCACCGAGCGGACGAAAGTCGTCGCCGCCGGCTACGCCTCGAACGCAGTGGGCACGATCAACGACGTGAAGACCATCATCGGTATGGCGCACGCGGTCGGCGCGCTGGCATTCATCGATGCGGTGCAGTACGCGCCGCACGGGCCGATCGACGTGGTCGATCTCGACTGCGACCTGCTGGCTTGCTCGGCGTACAAGTTCTTCGGCCCGCACGTCGGCGCGCTGTACGGAAAATACGACCTGCTGGATCGCCTGCCTGCTTACAAGGTGCGTCCGGCCGGGAATCAGCCGCCTGACAAGTTCGAGACGGGCACACAGAATCACGAAGGCATCACGGGGACGCTGGGCGCGTTGCGCTATTTCGAGTGGCTGGGGGAGCAGGTTGCCAGTGAGCAGTCTTCAGTGAATAGTGGGCGGAACCGACGGGATAAATTGGTTACGGCGATGACGGCGATCAAGGACTATGAGACGCAATTGAGCCGGGCGCTGATCGAAGGGTTGTCGTCGATCGACGGGCTGAAGATTTGGGGCATCACCGATCTCGATCGGCTGGATCGGCGCGTGCCGACGGTGTCTTTCACAATGCAAGGTAAATCGCCGCGCCAGGTGGCGGAGTACCTGGCCGGACACGGCATCTACGTGTGGGATGGCAACTACTATGCGCTGGCGATCATGGAGCGGCTGGGCTTGCAACAGTCCGGCGGCATGGCGCGCGTCGGCGCAGCACACTACAATACGCTGGATGAAGTGGCAAAGTTACTGGACGCGTTGCGGCAAATGCCGAGGTGATGAGCGCGAGGGCAAGGAGTCAGGTGAGCGGCACTTCAAATCAAAGTGCCAGTCACCTTACCTTAGAGGCTGTCTGAAAAGCCGGGGCACCGGCTTCAGCCGGTCAAAATGCCGACTAACCCCACTCCGCTTCGCTACGGGGGCAAGTGAGTCGGCGATCCGGCTGCAATCCTCCTGCTTTTCAGACAGTCTCTTAGAAGCTGGCGATGAGACTGTCCATCTGATCGGACAACGCGCGCAGCGAGGCGAGGCGCGCGGCATCCGGCTGTCCCTCGGCATTGACCATCTGGCTTAACACGTTCTCGGCCTGCCGGGCCAGTTCGCTGAGCGGGCTATAGCCCATCGTCGCCGCCATGCCTTTTAGAGTGTGCATCGCGCGCCGTGCGCCGTCCAGGGCCTGCTCATTGCCGGCAGGCGCGTTCGGCTCGATGCCGGTGCGCAGCGCGATCAAGCATTCGCGCGCTTCTCGCCGGAAATCCTCTTTGAACTCCGTCACATCCACGCCGACGCCCGACGGCTCGACATGCGGCGCTTCCGCGTAGCCCGCACCGGTCAGCGCGCTCACCCGTTTCAAGTAATGCACCTTCTCGGCCAGACGATCCGTCTGAAACGATCCTTTGGTCAGCACGATCTGCGCTCCCTGGTTCAACTCGTCCTGCTCCTGAGGTGACAGGTGCTTGGCCGTCAGCACCAGCACCGGCAGGTGTCGCGTGCGCGAATCGGCACGCAGCGATTCCAGGAATTCCAGTCCACTGACTTGCGGCATCACCAGATCGAGCAGAACCAGGTCGGGTAATTCGGCGCGGAGCAGATGAACGGCCTGCTCGGCGCTCGCTGCGGTGTGCACCTGATACTTCGGCGGCGGGAGCATACTGCTCACGATCTCGACGAGGAACGGATCGTCATCGACGATCAGGATGCGAGGAGGCCGATCGACACTCGGCATCAACTGCGTGATCGTCTCGACGAGGCGGGCGCGGCTGATCGGCTTGTGATGGTAGGCCGTCGGCCCAAAGCCTTCCGGGCCGGCCTGGGTGGCATCCGAGAGAATCAGCACCGGTACGCGGCGGGTGTGCGGATCGCTTTTCAGTTGATGCAACACGCTCCAGCCATCCACGTCCGGCAGAAACAGGTCGAGCGCGATCAACGCCGGGCGCAACGCGCGGGCGGCAGCGCGGGCATCCTGACCCCGATGCGGCTGCACCGGCTCGTAACCCTGCTGGCGCAGGCAAAGCGCCAGGGCATCGCTGAACGCCGGATCGCCCTCGATGATCAGCGCGACGGGGCGCTTGTCGGGCGGTTCGGTTGGGGCAGCGGCCTGAGTCGCCGCGGGGTCGATGCCATCGCTCATAGCGCGGCCTCCAGGGCCATAGGTTCCGAGCGGGCGGGCAGGCGCAATCGGTGCAGCACCTCGATCAAATATTGGCGCGTCAGTTCCCCTTTTCGAATCACCGCCTGCGTCGCCTCGCCCAGACGCCGAAGCTCGGCATCGTCCAAGTGTTTGGCCGTGATCACGATCACCGGGACCTGGTGGGTGGCCGGGGCCGCGCGCAGAAGGTCCAGGAACTGATAGCCGTTCACGCCGGGCATCAGCAGGTCGAGCAAGATCACATCGGGTGTAGCGCGATGGACGGCGATCAACGCATCCGAGCCGCTGGTGACGGTGGTGACGGCGTATTCGGGCGGCGGCAGCATCAGCGCAACCAGCTCGCCGACGAGTGGATCGTCGTCCACCACCAGGACATGCTGCATGGCCCGCTTCGGCGCGGGATAGATGCGATGCAGCGTGTCTCGCAACGCCGCGAGATCCAACGGCTTGGTCAGATACTCCACTGCGCCGGACTCCATGTCCTGGCCCGAGGGATCCAGCGCGGAAATGATGATCACGGGGATGTCTTGCGTTTCCGGATCGCTCTTCAGATCGTGCAGCAAAGTCCATCCATCGCGTTCGGGCATCAAGAGATCGAGTGTGATCAGTATCGGGTGCGCTTCGTGGGCCAGGGCCATCAGCGTTCGACCCGTCTCGCACTGAATCGGCCGGTAGCCCTCCTGGCTCAAGTACAGCGCCAGCAAGTGACCAAACTGCGGATCGTCTTCGACAATGAGCACGGCCGGGCGATCGTCCTTGACCAGAACGGGCCGCGCGGGCGGCTCAACCGGCACGATCGGAATGGTGAAGTGGAATGCCGCTCCTCGCCCCGGCATGCCGTCGCTCTCGATCCAGATCCGCCCCCCGTGCATCTCTACCAGGCGGCGCGTGATCGGCAGGCCCAAACCGGTGCCCTCCGTCGAGCGCGTCAGGCCGCCCTCCAACTGGACGAACTCCTGGAAGATAAGGTCATGGTTTTCTGGCCGGATACCGTTGCCCTGATCGATCACGGTGAACTGCACGCCCTCGTCGCAGCGCCGGATGATTAGGGTGATCGAGCCGCCGTCGGGCGAGAACTTGTACGCGTTGCTGAGCAGGTTGATCAAGATCTGCTTCAGCCGGAACTCATCCGCCGACACCTCCGGCAGGTCCGGCTCCAGGTCCAATACGAAGCGCTGGCCTTTCCGGGTGAACAGGTAATCGACCACCGACTTCGCGGCTTGCACGGCCTGATGCGGTGGAAGCGGGTGGAGATCGAGCTTCAGCTTGCCGGCGTAGATCTTGGACAGATCGAGCACGTCGTTGATCAGCGCCAGCAGGTGCCGGCCGCTCGAGTGGATGTTGGAGACGAACTCGTGCTGGTCGTCGTTCAGCGCGCCGGATAACTCATCGAGCAGCACTTCGCTGAAACCGATGATAGCATTCAGCGGCGTGCGCAGCTCGTGGCTGACGTTGGCGATGAATTGCGATTTGAGCCGGTCCAGCTCCTGCAGGCGCACGTTCGCCGCGCGAACTTCGTCGAGCAGGCGCAGGTTGTTGATAATCATCGTCAGGTTGCTGCTGAGTGTGGCGAGCAAGTGCATATCCGCTTCAGTGAAGGCGTCGACCCGATCGCTCTCCAGGTTGAGCACGCCCACCACCTGCGACCCGGCGATGAGGGGGACGGCCAATTCGGAGCGCCGGATGTGCTGGCCGGTCGGATCGACGTAGCGCGGGTCGGTCCGAACATCGGGCACCAACACCGGCTGCGCATGTTGGGCCACCCAGCCGGTGATGCCTTGTCCCGGCGCGAGTCGGGTGTTCAGCAGGTGGGCCGGGAAGCCCACCAGCGCGCTGACGACCAGCTCGGATGTGCCGGGGTCGACGAGCATCAGCGAAACGTAGGGCTGGCCCATGGCCTTGTGAACGGAATGCACCACGCGGTTGACGGCCTCGGGCAAGGAGCCGGCAGACGCGACGGCCATGGCGATGCTGTGCAGCAAGTTCAGATCGCTCAACGAGCGCGTCGCATCCTGGTACAGCTCGGCATTGTCGATGCCAATGCTCAGTTGCGCGCTGATATCCTCCAGCAGGGCCACCTCGTCCGAGGTCCAGCGGCGGGGGCGATCGCACTGGTGCACCGCCAGTATGCCGGCAAGGCGATTGCGAATGAAGATCGGGGTCACCATGCCGGACAGCACGGGCACGCCATTCAATTCGCACGGTTCAAGGTCAATCGCCGTGCAGCGATTGGCCAACGCCGTGGACACCATCGGCAGATATTGCGTCTGCCCTTTGCCGAGCGGTGGAACCCCGGGCCGGCAAAATTCGTAGGCGACCGGCAGATGATCGGGGTCCGCGCCCAGGCGAATGACGCAGCGCGAGACCCCCAGGGCGCGGCCCAGTCCCTCCGCGGCGGTCTGCAGGACCATCTCCACCTGAATCGACGCGCTGATCTTGCTGCTGATGCTGCCCACCAGGCGCTCGCGCTCGGCCTGCTGGCGAGCCTGGTCAAGCAAGCGCGCGTTTTCCACCGCGATGGCCGCGTGCATTGAGAAGGCTTCGGCCAGCCGCTCGTGCTCGTCGGTGAAAAAGCCGGGCTGCGTATGGGTCAACATCAACAAGCCAATGACCTGCTCATTGCGGACTAAGGGCAAACCCAGCCATGAGCGCACGTCGTCGCCGTCAGGGGAGCCAGTCCACTCGGGCCAAGCGTGTGTGTCGATGATACGGTAAGGGCGACGGGATGACCACACGGCCCGAATCGACGGCATGGTGTCTACGTCCAACACCAACGGCTTGCGCAGTTCAGCGTCCGGCAGGGCGTGCCAGGCACGCAACAGGTAGTGGTTGCTCTGCTCGTCCAGCAGTGCGATGCGGCCACTGACGTAGGGCACCAACCGCTGCAACTGATCGAGAATCAGATCGAGCAGCCGATCCAGATCGAGCGTGCCATCCAGGGCGCGAGTCACTTCCAGCAGCGTTTCCGTCACCTGCCGATTGTGTTTTTCGGATCCAAACAGGCGTGCGTTGTGGATGGCGATGGCGGCTTCCACGGCCAACATGCCCAGCAGGTCTTGTTCATGCCGGCCGAAGGCCGCGAGCCGATCCGATTGCACATCCAGCACACCGATCACTTTGTCATCGACCACTAACGGAACGGCGACTTCCGAGCGTGTATCGCCAATGCTGCCATAGTAACGCGGATCGGACAGCACGTTCGGCACGTTGACCGTCTGGCGGTGTTCGGCCGACCAACCCACCAGGCCACGCCCCTCGGCCAGGAACCACTCGCCGACACGATCCTCTAATGGCCCGCTGGCCGCGCGCAAGCGCCAGCCGCCCGGCTCGGTCAGGAAGACGTGGCAGAACCGGGCGTTCACCAACGAGCGCGCGCTGCCCGCCACCGTGCGCAGGCAGCGATCGAGGTCGAGCGCCGCGATGGCCTGCTCGATCTCGTGCAGGGCTTCCAATTCCAGGTTGTGCTGCTGTGTCTCGACGAACAGGCGCGCATTGTGCAGTGCAATAGCCAATTGCGCCGCCGTGGCTACCAGCAGGTTCAGGTCGCGCGTGCCCAGTACGCGCGGTGCACGCACCTCCAGGTTGATCACCCCCAGCGTCTCGTCGCGGAGGCGGATCGGCACACACGCTTCGCTGAGAACGCCGGGGATGGCCTCGAGGTAATCCGGATCGGCATGGACATCGCTGACCAGAATCGGCTGGCCGGTGCGCGCGGCCCGCCCCATAATGCCGTTCTCGATCGGCAACTCGCGCAGCGCTTGTGGATCGCTCGTCGCTTGAATAGATAGCTGGCCGTCCTTCAACAGGTGCACGCTGACGCAATCGTAGCCGCCCGCCAGGCTGATCTCCTGGACGATGAGGCGGCAGACTTCAGCCGGGTCGAGGCTGGCCGCCACCGCCGCACCAACCCGGTTGAGGATCGCCAGATCGGTCATCTGCTGACGCTCACGCTCACGTGATTGCACACTGGCGATTTCAACGGCGACTTGCTGCACCAGACCCCACACACGATCGATATTCTCCTGTGTAAAGTGACGCTGGTGGCGCGATTCGCCGATCAACACCGCACCCAGAACCTCATCCTTATAGATCAAGGGTAGACCCAGCAACGACCGCGTCGAAAACAGGGCGGCAAGGCGCGGGCTGACATGAGGCGAGGCCCAGACGTCATCAAGGACGACCGGCGCGCGCTGTGCCATGATCACGCGCGACACAGCCGGCTCATCCGGGTCAAGCTTCAGGTTCCGACAGACATCGTGATATGGGCCGTTGGTGGCGGTGGGCCGAGGCTCACCCGTCTCTGGATCGCGCAGTACGATGATACACTGATCCGCATTCAGAATGCGCGCCAGGTTGCCCGCCACCATCTGGAGCAACTCATCCAGTCGGGTCGCCCCGCTGAACAGGCGGCTGGTGTCATACATCAGGCGCAGCTGGCGGGCCAGTTGGTGAGCGGCGTTTCGGGCGCGATCGAGTTTGTTAAACACCGAGACCAGGAGATAAATGAGAATGCTGCCGACACAGGCGTGCGCCAGCCAAATGATGACCGGCACACGACTCGCATCGAAGCGCGGCCACGGCGCAAGGCCGGCTACGATATCGGCTGCCACCGCAGCCCCAATGGAGACAAGGGCAAGCCGCATCACGTGCCGGGGCGCTAGAAAGAGACTGGTGAAAAGCGCGGGGAGTATCAGCGTGCCGACGATCAAGAGGCCGTCAAATCCCTTGACGCTGGCGGCCACACCAACCATGCCTACAGCGATGGCGATGCTGATCAGATAAACGGCCTGCACTAAATGCCGGGCGTAGCGCTGTACACCGGCCGCTGTGGCCGAGAAGCCGGCGCACACGAGCAGAACGGGCCAGACACGTACATCGCCCGTTGTGGCGAGCACGACGATGTAACCACCGGCCATGACGCCGGCCAGGATCGACATCCATCTGGCGATGGTGGCGAGCTGGGCCGGCTGGTCTTGGCTCTCCAGATCGTAGAGCGCGCCTTCCGGCTCATCCGGCACAGGCGCGTCGGGCTGTGCGGCACTCATAAAGTGTCTCGGCTGAGGAAATGCTGAATTTGTCCTGGAAAGGCGCGTGTGTCGATCGGTTTGCTGATGTAGCCGTCGCAGCCGGCCTCCATGGCCTGATCGCGCTCGTGCGGCATGGCACTGGCGGTCAGCGCCACAACCGGGATGCGGGATGTTTCGCGGTTGTCTTTGAGGCGGCGCGTTGCATCGTAGCCGTTCATCACCGGCATCATCACGTCCATCAGAATCAGATCGGGATGCTCGCGCAGCGCCGCTTCGACGCCGGCCTGGCCGTTTTCCGCCGTGATCACGCGGTACCCGTGCGGCTTGAGAACCGTTTCGACCAGCTTTCGGTTGAGTGGGCTATCTTCTACGACGAGAATCGTGGGTGAATTCATGAGGTCCTCATTTCAGCAGGTCAACCACCTGTGGTGCCAGGATGGTCAACGCCGTGAGAGCGATGCCGGCAACCAGGACGATGAGCAGAACGTAATCGCGCGCAGTCGGTTGGGATGAAGAATCAGATGATCGCATACTTGCCTTTCTCCAGGTGCATTCCATTCGGGTCACTTGCTTAGCGTTTATCGCTCACGCGGTCAGCGCCAAGTTGATTGATCCACTCGCCCAGGCCGTCGTCCGTGTTGCCGCCCAGTTCGACCAGTGAGGTCTCATGCAGTCCCTCGCCAACCAGGCTGCGGCAGTGCTCCAGCAGATCCACCGACACACGATCGGGTTGGATGACGATATAGCCGGGTCGCAGACGCGCCAGCCACCAGCCGACTTCAAATTCGGTGCAGGCGTGCTCGACTTGCGCCAATGGCCAGCGGAATTGAACCGCGTTGCGCAGGCGCTCGAAAAAGTCGTGATCGGCCCCCACCAGCAACAGGCGCAGATCGGAAGGCAGGCTGCGCGGCGCAGGCGGAGGGCTGTACTCACGCGCGAACGCATCCAGGTCTTCTCGTGCTACGCGATAATGGCCTCCAGGTGTCGCGTATGCCTTCAGCTTGCCGGTGTGAATCCAGTTCAGGACAGCCGCGCTGGTCACCTGGTACATGTGAGCAACTTCACGGGTGCTCATGAGATCTTTCATTGGCCGCTCCCGATCAGAACCCTGACTCCAGTTTTTCTGATTTTCGCAGTTTTAGGACTTTTATGGGTTGGCGGTCTGTTGGTGAGATGTTTGCCATTGGGATGGTTCAGCGTGTATGTTGACATCATTTGTCTCGCACTGTAGAATCGGCGAGATTTCAGCCAGGAGATGTCCCCATGACTGCACGTAAACCAGCCGCTAAGAAACTCGCGCCGCGACGCCGCGCAGTTGCCAGGCCGGCGCGACGAGTCATCCACACCGATTCTGCGCCCAGGGCCATCGGCCCCTATTCACAGGCGATCCGGACGGGATCGCTGGTGTACACCGCCGGTCAGGTAGCGATCGATCCGGCTGTGGGGAAACTGATCGAGGGTGGCATAGAAGACCAGGCGCGCCGGGCGCTGAATAACATCAAGGCGGTTCTCGAAGCGGCAGGCACGTCGCTGGAGCGTGTCGCCAAGACGACCGTGTTCATGGTCGACCTGGGCCAGTTCGCGGCGATGAACGCCGTCTACGCCGAGTTTTTTCCGGCGAATCCACCCGCCCGCAGCACGGTTCAGGTCGCGGCGCTGCCACTGGGCGCGTTGGTGGAGATTGAAGCGGTCGCAGAATGCGCAAGATAGAATGCAGAATGTAGAATGCAGAATGTAGAATGTAGAAGGCAGAATGTAGAAGGGGAATGTTGAAGTGAGAAGTGATGTGGGGTGAAAGAGACGATTTTGGTTGTCGATGACGAAGTGAATATTGTCGAGCTGGCGAGGCTGTACCTTCAACAGGAAGGCTATCGCGTCGAGTCGGCGGGCGATGGCCAGGCAGCACTGGAAAAGATCGACGCGCTCAAGCCGGCGCTGATCGTGCTCGACCTGATGCTGCCGGTCATCGACGGGTGGGAAGTGTGCCGCCGCGTGCGGGTCGGCGATCAGCGCGGCCTGCCGATCATCATGCTCACCGCGCGCGATGACGACGTGGACAAGATCGTCGGGTTGGAACTGGGCGCGGACGATTACATGACCAAGCCGTTCAATCCGCGCGAGCTGGTGGCACGCATCAAGGCCATTCTGCGCCGCTCCGAGCGCGCCGGCACGCCCGGACAGACGATCCACATCGGTGACCTGACCATCGACCCGGCGCGACACGAGGTGCACGTGGCCGACCGGCTGATCGATCTGCGCGCGAAGGAATTCGAGTGCCTGCGCACGCTGGCCGAGAACAAAGGCTTCGTCCTCAGTCGCGAGAAATTGCTGGAACTGGCCTGGGGGTACGACTTCGCCGGGCAGACGCGCACGGTCGACGTACACGTGGCACACCTGCGCAAGAAACTCGCCGGAAGTTCGGCGCAGATCGAGACGGTGGCGGGTGTGGGCTATAAGATAGTTGGATAGTTGGATGGTTGGTTAGTGGGATGGTTGGTTAGTGGGATGGTTAGCTAGTGGGATAGTAGGTCAGTGATGGGTTCTCTCACGGTTGAAGAGATTCGAGCCGCACTGGCTCGGCCATTGCCGGGTGTGGTTGCCCAGATCAAACTGGCGCCGCCCTACCGCATCGAGCAACTCTATGTGGCCCCCCCCGCTGACGCGCGACCGGCGGGCGTTTTGATCGCGCTGTACCGGATCGGCGGTGCGCTGCACTTTCCGCTCACGCGCCGGACGGACGACGTTGAAGCGCACAAGGGGCAGATTTCGCTGCCGGGCGGCGCGCAGGAGGACGGTGAGTCGCTGCTCGACACGGCGCTGCGCGAGACGCGCGAGGAGATCGGCATCAGCGTCGATCCGGCTTGGGAGCTGGGTGCGCTATCGCCGCTGTACGTTCCGCCGAGTGGATTCTTGATCACACCATACGTCGCTGCCCTGCCCGAGCGGCCGGCCTTCAAGGTGTGGGAGCGCGAAGTAGCCGAGTTGATCGAAGTGCCGCTGGCGACGTTGTTCGATCCGGGTGTAGTGCGCCGGGAAGTATGGACGATACGCGGCCTGGAGGTGGAGGTGCCGTTCTTTCAAATCGGGCGACACAAGGTGTGGGGCGCGACGGCGATGGTGCTGAGTGAGTTCGCAGCCGCCCTGCAAAGTCGAGTCGGGAGTTAGCGATTGGAGATTGGAGGTTGGCGGTTGGAGATTAGAGATAAACTATCCGCGATACGCGATAGGCGATAAGCGAAAGGATCGAATTGAGATTCCCTCGTTCCAGCGGCATCTTGCTGCACCCAACTTCACTGCCGGGCCGATACGGCATCGGCGATCTGGGCGACGAGGCGTACCGCTTCGTCGATTTTCTCGTCGAAGCCCGGCAGAGCCTGTGGCAAGTGCTCCCGCTCGGCCCGACCGGCTACGGCGACTCGCCGTATCAATGCTTCTCGGCATTCGCGGGTAATCCGCTGCTGATCAGCCCGGACAGGCTGATCGAAGATCGGCTGCTCACGCCCGGCGACGTGCAGCACGTGCCGAGGTTCCCGACCAGCCGCGTCGATTATGGCAGGGTGATTCCGTATAAGCTGGGCTTGCTCCATCGGGCCGCGCAGCGCCTCAATTCCAATGTGAATGAATCGCTGGCGGCAGAGTTCGAGACCTTTTGCCGGGAGAACGCCGGTTGGCTGGACGACTTCGCGTTGTTCATGGCGTTGAAAGACGCGCACGGCGGCGCGGTGTGGAATACGTGGGACGCGGCCATCGTCAAGCGCGCGCCGGATGCCGTCACGCAGTGGAGCCAGCGGCTCGCCGACAAAGTGTTCGCGCATAAAATCATCCAGTTTTTGTTCTTCCGGCAGTGGCTGGCCGTCAAGCGATACGCGAACGAGCGCGGCATCCGTATCGTGGGCGACATCCCGATCTTCGTTGCCTACGACAGCGCGGACGTATGGTCGCACCCCGATCTGTTCTTCCTCGACGAGTGCGGCAAGCCGACCGTCGTCGCTGGCGTTCCGCCCGACCTGTTCAGCGCCACCGGCCAGTTGTGGGGCAATCCACTGTACCGCTGGGAGGTGATGCAACAGCAAGACTATGCCTGGTGGATCGATCGCTTCCGCGCGATGCTGACGCAGGTCGATATTCTGCGCATCGATCACTTCATCGGCTTCACGCGCTACTGGGAGGTGCCCGCCTCCGAATCGACGGCGATCAATGGGCAGTGGCTCCCCGGCCCGGGCGAAGCGATCTTCCGCGCGGTCGAGAAGGCGCTGGGCAGGCTGCCGATCATCGCCGAAGACCTGGGCGTGGTGACGCCGGAAGTCGAGGCGCTGCGCGATCGGTTTGAGTTTCCCGGCATGAAGGTTCTCCAGTTCGCATTCGGCGGCGATGCGTCCAATCCGTTCCTGCCGCACAACTATCCCAACAACTGCGTGGTCTACACCGGCACACATGATAATGACACCAGCCGGGGATGGTTCAAGTCGGTTCCGCCCCAGGAGCGCTCGTTTGTGCAGCGCTACCTGGGACGCACGGGCAGCGCCATCGCCAGCGATCTCATCCGCCTGGCGATGAGCTCGGTGGCCGATACGGTGGTGATTCCGCTGCAAGATGTTCTCAACCTGGGCAGCACAGCGCGAATGAACTACCCCGGTCGCCCGGCGGGCAACTGGGGTTGGCGCTTTCGCGGGGGCGCGCTCACCGAGACGCATCGCACCCGGCTGCGCGAGATGGTGGAGGCGTACGGGCGGGACGGAGGAGATGGGAGGTAAGAGGCAAGACGAATGACTAAAGACGAATGACGAAGGCGCACGTTCGTCATTCGTCCTTCGTCGTTTCTCAGAACATCGAATCGATCAGGTCACGCTCGCGCAACATGCGCCTGCGCCAGTTATTGATCAGAGGGACGACGAACGGCAGCAGGCGCAGGCTGTAATAGGGTGGCAGGATCGGCACGCCGAGCAGATCGCCGAAGCTGATCAGCACAAAGAGATGCTCCAGCGTGCCGCGCTGCCGCGCCAGTGCGCGCACCTGATCGTGGATAGCCATGCCGTACAGCACTTGTCTCAGCATGCGATCAAAACGATTGAGAGACGCGGTCATGCAAACACGGCGTTCGCCATACGCGCCATCGCGGCTGTGCCGCGCACTTCGTTTTCGTACAGGGGAGCCGTCGCGCGCACCATGCCGTCGAACTTTTGCCAGATGTCGCCCATGTAGTGATCCTGCATCGCCACGCGGTTGCGGACGAACTCCGGTGAATCGGGCTTGACCTGCTGCTTGTCGATCAGCATGTTGACGATCACGCCGCCGACCGGGATGCCGAACTCGTGGAACCAACCGATGAAGCGCGTGATCACCGCGATCGGCAGCGCTTCGGGCAACGTCACGAAGAAGAAGGCCGTCTGCTGCGGATCGGTCAGCAGCACGCGAGCGTGCTCCATTCGATCGCGGAAGTTGATCAGATAATCCATCAGCGGATCGGCTTCTTTCTTCTTGGTGAACGACAGCAGCTCGCGCAGGCTGCGGGCTTCCTCGCGGCTCTTCAGCATCTTGTTCACCCACAGCGAATAGACTTTGGACATGCCCAGCAGCCGGCGGGCGTTGGCCGTCGGCGCGGTGTCGAAGACGTACACATCGTATTCGGCTTTGAACATCAGCTCAATCATATTCTCGAACATGGCCGACTCTTCAAAGGCCGGGTTCATCGTCGCCGATTCGACGAAATTATCAGCCTTCGTGGAGATGTCGGCGAACTTCAGGAACCACTGAATCTTCTCGCGGATCTCCACCTTGCTGCGCTCGATCGTGTCCTTCGTGTCGATCTCGTAGGCCCACAGGTTCGGCACGCCCGTCACCGGCGCGTGCTTGCCGAACACGTCCTGTCCCAACAGGCCGGACAGGCTGTGCACCGGGTTCGTCGACGCCAGCAGCGTGCGTTGGCCCTGCCCGGCCAGCCACTGCGCCGTGACGCCGGCCAGCACCGTTTTACCCACCCCACCCTTGCCGCCGAAAAAGACGTACTTGAGATTGGAATGCGACTGGAAGTAGTCGCGCATCGAAGTGTCAATTTGGGTCATCGCTTCCTCATCTGACAGGAATCAGTGTCACTGATGACTGCTCTTGCTGCAGGAGTGTGTACGAGCATCACGAAGCCACAGCCAAATGTGTTTCATTCTGAATGACGACTGTCGGGTTGGCCTCCGGCTCAGGAACGGACAGCCCTTGCGCCTTGAGCAGCGTAACGTGTTCCTCCATGCCCCAACGAGCTTGGTATAGGCAGTCTTCGATCGAATGACCTATCCCGGTAAAACCTTCCAGGGTGGGCGAGTAGAAGCCAAAGAAGATTGGATCATCAGTGGCTTCGATAACAAGAGAATACTTGAGCTTAAGCATACACTCACTTCCTTTCCTTGAGGCCAGCTGCCTTCAGGATGGCATTGCACGTCCCGGTTGGGACTTCCTTAGGAACTATGATAATCCACCCGAATCAGTCTGTCCACACCGGGTTTGGCATAATAGCGAATCGACCCCTTCTCCTTCACCAACCGAAAGCCGCTTTCTTCGAGCAACCGTACGAGTTCGCTGAAACGCATGGCCTATTTGCCGTTCCCGTACATGATCCCGGCCAGCTTCTCGATCATCGGCAGGCCGGTCACGTCACGCTCCAGCTCGGGGACGTGCGCCCGCACCTGATCGCCCAGTTCGGTCTGGATGCGCGCCAGGTACTTATCCTGCATCTCGATCCGGTTGCGAAGATACGCCGGGATGTTCTGGCCGAGCAGTTCGCGCGGCACGACTCGGTTGACGACGTAGCCGGCAAGCGGCACGTCGAACGCGGCGAACAACTTGGCCGCCTTCAGCGTATCGAGGATGATCATCTCTTCGGGCACGACGACGAAGAAGAAGGCCGTCTTGGCGCGGTCAGTCAGGATACGACTGGAGGCGTTGATGCGCCCTTTGATATAATTCAGTTCGTTGAGAATCTCATCTTCTTCGGTCTGCTTCTCCGACTTGAGCCGGGCGACCATTTCCTCGTACTCGCGCATCTCCTCGCGCAGCTTAGTGATGCGGTTGATCCACTCGTCGTACACCTTGGCCATGCTCAGGTAATACAGCGCGTGGCCCAGCGGAACCAGATCGTAAATGTAGTAGTCGTAACTGCCCTTGACGACGATATCCACCACCGCGTCGAAGATTGCGCTCTCCTCCATCGCCGGCTCGGCGCTGGCCGCCTGAATGTACTGCTCGATCTCATCGGGCACCGCCTCGAAGCCGTACATGTCCAGAATCTTCTTGCGGATTTCGTTCTGATACTCTTTGATGTGGCTGTCGGCGTCGATCTCCTGCGCCCACAGGTTGTTCATGATCTGCGTCGGCCCCTTGCCGAAAATGTCCCGCTGGAAAATATCGGACAGGCTGGCTTGCGGATCGACCGAGAAGACCAGCACCTTCTTCCCCTGCGCGGCCAGCCAGTAGGCGGTCGATGCAGAGAACGTCGTCTTACCCAATCCCCCCTTGCCCCCGAACATGATGTAGCGACGGTCGGGATTGTCCAGAAAGACTTGCTTGAGTGACATGAGCGCTCCTTGAATTGATGATTGCGGATTGTGG
>DATBWU010000238.1:0-5960 GCA_036514635.1 Anaerolineae bacterium | reverse complement strand
CGCCTGTGGATACTCGACGCGCGCGTGATGAGCCACGACGAAAGCCTGCACGTCTTCTACTCGTGGCAACTCGCCACCGGCAAAGGTTTCGCGCACAACCCGATGATGCACGGGCCGTTCCTGTTCGAGGCTACGGCGCTGATGAACGTCCTCTTCGGCACGAGCGACTTCACGTCTCGACTGGCTCCGGTGATCCTGGGAACGTTCATCGCCATCGTCGTGCCGCAACTGCTGAAGCTGTGGCTGGGACGCATCGGCGCGCTGGCTGCATCGACCCTGCTGCTGATCTCGCCGTACATTCTGTATTACTCACGCTACATCCGTCACGATATTCTGGTCATCGCCTGGATGCTGCTGGCCGTCGTCGCCATCTTCCGCTATCTGGCCGATCGGCGGCAGCGGGATTTGACGCTGCTCGCCATCGCGCTGGCGCTGATGTTCGCCACGATGGAGACGACGTTCATCTATCTGACGATCTTCGTCGGCTTTCTCATTCTGCGCATCATGGCGATGTACGGCCTGCGCTGGCGCGCGATCCGCCAGTCGGCGGAGTTCGATTTGCTGATGGTGATGGTGACGCTCGGCGCGTTCTTCTCCTCGCCGATCGCGCTGCTCATCCTGAACCCGATCTGGACCGCGCTCACCGGCTCGCCATTTGTAGACATGGCGGTGCTGGACAGCCAGGCGATCGAATGGTCTACCGCGCCAGACGGCCCTCGGCTGTGGAGCCTGCTGGCGATCTTTGCCGTGAGCGCGATCGCCATGGGTGTGTGGTGGGGGAGAAAGCGCTGGTTGAAACTGGCCGGTCTATTCGGGGCGATCACCGTCACGCTGTTCACCACGTTCTTCAGCAATCCCGCCGGCATCGGCACCGGCTTCATCGGCTCGCTGGGATACTGGCTGGCGCAGCAGGACGTGTCGCGCGGCTCGCAGCCCTGGTATTACTATCTCATCGTCTTTCCACTGTATGAGTACCTGCCCCTGATCGGCGGCGTATTGGCTGCGGGGTTCTATTTCGTTCGCCGCAAGTCGCTGTCTGCGTTCTCTCGAACGTTTGTCCCGTTTGTGTTGTGGTGGGCTATGTTGATCTTCATCGCGCTCACGCTGGCCGGCGAGAAGATGCCCTGGCTCTCGACGCACATCGCGATCCCCTTCATCCTGCTCACCGGCTGGTGGATCGGGCAACTGCTGGAAGGCGCGTGGCGCTGGTCGCACCACTTGCGCGAAAGGCTCAAGACGATTGGGCGCGGGATCGCGCTTGGCGGCGTGGGCGTCGTTGTGCTACTCACCGTCCGCACCTCGCTCGCCGTCAACTATCTCAACTACGACTACACGACGGAGTTCATCGGCTACGCCCACGGCGCGCCGGGCGTGAAGTGGGTGCTGGACGACATCGCCGCCATCGCCAATCACACCGGCGCGGGCCGGGAATTGAAGATCGCCTACGACGACGAAATGTCGTGGCCGATGTCGTGGTATCTGCGCGATTACACCCATCAGGCGTTCTTCGGCGCGCAGCCCAACCGCGAAGCGCTGGACGCGCCGGTCGTGCTGGCCGGCCCCAGGAACTGGCCGAAGGTCGAGCGGTTACTCGGCAATCGTTATCACCGCTTCGAAGTGATCCGGCTGTGGTGGCCGATCGAGGACTACAAAGACCTGACGTGGGATCGCATCCTGCGGCTCACGTTCGATCCGGAGATGCGCGCGGCCGTATGGGACATTGTGTGGGCACGCGATTACACACGCTACGCCGAACTGACCGGTCAGAAGCTGAACCCGCCTGCCGATTGGCCGCTGGCCGAGCGCATGCGCGTGTATGTGCGGAAAGACGTCGCCGCGCAGATGCTCAGCCTGAGCCTGGGGCCGATGATGCTGCCCGAAGAACCTGTGCCGGTCGATGCCTATGCTGGTGTGCAGCGCCCGATGATGCCGGCACGGGTGATCGCGGTCGGTGGTCTCAACGCGCCTCGTGGCGTGGCGGTTGCGCCGGATGGATCGGTGTATGTCGCCGACACCGGCAACTCGCAAATCGTCAAGTTCGACCGCGCGGGCAATGTATCGACAACGTGGGGCGACAAGACACCCGACGGGCAATCGCCGCCCGCGCCGGGCACACTCAACGAGCCGTGGGGCATAGCAGTCGATGCGCAAGGCAACGTCTTCGTCGCCGATACCTGGAATCATCGAGTTCAGAAGTTCGATCCGGACGGCAAGCTCCTGCTCGAATGGAACGGCGATGGCGTCAAACCGTTCTGGGGACCGCGTGGCATTGCGGTGAGCACGGACGGGCGCGTATACGTCACCGACACCGGCAACAAGCGCGTCGCCGTGTTCGACGCGAACGGGAAGTTCCTGTTCGAGTTCGATCGTGACGGCGAAGGCTGGCTGGACGAGCCGGTGGGCATCGCCGTTGGGCCAGATGGCAATGTGTATGTCGCTGATACGTGGAACTTGCGCGTGGCCGTGTTCTCGCCGGAAGGGAAGTTCTTGCGTGATTGGACGGTGCAAGGCTGGGCCGATGACTCGCTCGACAACAAGCCATATCTCGCGGTGGATGCGCAGGGTCGCGTGTACATCACCGATCCGGAGGCGTACCGTGTGATTGTGTTCTCGTCCAACGGAGAGCCGCTGGCTGCGTTCGGGCAATATGGGCCGGAAGAGGATGCATTCGGATTGCCGGTGGGGATTGCGATCGGAGCAGATGGAAGCCTGTGGGTGACCGACACCGGCAACAACCGGCTGGCCGAATTCGCCGCGTTGCAGCCGTGATGTTCAACCGTTGGAATTGACTCGTGCACACTCGCGATTTTGAGTCTGATATAGTATTACTCCACCGAAACTATCACGACCGCGAAGATTTCGAACCACGGATGTCACAGATGACTACTGCAAAACATCCGTGTAATCCGTGTCATCCGTGGTCAACCGTCTGGTTGCGGCGGGAGGCCGCGCTATGTCAATGGAACGCATTCTGATCGTCGAAGACGACGCCACCTTTGCCGATTACGTGCGACGCGGGTTGACCTACGAAGGCTACCAGCCGCACGTGACCGCTTCGGCGGAAGCGGGTCTGGCAACACTGCCCCTTGTGGAGCCACGCGCCGTCATTCTGGACATCATGCTCCCCGGCATGGACGGCGTCGCCGCGTGCCGCGCCTTCCGCGCATCGGGTTACACCGGCCCGGTGCTCATGCTCACCGCGCGCGACGGCGTCCGCGATCGCGTCACCGGGCTGGATTCCGGGGCCGACGATTACCTTTCGAAGCCATGCGAGTTCGATGAACTGCTGGCCCGTCTGCGCGCGCTGATTCGCCGCTGCGCCGGGTTGAACCGCAATGGTATGCTCATCGCCGGAGACATCGCGTTAGACGAAGCACACTTCACCGCCTGCTGCGCCGGACGCTCACTCTCTTTGACTCGCACGGAGTTCGCGCTGCTCGCCGCGCTCATGCGCCCGCCGCGTCGCGTGCGCACCCGCGATGAACTCATCGCCGAAGTGTGGGGCTGCGACTACGCGGGCGATGACAAAGTGCTCGGCGTGACGATGTCGCGCCTGCGCGCCAAACTGGGCCAGCCGAATCTTATCTGCACGCTGCACGGCGTGGGTTACAAGTTAGCCGAACCATTGGAACCCAATGTGCAACACCTTTAGCTGGCGATTGAAATCGCGCCTACGAGCAGCGCCAAGTCGCCCTGCGGCGACTCGCGGACAGCCTGCGCAGGCAGGCTTTGTGCTTTCGTTGCTGCGACTTTAGTCGCCGAAAAAGAGTTGCGCAATAGAAGTATCGCGCAATAGAAGTATCGCAATAGAAGTATCGCCATGAGACGGATCACACTCGGCACGCGTCTCACGCTCTGGCACATCTCGCTGCTGATCCTCGTTCTCACCACCTTTGCCGTTGTGTCGTATCGCGCGCTGGATTCAAGCCTGCGCGCCGAACTGGATCGCGTGCTGCGCGAGCGCGCCGACCATGCCGCGCTGGCCGTAGAGAGCGTGCCCAATCTCTCGATCGCCGGAATCTCGCCCGGCCTGTCGGGTGAATTCGCCTCGCCGGGCATCTACGTGCAGGTTCTGGATGAGACCGGTCGCATCGTCGCTCGCTCGGCCAGTCTCGGCGCGGATGCGCTGCCCGTCCACGACGATCGCCTGGCCGAAGTCCTCGCCGGGCGCAGTTTCTACGATGTCGAGTCGATCACCGGCCAGAGCGTGAGGCTGTATCACCGCCCGATCCTTCGGAATGGTCGCGTCGTCGGCGCGGTCGAAGTCGGCGGCTCGCTGCGGAACGTAGAGGATACGCTCACCCGCCTGCAAGCCATCTTCGTCATCAGCATCGCAATCGCGCTGATTATCGCCGCCGCCGGCAGCACTGTTCTCACGCGCCTGGGCTTGCGGCCACTGACCCGTTTGGCCGACCATGCGACACGCATCGAGCGCGCTCGCGATCTGGCCGCGCGCATTCCCTATTCGGGCCCATCCGACGAAGTGGGCAGCCTGACGATCACGTTCAACGAGATGCTGGCCCGGCTGGAGACTGCGTTCGCTGCGCAGCAACATTTCCTGGCCGAAGCAGCGCACGAACTGCGCACGCCGCTGGCTTCGCTGCTGGGCAACGCCGATTTGCTCGCCCGCTACGGTGACGACGCGGAGCGGCGCGCCGCCACACTGACCGCCATCCGCGCCGAGGGCCGTCGCACCGCGCGCCTGCTCAGCGACCTGCTGCTCTCCGTGCAGGCCGACGCCGGCTGGCGACTGGAACTGCGCCCGACCCCACTGGCCGACATCCTATGTTACGTGGCCGACAACGCGCGGCTCCACGCTAACGGCGTGACGATTGCGCTCGCCGATCCACCGCCCGTCACCCTGCTCGGCGATGCCGATCGCCTGAAGCAGGTCTTCTTCAACCTTGTGGACAATGCATTGAAGCACACACCTACTGGTGGAGTCATCAGTATTCAGTGTTCAGTGTTCAGTGGTCAGTCCTCAGCCACCTGCGCACAACTGATAACGGATGACTGGCTACTGACCACTGTTACCGACACCGGCGAAGGCATTCCGCCCGATGCGCTTCCGCACATCTTCGATCGGTTCTACCGCGCGCCGGGTCAGAGCCGCGGCAGCGGCCTCGGCCTGGCCATCGCGCGCTGGATCGTCGAGCAGCACGGTGGTCGGATCGAGGCCGCGAGCAGAGTGGGGAAAGGAAGCGCCTTCAGCGTGTGGTTACCGTTCCACACCTCGCCGTTGTGATACTCAAACGCTATCTGCTCTCAAGCGCTTCGGTCATTGTTCATTCTCCTGCCTCTAATCCTGTTGTTGCAACTTTCTAATCTTCCCCCTCTACGCTCATAGTCGTCTGAGGCTGTACATCCCTCAGGCTCCCATCGAGCAGCGGGCACTGCGAGCAAGACGCCCGCTGCTCACCATTGGAGTGATTGCATGTTTCGCAGTCGAATCTTGATGGCGTTGGCTGTCGTGCTCATCGTGGCGGCGGCCTGCACCGCGCAGTCATCCTCGACGGCCACGCTGACACCGATGCCGACGCGAGCGCCGGTGTACGGCCCGGCCATCACCAACCAGGAGCAGTCGCTCATCGAAGTGTACCGTCGCGCCAACCCCGCTGTCGTCAACATCACCGTCGTGCTTGCGGCGCAGGGCCTCGGCGCGCAGGACGGAAACATGGCTCAAGGTTCGGGATTCCTCTACGATGCCGAGGGTCGCATCGTCACGAATAATCATGTTGTCGATGGCGCGACGCGCGTGGAAGTCACCTTCGCCGACGGCTCGACGCAGACCGCGCGCGTTCTCGGCGTCGATCCCGATACCGATCTCGCCGTGTTGGATGTTGATACGGTTCTGCCCGATGCGCAGCCGCTGCCCCTGGGCGACTCCGACGCGCTGGAAGTCGGGCAGAGCGTCGCGGCGATCGGCAACCCGTTCGGACTGGAGGGCACACTCACCGTCG
>DATBWU010000237.1:0-12745 GCA_036514635.1 Anaerolineae bacterium | reverse complement strand
GGAGGCCGTAGGCCGACGAAGCAATCTCCCACTTGGGCCTTGAGATGGCTTCGCCGCCGCTGGCGGCTCGCCATGACGCGGCTGGCGAGTTTCTTTCTTCAAGCATATCGCCCCTCGGCGATGTGGGATTCTCGCAATGACGTTGCGTAAAGTGAGTAACGAGGATGACGGCGCTGCCGCGCACGGCACGTACAGCAAGGTTCACGTCTTCCGGCCCATGCCGATGAGGTGGATTCCCCACCTCAGTCGCAGTTGGCGCGGCAACGGAATTAGACGCTGCAATACGCCGCCGATGATCTGGCGCGCCCGGCTCGTTGGCCACTGGTCAATGGTGCGCCAGGCATAGATGCCATCGATGAAGAGGTCGGTCAATCCAATCGAAGTGAGGTCTTCGTGCAACAACTTCGGATCATAGCGAACCATAGGCGGCGCAGACAGGAAGGCAGGGCTGTGCGTCATCCAGAACCACATGCGCGGATGATGCCCGTTAGGGATTATGATAGCGACGACACCACCCGGTTTGGCGATGCGCATCATATTGTCCAGCACAGTGCGTCGCTCGGCGTGATCGAGCCAGTGCTCGACAACGCCTTCGTTGAAAACGAGGTCGAACTGGTCAGGTTCTAGATTGAGGTTCTCAAGGTCCGCCCAGATCAGTTGCATATTGAGGGGGCCGATCTCGCGCGCGACTGTCTGCCGCAGATGAGCGGTGTTCTCCAACATCGCTGTTGAGAAATCGAGCGCTGTTACAGTGCAGCCAAGCATGGCAAAGCACACGCTGAACTTTCCACTGGCGCAGCCAGCTTCAAGAACACGGTTTCCCGGCTTGAGGTTCCCGTACCGCCACATCAGCTGGATGAACGGCGATCGGATGAAGCGACGCAGGAAAGGTATGCCGTCTTTGATGCGGTAAGACTCGGCTTCCGATTTGAAGTGTTCTGCCCAGGCTTGACCAACGTGTGATTCCGGCATGAATCACTTCCTCGCAATACGCTGATAATAGGTGACCAGCTTAGTCTGGTACTTTGCCCACGAGAACTGTTCTGCCCGCTCACGCGCCGACCGACCCATCTGTGCCCGCAACGCCGCATTAGCGCGCAGGCGCTCGAGCCGGTCGCACAGCGCGTCGACGTCACGAATCGACACGATGAATCCGTCCTCGCCGTCCCGCACGACCGATCCAGAGTTGGGCGTGGTGATGACCGGAAGGCCGCAGGCCAGCGCTTCGTACGTGACGAGCGCGCTGCCTTCTTCGATGCTGGGAAACACAAACACATCGCTCTGCTGGCACAACCGGGCCACATCGGTAGTGTGAGGGACAAACTGGACTCCGGCCACGTTCACCCAGCGATGGCGCAGTGCAGCGAAATCGGGTGTTACGCCGCCCACGATCCACAACTCGGCGTCTCGCCATCCTAAACGCTGCCATGCTTCCAACAGATACGGCACGCCTTTGCGAATCGATACCTGCCCGACAAAGATTGCGCGGAAGGGATGCGGCGCTACATCCGTCGTAGGGTGAAAGCGATTCAGATCTGCGCCGAACGGTATTTCCAGTAGTTTGTGTTCGGGCAAGCCCGCATCGATCAGACTTTGGCGGGCGAACGCGCTGGGCGTCGTGATGTAGTCTGCTTCGTCGAGTTCCCGAAGCGATCGGCGCTCGTTCCAGCTTGGGAACTCGAACGGGATGTTCCACCGCGCGTATTCTTCGCGCAATAACCGAGACTGGGTGCTGGGATGCGACGACGCGCGCTCGACAACCGTCACCATCCCGCGTCGTTTCGCCGTTTGCAGTGTACGCAGGCACATTCCGTTCCAGCCGTGGAAAACATCGCCTGCAGGTAGCTGCGTTGCTGTCCAGGCATCGAACAGGTTACTTTCCAGATAATAGATCAGCCCGCTGCGATCCTTTGCGCCGAGGTACTTCGAGATCTGGCCTAAAGTGCCCCACTGGCGAACTAGCGGAGCCGGGATGTCGGATGTGTTGGAGCTGGCGAACACGCGCGCCAGCAGTCCGGACTGATGAATGCCCGACACGGCATTGTAGGCTATGTAGCCAATACCGCTTCCACCCAACCTCGCGCTAATGCTGTAAACGATCTTCAAGGTTGTTGTTTCTCACTCGGCCATGCGCCAATCCAGCGCGGGTATCTCGATCTCTCGCCGGCACTCCGTGCACCGGGCGATGACGCGATCGCCCTGCTCGGCCGCTTTCTCCAGCCGCCCGCCGCAGTAGCACACAGAACCCTTCAGCCGAGCCGGATTGCCGCGCACCAGGCCGTGATTCGGCACGTCGCGTGTGACGACGCTGCCCGCGCCGATCATCGCCCACTCGCCGACGGTGATGCCGCACACGATCGTCGAGTTTGCGCCGAGCGATGCGCCCCGGCGAATGCGCGTCGTCGCCAGCAGCCAATCGTCGGCGCTCTTCAAAGACAAATCCGGGTTCACGGCCCGGGGGCGCAGATCGTTCGTGAAGCACACGTGCGGCCCGACGAACACGCCGTCTTCGATCGTGACGCCGTGATACACGGAGACGTAGTTTTGAATCTTGACGTTGTCGCCGATGGCGACGCCGGCGTCGACGTACACGCCTTTGCCGATGATGCAGTGCTTGCCGATGCGGGCATCCTCGCGTACCTGTGCGTGGTGCCAGATCGACGTGCCGTCGCCGATGACGGCCTTATCAGACACTTCCGCAGTTGGGTGAATTTGTATGGGCATTACAAAGCTCCGTGTGAACAGCAGATCAACCACAGATGGCACGGATAAAAAGGATATTGCTGAAGATCATCCCTCAGTGACATCCGTGCTATCCGTGGTTATTCGTGCGTGCCCAGCATCGCGTCGATGCGCGCCACGACCACGTCGAGCGCTACGGTGTTGAAGCCGCCTTCGGGGATGATCAGGTCGGCGTAACGCTTGCTCGGCTCGACAAACTCCAGGTGCATCGGGCGGACGGTATCGAGATATTGGTCGATGACCGACTCGATCGTTCGCCCGCGCTCGTCGAGGTCGCGCTTCAAGCGGCGGATGAAGCGCAGATCGGCGTCGGTATCGACGAAGATTTTGATGTCGATTAAATCGCGCAGCGCCTTTTCACTGAGGATCAAAATGCCTTCCAGCAGGATCACCGGCTTCGGCTTGAGACGCTGCGTTTCCGGGCGGCGTGAGTGCGTGCGAAAGTCGTAGATCGGCACATCGATGGCGCACCCTCGCCGCAACTGCTTCAGGTGTTCGATCAGCAGATCGGTTTCCAGCGCGTCGGGATGATCGAAGTTGCGGTGATCGCGCGCCGTGGGCGGCAGGTCGCTCCAGTTGCGATAATACGAATCGTGCTGGAGATACGCCAGCCGGTCGGCCCCGACGCGGCGGACGATCTCGCTGGAGACCGTCGTCTTGCCCGATCCGGTCCCGCCGGCGACGCCGATGACGATGCGCGGCGTGGAGTCCGTCTGATTCAAGTTGGTCCTCTTGGAAATACGGATCGCAGGCTTTAGCCTGCTCCATAAAGCCGACTGAAGTCGGCGATCCGGCTCGGAATTTGGAAACAGTTTCTTACAGGCTGAGCGCGCCGAACACAATCGAAACCGCCGCGACGGCGATGCATGTGGCGCGCGGGCGGCCGCGTTTCATCAGCAGGCTGCCGCTCGACGTGATCCACGCTGCGAGCAACCACGCCGCGCCGGGCGACGATGCGAATAAGGCTCCACCATCGAGCCAGGCTGTGATCGCCGTCACACCGATGCTGAACGAGAGGCCGATCCACAAGAGCGGCGCGATCCTCGGAACATCGATCCCGCCGCGCCATTCGCGCGTGGCCGCTTCGATCGCGGGCAGGCTCGCCGCGCTGGCTGCGAGTGCCGTGAAGAACACAATGTCTCTCGGCACACTCGGGCCACCGCCGTATTCAAGCGTAGCATACACGAGCAGCAGGCCCGTCGCGAACGGGGTTACGGGCGAGATGTCCCTGTACCGCAAATAGGCCAAGCCCGCGCCGACGCTGACGAGTGCGACCAAGGCGACCCGCGAGATGTGTCCCGACGGCGGCCGGAAGATCTCGATGAACTGCGCGATGAGAATGAGCAGGAATGCACTCGCGATAATTGCGCGCGATGTCGGCGGCCACTGCTGTGCGCGGAAGAAGCCACTGCCTGCTCCGGCCAGCAGCACGCCCGAGGCAATGCCCATCAAGACTTGTGCGATCGAGATCACCGTTCCGCTCCGGCCAGCCGCGCCAGATCGAAATCCGGATCGTCGCACGCCAGGCGCGTGCCCGCCTCCTGCGTGATCAGCCAGATACGCCGTGGTCGATAAAACGCGGTCGACGCCAGCCCCACGATCGACACGATCAACCCGCCGAGGGTGACAATCTGCGACGGCGCATAAACGACCGCCAGCACCGCGTGAGACTCGCCGATAAACTGAAATCGATTGCCGTTCGCGTCGATGACCTGCCCGGGCGCGAGCGGCGCGGTGAGGATGGTCTCGGCGTCCGGGATGCTGACGATCGAGACCGTGTAGGCGCGAGGCTCACCGTTCACCTCTTCTAGAGACACACGAACGGCCATTTGCGCATCCGGCGCGGCGAAGAACGCTTCCCTTCGATTCTCGTCGAATGTGAACAGCAATTCGTCAGTAGGTGTGCTTTGCGCGCTGTTTTGGAGTTTGAGCGGTTGACCGCCGATGCCGTGAGCCTTCACGCGCAGGGCCGGGAGCAACTCGCGCACGAACACGCTGGCCGCTCTGGTGATCAGGGGTCGACCCGGCGCGATGACACCTTGTGCTATAGGCGCTCCGGCTTGCGCCAGCGTCACGTCGATCTGGCCGGCGGCGTCGATGCGGGACGTGAGCGTGTAGGGCGTATTGAGTATGGGGGTGGGGATGTCGGGCAGGGCATTGAGCCGATCGACGCGCCAGTCCGTCAGTGTGGAAAGCGCCAGTCCGATTAACACGATCAATGCTCCCGTGTATGCGGCGATCGATCCGAGGTGAGCGCGCGGAAATCGATCGAGAAGCAAAGTGGGTGCATCGAGTTGCCGGACGCGATAGCCGCGCAGTTTTCGCACGATCTCGGCGGGTGGCCGCTCAACGGAGAGGGCGTGCGCCGTATCGGGCGGATCGGCAAGTCGAGACGCCGCGCGAAACTCGACCAGGCGATCAATCAGGCGCGCTACGAGCGTGAGACCGAGCAGCCCGGCGACGGCGCGGAAGAGGATCGAGTGGACGATGTCGAACAGGCCGAGCGTTGTCAACACGGTGGTGAGACTGCCGAAACGCGACTGCGTATCAGACAGCCAGCGCGAGTACGCCGCGGCATCGCCGTGTGGCGCCTGCGGCAGCGTCGCGGCCAATGCCAGCAACATCGCCAGGCCGGTCAACTCGCTGGCGAGCAGCCGATCCTGTGCGACGAAACGCCAGAGGGATTGCCAGGGATCGCGCCGAATGATGGTATTGGCGGGCGAGGCGGTCATACGTAGACACGAAAAAGCCCCGTGCGGGGCCAGGTGACTATGCAGAGCCACCCATCGGACTCGAACCGATAACCGACCGCTTACGAAGCGGTTGCTCTTCCGATTGAGCTAGGGTGGCGACGGACAAGATTATACCAGCCGCGCAGACGCTTGACAAGGTCATCATGCTCAAATTCAGCGGCGCTGCTCAAGTGGGATGCTGACGGTGAACGTGGTGCCCACGCCCACTTGGCTCTCCACCTCGATCCGGCCGCCGTGCGCCTCGACGATCTCCTTGGTGATCGACAGGCCGAGGCCGGTGCCGGTGGCCCAGCCTTCGCTGTCGGCCACGCGGTAAAACTTGTCGAAGATGTGCGGCAGATCGGATTTCGGGATACCGCGCCCGGTATCGCGGATTGCCACGCGCGCCGATTCATTGACGCAGGCCACCCGCGCGTCGACGCGGCCACCCGGCGCGGTGTACTTGACGGCGTTGCTGAACAGGTTCATCAGCACCTGCTTGAGCCGGCCCGAGTCACCCTGCACCGCGGGCAGACCATCCGGCGCGTCGATCGTCAGCCGGATGTTTTTCTTCTGCGCCTGCGGCATCATCACCGACGCGCAGTCGCGCGCCAATACCGCCAGATCGACCGGCTCGTGAGCCAGCCGCGCGCGGCCCGATTGCAGCCGGGCCAGGTCGAGAAAACCGTTGATCATCGTCGTCAGTCGCGTCGATTCCTGCAAGATCGTCTCGACGAAGGAGCGCTGCTGCTCGCGTCGCACATCGCTGCGCAGCAGCAGCTCGCTGTAGGCGACGATGCTGGTGAGCGGCGTGCGCAGCTCGTGCACCATCTCTGAGATCAAGTCGCTTTGTTGGAACAGGCGCGCGTTCTCGATGGCGACGGCCGCGTGCGCGGCCAGCGCCGTCAGCACGTCCACGTCTTCGTCGATGAACGGTGTGTTGTCGATGCGGTTGACGACTTCCAGCACGCCGATGGTGCGACCCTTGACTTGCAACGGCACGGCGATCAGCGCGCGCGTCCTGAACCCCGATTGCAGATCGGCCAGCGGCGAGAAGCGCGGATCACTGCTGACGTCGTCGATGACCTGCGGCTTGCCCTCGCGCGCCACCCAGCCGGCCAGGCTGTTCGGCGGCACGACGACGCGCTTGACCTCTTCGCTCTTTGTGCCGGTAGCGGCCTCGAAGTACAGTTCGCCGGTCTTGGGATCGGTGAGCAGGATCGAAGATGCTTCGGTCATGGTGACCTCGCGCGCGGCGCTGATGATCTGCCCCAGCAGCGCGGGTAAGTCGAGTGTGGAGTTGAGGATACGGCTCAGCTCCAGCACGCGCCGGAAGCGAGCCAGACGGAGGGTCAGTTCGCCAGTGTGCACCTTTAACCTCTCGCTAAGAGACTGTCTTAAAACTCACCACCAAGACTCCAGGACACAAAGAAACACCAAGAAAACTTGGAGAGGCTTGGCGTCTTGGTGACTTGGTGGTTACCGTAACGGACTTTTCAGACAGGCTCTAAGAGCGTGACAGGCCTCTAAACGGACTCGGGTGCCGGTGCAACGCCCAGATGGGCGGCGATGTCCGGCAATATCTCGGCTACGTCGCCGCGAATCAGCACGTTAGCCCGGGCATCCAGGTAAGTTACGCTCAGGTTGACGATGATGATCTGTGCGTGATGGGTCAATGCCAGGTTGGGCAGATCGGCGGCAGGCGAGACTTCCAAGGATGATCCGGCAATCAGCATCACATCGCACTTGCGCGCCGCCTGAATCGATATGAGCATCGCCTGCGCCGGCAGCGCCTCGCCGAAGAGTGTGACGTTCGGCTTCAGCACGCCGCCGCACATCGGGCAGCGCGGTGTCTCGCCGTCGGCGATGAATTTCTCCAGATACCCGTCGGATGGCGCGACGTGAAAACAGTGCATGCACGTCGCCTCGCGAATGTGGCCGTGCACCTCGGCCACGTTCACCGAGCCGGCCCGCTGGTGCAAGCCGTCGATGTTCTGGCTGATCACCATGCGAATGATGCCGGCGCGTTCCAGGTGCGCCAGCGCGACGTGAGCCGGATTGGGCCGCGCGTCGTGAATCGAGGCGGCCAGCGGGCGGATCCACTGGAAGAAGCGCGCCGGGTTCTCGCGAAAGGCGTAAATCGACGCGACTTCCATCGGGTTCACCGATGCCCACAGGCCGGTGCGCTCGCTGCGGAAGTCGGGGATGCCGGAGGGTGTGCTGATACCCGCTCCGGTCAAGGCGACCGCATAGCGGGCATGGCGCAGGATGTGGGCCGCTTGCTCAATCAGGTCTGGCATCGATGATGAAGGTGGCTGCCGCGCCTCCGTCAGTTGGCCGGCCCCAGCGTCACGAAGCGCGCCAGTTCGCGGAACTGATCCGAGACGATGTTGCCGGGCTGCACCATGATGATCGGCTGGCCCTGCTCCAACGCCTGGAAAGCGACTTCGGGTCCGGGCGGAATGATGGCGACCACGTCGCGCCCCAACAGGCCTTCGATCGTGCTCTTGCTCAGCGTCGAAGCCGAGGGCGAGCGGTTGACGACCACGGTCACCAGGCGATCCGGCCCGACGCCCATGCCTTCCACGCGCTCGATCAGCGCCTGCGCCGACAGAACCGCCGTGCGCTGCGGCTCCAGCGCGATCACCAGACGCGAACACAATGGAAGCGCGCTCTTTACGCCTTCGTCCAGGCGCGATCCGAGATCGAGCACCACCACGTCGCCTAGATTGCCCAGGTGGTGGATGATCACCTCGGCATACTCGCCCGAAATCTGCTGCGTGTCGATGCGCTGCTCGCCGGGCATGAGCAACATCCGCACGCCCGATACGTGCCCGACCAGTATCGCTTCTACAGCTTTCGCATTGATCTCTTCGGGCTTGCGCGAGAGGAGCGTCGGCAAGCCGGCGGAGCGCGTCAGGCTCAGTTGCAGCGCCACGTCGCCGGCGTTCGAATGCAAATCGGCCAGGATAACGCGGCGAGGGTTGTCTTGAGTGGAGGTCTGCGCCAGCGCGACGGCCATGTTGATCGCCAGCGTGGTCGTCCCCACGCCGCCTTTGACGCCTATTATGCCGACGATGCGTGCGTGCGTGCGGCCGCCCGTTTCGGTCCGCGTGCGCGAGCTGCGGAGCAACACCGCTTCCACGCGGGAAGCCAGTTCCGCCGGGTGAATCGGCTTGGTCAGGTAATCGTCCGCACCGGCCTGGAAGCCCGCCACCTTGTCGCCGACGAGCGTTTTGGCGGTGAACATGATGATCGGGATGTGGGCGGTCTTGGCGTTGGCGCGCATGCGCCGGGTCACCTCGTAACCGTCCATATCCGGCATCATCACGTCGAGGATCACCAGATCGGGTTGCTCCGCCTCGGCCTTGCTGAGAGCCTGGGCACCCCCCTGTGCGGCGATGATCTGATACCCCCGGCGCTGAAGCATTAAGCCGATGAGTTTCAGGCTTTCGAGATCGTCGTCAACGATCAGGATCTTCTCGGCCACGATGTCCTCGCCCTGGGTTTACGACACTGTAGCACAGAATGAAAGCCTACGCAACTGCGCGCCATTGCAGGCTCGGGGCTTCCCCATTTTCGTCGCCCGGGGTCGCCCGGAGTTCAAACTCCGGGCTGAAAGTGTGGAAATCGGCTGAAGCCGATTGACCGGTAGCCCGGTTGACCGGGCTTCCACGCTTTCAGCCGGACGGTTCACCGTCCGGCGTTCCCGGCCGCGGTGCAGCGCCTGACTTTGGAAAGGCCCTGAGGGCCAAGACACAAGACATCCAGTATAATAACCGTATGCCCTTCTCTGTCTCACAAGATGGGATGCTGGTTCTCTTCGCCATCGGCGTAGCGGCGCTGGCAGCGCTTGTCTGGTTGCTGCGCCGCCGCATCGAGTCGCGCCGCACGCTCGAACAGCGCGCGCGCGAACTGGAAGCGCTGGCCGACATGAGCCGATCGATCGCGCGCTCGCGCCTCGACGTGGAATCGCTGTGCGAGTTGATCTATCGCAAGGTGTCGCAGATCGTCGATACGCGCTCGTTCCAGATCGGGCTGTTCGAGGACACGCTTTACGACATTCGCATCCGGCTGCGTGACGGGGAGCGCCTACTGCCGAGCAAGTTTGACCTGTCGCACAACGGCGGCCTGATCGGCTGGCTGCGCGACTCGAAGCAGCCGCTGCTGGTGCACGACTTCGAGCGCGAAAGGAACGCGTTGCCGGCGCCGCCTCGCTACCTCGACGACCATCCGCCGCGATCGGCGGTGTTCGTGCCGATCATCGCCGGTGAAGACGTGGTGGGCGCAGTCTCGATTCAGAGCCATCAGCCTCACGCCTTCAACGAGGATCACGTGCGCCTGCTGTCGATTGTCGCGAACCAGGCCGGGCCGGTCATTGCCAACGCGCGCCTGCTGGAGGCGGTACAGCGGCGCATGACGCAGTTGCAGCTCATCGGCGAAGTGAGCCGCGAGGTGGCGGCGATTCTCGATCTGGATGTGCTGTTCGAGCGCGTCGTCGAGCTGATCCAGTGGCACTTCAACTATTACTTCGTCGCCGTGGTTTTGCGCGAAGACGACGGCGACGATCTGGTGTTCGCCGGCGCGACGGCTCCGGCGATGCGCGATCGCCGCGTGCAGGTGGGGCAGGGGATCATCGGCGCGGTCGTGCAGACCGGCGAGCCGCTGCTGATCAACGATGTGTCCCACGATCTGAACTATCGACCCGTGGCTTCGCTGCCGGAAACGCGATCGGAACTGGCCGTGCCGTTGATCTTCGGCCGGCAGATTCTGGGCGCGCTCGACGTGGAGAGCAGCGAAGTCAACTCGTTCACACAAGAGGACAGCTTCATCCTGCGCACGTTGGCCGATCAGGTCGCGATCGCCACGCACGAAGCGCGCCTGTATGCCGCCGAGCGCGAGCAGGCGTGGATCAGCACGGCGTTGTTGCAGGTGGCCGAGGCGACCGCGCAGGCGTCCAGTTTGGACGAGGTGCTGGAAACCGTCGCACGCATCACGCCGATGCTGTCGGGTGTCGATCGCTGCGGCATCCTGTTGTGGGACGCGGCGCGGGCGGAATTTCGCGCGGTCAGCTCGTATGGATTGGGCGAACGCGAACCGATCTTCGCCGCGCTGCGCGTGACCGATGACGATTGGCTGGAAATGCGCGCGGCCGAAGAGAGGAATCAGGCGTTGCAGATCGAAGCGCCGCAAGGCTGGCTGGCCGAGGCATTCGGCCCGGGGCCGACGCTGGCGCTGCCCCTGTTCGCGCGCGGCGAGCGGGCCGGCGTCATGCTCGTCGGGTCGCCGGAGGGCAGCCAACTCCCTACGCGCAAGGCGGCGTTGATCACGGGCATCGCTAATCAAGCCGCGCTGGCGATCGAATCGGCGCACCTGCTTGCCTCGCAGCGCGAAGAAGCCTGGGTCAACATGGCGTTGTTGCAGGTAGCCGAGGCGGTCGGATCGCAGACCGATCTGCGCGACATCCTGGCAACCGTCGTCCGGTTGACGCCGCTGCTCGTCGGGGTCGAAGCCTGCCTGATCTTCCTCTACGACAAACGGCGCAACGTCTTCGTCGTCGGCGAGGCTTATGGCGTGCCGCGCGATCGGTTGAGCACGTTCACGTCGCTGAGTGTGCCCGGGGACGAATGGCACATGGACGAAGGCCGTGTGCTGGTTCCGCCCTCGATCATCGAGAGTCTGGGGCTGCGCGCGCCGGCGGCGTGGGGACTGGTGGCGAAAGGCGATGTGGTCGGCGTGATCGCGATCGACGGCGACACGCAGGGATTGGAGTTCGACTCGCGCCGATCGAACATCCTGGCCGGGATTGCCAGCCAGACGGCGATGGCCGTCGTCAACGCGCAGTTGGTGGAAGAGGCGGCGGCCCGCCAGCGGCTGGAGCAGGAACTGCAGCTCGCGCGACGGATTCAGGAGAGTTTCCTGCCCGAGCGCTGCCCGACGCTGCCCGGCTGGGAGATCGCCGCGTTCTGGCGCGTAGCGCGCCAAGTGGGCGGCGATTTCTACGACTTCATTTCGTTTCGCGATGGCAACGAGCGAATGGGTATCGTCATCGCCGATGTGGCGGACAAGGGCGTCGGCGCGGCCTTGTTCATGGCGTTGACCCGCACGTTGCTGCGCGCCGTCGCGATCGGCGGCCGAACCGCATCCGAAGCGTTGATGCGCACGAACGATCTGATCCTCAACGACGTGCGATCGGATCTGTTCGTGACGATTTTCTACATGGTCGTCGATCCCGCCACGGCGCGGATCGACTTCGCCAACGCCGGCCACAATCCGCCGCTGCTCGTGCGCGCAGCCCGTGCGTCGATCGAGTATCTCTCGGAGCACGGCATCGCGCTGGGCGTGGTGCCGAATGCGACGTTTGTCGAACAGTCGCTCATCGCCGAGCCGGGCGATGTGCTGGTGTTGTATACCGACGGCCTCACCGAGGCGCTCAACTCGGCGAACGACGAATTTGGTCTGGAGCGGCTGGGGCGTTGTGTGCTGGATCATCAGCACTACGGAGCCGACGACATCGTGCGGGCGATCCGGCAGGCGCTGCGGACGCACCTGGGCGACGAGCAGCCGTTCGACGACATCACGCTGGTGGTGGTGAAACGGGTCAACGAATAGGCAGCGGATAAACGAATCAGCGAGTCAGCGAATCAGCGAGTCAGCGAGTCAGCGAGTCAGCGAATCAGCGAGTCAGCGAATCAGCGAGTCAGCGAATCAGCGAGTCAGCGAGTCAGCGAATCAGTGAGTCAGCGAATCAGTGAGTCAGCGAATCAGTGAGTCAGTGAATCGGTATGGTGGTTCGATTTCCGTTATAGTCCGAGGAGATTCAGTTCTTCAGGATGGCTGGCAAATACAGCCGGAAACAAGGGATTGGGCTGGGATGAAACGGCTCGCAGGTCAGGGCGAAATACAACCACGCGGTGGGCGCGACGCCGTGCCAGCGCGTCGTCCATACGCCGCCACCCGAGAACTCGTCGGGTGAGCCGGGCATCGCGCCGTTTATCTCTTGCTGCGCCAGGATTTCCTGGATCAGGTCATTCGCGCCCTGGCCGCCCGTGGCGACGTATTGCGCGGTTCCCTCGTTCCAGACCGACCAGGGGCCGCCTTGCCCATCGAAGCCGAAGAGCTGTCCACCTTGCGCGGGCAGGCGCAGCACGGCATTCGCATAGCTCAGCGCCCGGCGGGCATCCTCGACTTCGCCGATCGCGCTGAGAAACGCCGCGCCCCAGGTTTGGTTATCCAGGTAGGGCTGATACCAGTTCTTGCCACCCTTGAAG
>DATBWU010000236.1:0-2393 GCA_036514635.1 Anaerolineae bacterium | reverse complement strand
GGAGGCCGTAGGCCGACGAAGCAATCTCCCACTTGGGCCTTGAGATGGCTTCGCCGCCGCTGGCGGCTCGCCATGACGCGGCTGGCGAGTTTCTTTCTTCAAGCATATCGCCCCTCGGCGATGTGGGATTCTCGCAATGACTTTTAAGACAGTGAGAGCGTTCGGCAATTGCCTCACGCCTATCGCCCGACGATTCATCGTCGGGCTAATCAAGAAAAGCCGGATAAATCCGGCTGAAGCGGCAAATAGCCTGCTTCAGCAGGCTTCGCTTTTTCAGCCCGGTGATTCATCACCGGGCATTGCCCACGAATTGCCGAATGCTCTCACAGTCTCTAAGTTTTGCGTGTCCCGTACAGAGTGAAACGTAAAACGTAAGGGAGGAGACCGGGTGAGTAACTCCATGACGCTAACGATCGACGGGCAGATGGTGACGGTTCCGGCGGGGACGACGATCCACAAGGCCGCGCAGCAAATCGGCATCGATGTGCCGACCATCTGCTATCACGACGCCTGCACGTCGAACGCGCTGTGCCGCGTGTGCGTGGTCGAGGTGGCGGGCGCGCGCCTGCTGGCTCCGGCGTGCATCGCGAAGGTGGCCGAGGGGATGAAGGTGCGCACTCGCTCCGAGCGTGTCGATCGCAGCCGGCGCACGATCCTGGAGATGCTGGGCTCGGCGGTCGATTTGTCGGATGCGCCGGCGATTCAGGAAATGGCGGTGGAGTATCGCGCCGACTCCGATCGCTTCGCCGACGGCGAACGGCGTGCTTCGCCGGTGCTCGACGACAACCCGATGTACGTTCGCGATTATTCCAAGTGCATCCTGTGCTGGCGCTGCGTGCAGGTGTGCGCCGAGGATGCGCAATACACGTTTGCGATCAACTTCGCGGGGCGCGGCTTCGAGACCTCGATCGGCACGTTTTTCGACAAGCCGATGCCGGAGACGACGTGCGTGTTCTGCGGGCAGTGCGTCGGCGTGTGCCCGACCGGCGCGCTCAAGCCGAAGCGCGAGTGGCTGTTGGAGCAAGGCAGGGCGTTGGATGAGGTTCTGCAAGAAACGCGCGTAGTGCGGAGGAAGAGGAGAAGGAGTTAGAGGAAGAGTATGAGAGTGTGGAAGTAATGAAGATGGCAGGCGAGAACCAGACGTGATTGGATCAAGCGTCTTGCCTGTGCTCCTGGGGCTGGCCTCGGCGGCCTGCTGGGGCGCAGCTGATTTCAGCGGCGGGCTGGCGAGTAAACGAGCCAGCGTTTATGGCGTGGTGATCGTCTCGCAAGTCGTCGGCGTCGCCCTGCTGATCGGATTGGCGCTGGCGTTCTCTGAAAGAGTGCCGCCACCGGATCACCTGCTATGGGGAGCAATCGCGGGGCTGTGCGGGTCGGCGGGATTGATGGCGTTGTATCGCGCACTCGCGTTGGGGCGAATGGGCATCGCCGCGCCGGTGTCGGCGGTCGTCACAGCGGCTGTCCCTGTGATGGTCGGCGCGCTCATCGAAGGCTGGCCGGGCACGCTTCAAGTGGCTGGTTTCGGAATGGCCTTGTTCGGTGTGTGGTTCATCTCGCGAACGGAGGATGCGGCGCTTGCCGTGCGAGACCTCAGCCTGCCGCTGCTCGCCGGATTGGGCTTTGGATTCTTCCTGGTTTTCATCGATCGGGCGGGCGACGCATCAGTGCTATGGCCGCTGGTTGCGGCGAGGTTTGCATCGTTGGGTGTTGTTCTCACGATGACTGCGTTCTCGCGCCGCCCCTGGTTGCCCAAGAGGAACCTCTGGCCGCTGATCGCGCTTGCCGGTGTCCTGGATGCGGGAGGTAATGCGTTCTTTGCGCTGGCCGCGCAGATGGGCCGGCTGGACATGGCTGCCGTGTTGTCGTCTCTGTATCCGGCGTCAACCGTCTGGCTGGCGTGGCTTATCTTGAAGGAACGCCTGACGCGAACGCAGTCCGTCGGCGTGGTTGCGGCGCTTGCCGCGATTGTTCTGATTACTGTGTAGTGGCCCTCGCGGGCCCCCTTCTCCTCTCCGGCCCGGAGAGGAGAAGGGGGCTGGAGAATGAGGTGAGGTCGGGGAGGATAACATGCTTACTGCTGATCGAATCGTTCCGACGGTTTGTCCGTATTGCGGTGTAGGCTGCAACCTGGAACTGCACATCAAGGATGACTACATCTACAAAGTCACCTCGCCGTTCGACAGCGTGGTGAATCACGGCAACCTGTGCGTCAAAGGTCGCTTTGGCTATGACTTTCTCTACGACAAGAACCGTGTGACGACGCCGCTGATCCGGCGCGAGCCGCAATCGCCCGGCCATCGCCTGCAAGCGTTCGAGCGCGGCGAGTGGCGTGAGGCGTCCTGGGACGAGGCGCTCGACTACACCGCAAAGCGACTGGCCGAGATTTACAGGCG
>DATBWU010000235.1:0-4867 GCA_036514635.1 Anaerolineae bacterium | reverse complement strand
GAACACGGTTATTCACTCACCTTACGCAAAAGACCATTTTACCGCCGAGAACGCAGAGTGCGCAGAGTGGATTTCCTGGCAAATCTCTGCGTTCTCCGCGCCCTCTGCGGTAAAATCCTGCCCGACTGCGTAAGGTGAGTTATTCATAGTGCGGTCTTCACCGCAGCCGAAATATGGGACACGGATGAACGCAGATGAACACTGATTCTGCTCCGTGTTTGTCCGTGTCCAAAATCCCACCCGCGTCCCCACGGGCGCTGAGTCGCCTGACATGTTTTGCGTGCACACCGCCGTACCGGCAGGCGCATGGGCGGCATCCGTTTATTCGTTGCTGATTCGTTGCATCCTTTCCCGTTCGACCCGGTAGCGCCAGGTTCATCTGTGCCTTGCCGTCAGTTGCTTGTCGGCCAAAATGTTTGACCGCGCTGGGCCGTTGTGTTATTCTGGCGCGTGACTGTACCCTTTTGGCTCAATGCACAGGACACGCGCATGACCACATTTTTGACCCGCAAAGCGCTCCGCTTCTTCAGTATCGTCGGGGGGGGAATCATCGTTGCGCTGATACTCTGGCTGGCGACCAACGTCCTCAACATCCCACTCCCCGGAACCGATACCTCCCCAATCGATCTTCGAGTGGTGGTCGCCCCGGCGGCGTTCGACTGGGCGTCCGAAGCCGCCGAACGGTTCAACGCTGAAGATCACCGGCAAGATCGGCGACCGATCACCGTGCACGTGACCGAGCAGGATGGCCTGAGCCTGTACGCGCAGGCCAACGCGACGGCGCTGAATCCTCCGCCTGCGGCGTGGATCGCGGAGGGGGCCTTCACACTCGACCTGGTGAACCTGGCCGCGCGGCAGGCGAGTGGGCAGGAAGCCTTCGAGGCGAACGGGTCCGTCGCGCAGTCGGCACTGATGTGGGGCGGCTTCGCCGATCGGGTTTCGGCGCTTGATGCGCGCTTCGGCGGGCTGACGTGGTCGGCGCTGCAAAACGCGGCGATCGCGCAGAATGGCTGGTCGAGCCTGGGTGGCCGCCCGGAGTGGGGTTTCTTCAAACTCGTCTTGCCCGATCCGCGCAAGAGCGCCGAAGGCCTGGCCGCGCTGCTTGCCGCCGCCGCCGAATTCCACAACAAGACGGATGTCGGGCCGGCAGACATCAATGATGTGCGCTTTCAGCAGTGGGCACAATCCCTGATCGGCGCCGTGCCGAACTTCGCCACGCTCGGCGTGGAACCGGCTTCCGCGCTGGCCGTGCGCGGGCCGTCAGTGGGTGATGCCGGCCTGTTGTTGGAATCGGACTGGCTGCGCTCGGCGACGAGTGCCTTCACGCTGCGCTATGCGTCTACCGCCATCGTGTTCGACTTTCCCTTCGCGGTGTGGGTCGGCGCCGAGACGAACGCCACGCCGGACGCGGCGAATCGCCGGCAGGCCGAGCGACAGGCCGCGCTCCAGTTCCACGATTATCTGTTGCAAGACGCCCAGCAACGCCGTGTCGAGGCATTCGGGCTTCGACCGGCATCCGGCACAGCGGCGAACGGTCAAGACAGCCTTTTCGCGCGCTGGGCCTCGTTGGGTGTGCAATCGGGCCGGCCGGCGACTGCGCCGGTGAAAGCCAGCGCGGATGCGGTTCAGGCTGCGCTGCGCTGGGCCGAGCGCGCGGCAGGACGATAGAGTGCTCCCATAGCGCGGCTCCACCGCAACGGAATCTATTGGACGCTGACGGGAGCACTGCACCGCATGTGTTACGCGGATGAACGCGGATAAATCAAAATCAGCGTAAATCCGCGTGCATCTGCGTCCAAAAATCTTCGCGGTCGTGATAGTTCTTCGAGAGTAGTCCAATAGTGGAGGTTTGCCATGACACACAACATTAAACGACTCTTCTTCGCCGCTGTGGCGATCAGCCTTCTCATCACCGCCTGCGACGGCGGGCAAACGATCAACGGCACGCCGATCGTCGATCGGCCGTCCAACGCGATCGAGATCACAATCGTTTACGCGCCGGAGTTCGCGCCGTTCATGCCGGAAGTGATGAACAACTTCAACCGCACCTTCGCCGAGGGGCGCAACCCGGTCACCGGCCAGCCGCTGCAATCGGGCGAGCGCCCCGTCTACATCACCGGCAAAGATGCGTCGAGCGGCGTGGTGATGCAGGGCATTGTCAACGCCGTGATCGCGCCGAACAACGCGAATGTCGAGCGCCCGACGATCTGGTCGCCATCGGTCAGCCACTGGCTGGCGTTGGCGAACTATCAATCGGGCCGCGAGCTGTTCAACCTGTCGGACAGCCCGCCGACGGCGCTCGCCCCGGTGGTTATTGCGATTTGGGAGTCACGCTTGCAGGCGATCCAGAGGAAGCATCCCGGGCAGCCGATCGGCTGGGAGGAACTGCTGGAAGTGCTCAACGATCCGAACGGCTGGGCGTCGTATGGCATCTCGGGTCGCACGGCGGTATATTACGGCCATACCGATCCGTACATCAGCAGCACCGCGCTCTCCACGCTGATCGCCGAGTTCTACGCCAGCGCGCGCTATAACTCGAATAACCCGAGCCTGCGCCGCCTGACGCTCGACGCGGTGAATAACTCGCAAGTGCAGGCCGGCGTGCGCCAGATCGAGCAGTTGATCAAGCACTACTCGGCGCGCACGACCGAGTTCAAGGAGTACATCGCGCAAGGGCCGGAATATCTGGACTTCGTCGCGCTGGAAGAGAACGATCTGATTTACATCAATCAAGGCAAGACGCAATACCAGCCGCCGGAGAAACTGGTCGCGCTGTATCCGAAGGAGGGCACATTCTGGCACGAGCACCCCTTCGCCACCCCGAACGCCGATTGGGTCACGCCCGAACAGCGCGCAGCGGCCAAAGTCTTCACCGACTACGTCCGCTCGAAGCCGGTACAGGAGACCATCCTGGCGAATGGCTTCCGCCCGGCCGTGCCCGACGTGCCACTTGGCTATCCGATCACGCCTGACCTCGGTGTTGATCCGAATCAGCCGGCGACGGTGCTCGACGTGCCTGATCCGGCGGTCGTGGCGGCGGTGCAGGCGTCGTGGCAGTATGTGAAGAAGCAGGCCGACGTGCTGCTGCTGATCGACGTGTCCGGCTCGATGTCGGGTGACAAGATCGATCAGGCCAAGCAGGCGGCGCTGGCCTTCCTCGACAAACTGCCGGTGCAGAACCGCGTCGGCCTGACGACCTTCAGCGATGTGATTGACGATCGCGTGCCGATCGACTCCTTCGAGCGCAACGCGAGCGACATGCGCCTGGCGATCCAGAGCCTGGAAGCCAATGGCGACACGGCTCTGTACGATGCGATTATCCGGGCCGTCGAGACGCTGGGGCAGGACGAAGAGGGCGACCGCATTCGCGCCATTGTCCTGCTCAGCGACGGGCAGGACACGGCCAGCACCCGCTCGCTGAATGAGATGGTGAACGCCATCAACACCGGGCGCGCGGACAAGAACCCGATCCTGATCATCCCGGTGGCCTACGGCGGCGACGCCGACATCAACGCGCTGAATGCCATCGCGCGATCCTCGTCGACCAAAGTGCAGTCGGGCGATCCGGCCAACATTTCGAGCGTGCTGGAGATCATCAGCAGCTACTTCTAGCATCGGTGCGAATCAGCGAGTCAGCGAGTCGGCGAGTCAGCGAATCGGCGAATCAGCGAGTCAGCGAGTCGGCGAGTCAGCGAGTCAGCGAGTCGGCGAATCAGCGAGTCAGCGAATCAGCGAGTCAGCGAAAGGCGGTAACGTCCGCTGAATCGCTGCCTCGCTGATTCGTTTATCCGTCCCCAGCCACGACCTCGCTGAGTCGGCAGGTCCATGACGGGCAATAGCCCCTCTGACGCGCTGCCTCGCTGATTCGTTTATCCGTCCCCAGCTGTTGCCTTGACGCCCCTCGACGGGGCGCGTATACTCTCTACAGGTGTTGGCAGAAGGAGCGCGGCCTATGGCAACGGTTGTCCCCCCCCCCACTGTCACGCGCATGACGGACCAAGAGTTCCTCGACCTCGCGCCGGACGATCGCAAAGCGGAGTTGATCGATGGGGAGATGATCATGGCGTCACCCGCCTCGACACTGCATGAAGAACTGTTCGCTTTCCTCTTTGAAATGTTGCGAATCTATGTTCGCGAAAAAGACCTGGGGCGCCTTCTAGGCTCTCGCACGCCGATGCGGCTTTCCGAGACCGAAGTGTACGAGCCGGACATCGTGTTCGTCAGCAAAGAGCGCGAATCTATCGTCAAGCGCACCTACATTGACGGCCCGGCCGACCTGGTTATCGAGATCCTGTCCCGTTCGACCGCTTACGTCGATCGCGGGCGCAAGCTGATCGAGTGCGCGCTGGCCGGCGTGCGTGAATACTGGCTCTTCGATCCCGATCAACACATCGCCGAGTTTTATCGCCTGCGAGATAGCCGTTACGAGCGCGTGCCTGCCGACGAAGATGGCGTTTATCGCAGTGAGGTCGTGCCGGGCTTCTGGCTGCGCCTCGAGTGGCTATGGACCCAGCCGAAACCGCTGGCCGTAGCGCATGAATTGGGATTGATCTGAAGGGTTCGCATTGTCCATTGTTGACTCTGCATTGTTCATTCTTCATTAGACCATTCTTCATTGATTCCTCAGCCTCTGGTCGCATGTCGATTTCAACCGCAAGCCTCGTGACGGTGACCCGCCCCGGCGCTACACTCAGGGCGATCTTTTTCTAGGAGGCACTTACATGAGCACGACCGCAGATCGCCCCCGTTTCCTGTTCGGCCTGTTGCTGATCGTGATCGGCGCGCTGTATCTGTTGAGCAACATCGGTATCCTGCGCGGCTTCAACCCGTGGGCCGTCTTGTGGGGGGCCTTCTGGCTGTGGCTGGG
>DATBWU010000234.1:0-8389 GCA_036514635.1 Anaerolineae bacterium | reverse complement strand
TCACCCGGCAGTACCACCGATCAATAGGGGGCTGCCCGCGGTCGGCGAGAAAAACGAGGCGGCCGTCGATCGACGGCCGCCTCGTTTTTCTCGCCGACCGCGGGCAGCCCCCTATTGATCGGTGGTACTGCCGGGTGATTTGCGCCCGGCGCGGCTGGCCAGGTGGCGAGCGCTTGGCCTAAACGTACCATACCCGGACACGCCGATAGAATCCCAAGTACCACATTGACCGGATATGCTCTAGAATACAATGAGCGTGCACTCAACCACTCAGGAGGTCAAACCATGAGCGCGGTCAATCGGAAGTGGGTATGGGCCAGTGTCATTGGGCTGGCGTTGCTCTTATCCGCATGTGGCGGCGGCGGTGGAAGCGCAGGCGCGCCCGAAGCGAAAACGTCGCAGGCATTCACCGTCGATCCCGATGTGAAGGTGACCATCACCACCTACAACGGCACGATCGAAGTGCGCGCCGGTGCGAGCGACAAGGTCCAGGTCGACGTGACCAAGCGCGGCGGCGGCGATACAGACGCGCAGGCCAAAGCCGATCTGGACAATATCCAATTGTCTCTGGCGCAGGCGAGTGGGACTGTGAAACTGATCGCCACGCACAAGGGGGCCGTTCCCCCCAATTCGGCGGCGTCGTTCGTCGTGAGTGTCCCCGCCGAGGCGACGTTGACCGTGTCGCTCGATAATGGCACGGTCTCGGTGAACGGCGTCAAGGGCAGCGTGACGGTCACCGCCGGCAATGGCGACATCACCGTGCGCGGCGTCGAAAACGGCGTGATCTCAGCGAAGACCACGAACGGCAACATCATCCTCGATGGCCGCGAGGTGGCGAGCGTCACGGCGTCGTCGGTCAATGGCGGTGTATCGTTTGAGGGTTCGATCGCCGAGTCGAACGCAGCCAACCGCATCGACGTGGGCAACGGCAGCGCCAACCTGAAGCTGCCGGCCGACACCCAGTTCGGCATCGACGCGCTCACGTCGAACGGCACGCTGACGAGCGACTTCGCCTTCCAGGGCGACATCACGTCGAAGTCGGTCAAAGGCACGATCGGCGCATCGCCCACGTTCGGCATCGTGATCCGCGTCAAGAACGGCGATATCTCGATCAAGAAGTAACGCCCATACTGAGCGGGAATGGTCTCACCGCGGAGAACGCGGAGGACGCCGAGATATTCGAATTCTCGGCGAACCCTGTGTTCTCTGCGGTTTTGTTTTAGCAGTTGAAGCCGACGCGCTTTCGTGTTACTCTTACGCCCGATGGGCACACTCAATCCGAACCTCCTCTCGAAGCACACCTCTGAAGTGTTGAATGCCGCTGCCCGGTTGATGCCGACGTTCGGCAAGCGCATGCTGATGCCGGAGATCGCACTGCTGGCAATCATTCGCACGCCCGACACGGCGGCACGGCGCATCCTCGACAAAATCGCCGCCGAACGCGGCTTCAAGATCGATGAATTGGAACGCACGGTCGAGGCGCAGATCAAGACGCACGCGGGCCGCCCGACGGATTTCGTGTTCAAGACGACCGGCGGCGGGCAGGTGGAGCTGTCCGATGAGATGCTGAAAGCGCTCGACGATGCGCTGACGATCGCGCAGGCGCAAGACGAAGTGTGGATCGGCAGCGAACACCTGTTGAGTGCACTGTCGCAGTCAGGCGTGAGCACGGCCGGCGTGTTGCAGGCGCGCGGCATTACGCCGGCGGCGTTGTCAGACTATTTGCGCGATCGGTCGATCAGCAAGCGCATGACGACGCGCGACTGGATCGCCGAGGCGAAATCGGGCGAGCGCCCGCCGGTTTTCTTCCGCGAGAGCCTGCTGCGCGAGCTGATCAGCCTGCTGTCGGTGTCGTCGCATCGGCACGTCATCCTGGTCGGGCCGGCGGGCGTCGGGAAACGGTCGCTGGCCGCGAGTCTCGCCTTGTTGATTGCCGAAGGCAAGGGACCGGCAGGCATCGAGTCGATGATCGAGATTTCGGAGCAGGCGCTGCTCGACAACCCGGTGGAGGCTGCGCGTGCCGGGATCGGGCAGGCCAAACACGGTGTGCTGTTTGTGCCTCACCTGGCGCGGTTCTTCGGCGGGCCGGGCCGCGCCGAGCTTGCACAGGCCGAGAAGGCGATGGCAAAGGCATTCATGGATTCGGATGCGATCGTTATCGGCACGGCCAGCGAGAGCGAGTACAGCGAGCGGCTGCAAGCGCAATCGAGTATTGCCAGGAATGCACAGGTGCTGAAAGTGCCGCCCGCGTCGGTCGAGGAGACGACGCACATCCTGAACCTGCACGAGCCGCACATCGCCCGCGAATACGGATTGAAGATCGCCGCCGGATCGACCTCGACGATCGCGGCGATGGCGGCGCGCTATCTGACGGCGACATCGCTGCCCGGCGCGGCGATGCAACTGCTGCATCGCGCGTGCGCGCTGGTGCGCATGTCGACGCAGACGAACCTGGCGTTTCGGCCCGACCTGCCGCCCGATGCGACGCTCGATCCCGATGACGTGATGCTGGCTCTCAGCCAGATGACGGGCATCCCGGCGACGAAACTCGGCGCGGACGAGCGCGCCCGGTACGCGCAGATGGCCGAGTATTTGAAGTGGCGCCTCATCGGGCAAGATGAAGCCGTGTTGGCGGTGAGCCGCGCAGTGAAGACGGCGCGCGTTGGGCTGAAAGACCCCAGGCGGCCGATCGGATCGTTTCTGTTCCTCGGCCCGACGGGCGTGGGCAAGACGGAGCTGGCGAAAGCGCTGGCCGAGTTCATGTTCGGCAGTGAGGACAACTTGATCACGCTCGACATGACCGAGTATCAGCAGGAAGATTCCCTCAACCGGCTGATCGGGGCCGCGCCGGGTTACATCGGCTTCGAGGGTGGCGGGCAGCTGACCGAGCGCGTGCGACAGACGCCGTATTGCGTTGCCCTGTTCGACGAGTGCGAGAAGGCACATCCGCGCATCCTCGATGTGCTGCTGCAAATGATGGACGAAGGTCGCCTGACCGATGGGCAGGGTCGCGTAGCGTCTTTTGCCGATGCGGTGATCATCTTGACCAGCAACCTCGGCGCGGAGTTTCTGGTCGACTTATCCCTGGGCGATCGGGCGCGCGACTTAGCCCTGGAAGTCATGAAGCGTCACTTTCGCCCGGAGTTCCTGAATCGGCTGGACGACATCATCATGTTCAACCCACTATCGCCGGAAGCGCTGCGCAAGGTGCTCGACCTGATGCTGAAGAAAGAAACGAGGCTGGCGACCGAGCGTGGGATTGCCTTGGAGATCAGCGACGCCGCGCGAATGTGGTTGCTGGCGCAGAATGATCATCCCGAATGGGGTGCGCGCCCGCTGCGACGAATTATCCAGAAATATGTGCGCGAGCCGCTGGCCGATTTCCTTCTGGAGAAGAATCCACCGCCGGGAACGAAGGTAGCGATGGTCGAGCGAGGGGGAAGGCTTCAGATAGATTGAGGGTTTGTAAGTTGGATGGTTGGGGATGGGGGCCTTATGAACGAACCCACTCAAGCACGTCAACACGCCGACCTGTTGTTTCAGCGTGCGTACGCGCAACAGGTGGCCGGCAATCTGGCCGACGCGATCAGGCTGTACAAGCGCAGCATCGAAGTTTATCCCACTGCCGAAGCGCACACCTTCCTCGGCTGGACGTACTCGTTTCTTGGGCGCTACGACGATGCGATCGAAGCGTGCCGGAAGGCGATCGAAGTCGATCCGGCATTCGGCAATCCGTACAACGACATCGGCGCCTATTTGATCGAGATGGATCGCCCGCGTGAGGCCATCGAGTGGCTGGTGAAAGCGACGCTCGCGCCGCGCTACGAAGCGCCACATTTTCCGTGGATGAACCTGGGGCGCGTGTATGAAAAGATCGGCCCGTGGGATGAGGCGCTTCGCTGCTATCGCAAGGCGCTTGAGATTATGCCCAACTACGACGAGGCGCAGCGGCGGCTGGATGCGCTGCGGGCGAGGTTGAATTGACCGCGTGCTTGCCGCCGCGAGTATCACTGTGCTATATTTACCGGCAAGCGAGGTGAGAACGATGGCTACCCAGGTTGCCCCACCGCAAATAGAAACACGCATCACTGGCGAGGATTTGCTGGCGATGGGCGATATCGGCTCGTGCGAACTGGTCGAAGGGAGAATCGTGCACATGAGCCCGACTGGCGATCCACATGCTGGCTACGAAAGTAACTTCGATGAATATATCAAGACTTTTGTGAGACAGCACAAGCTGGGTAAGGTCCGAGTGGGCGAGGTCGGAATTTATACTCATCGCGACCCTGATACGGTTCGCGCAGCGGACGTGGCGTTTATCTCGAATGAACGATATGCGCGGAGGAAGCAGAAGGGCGGTTTTCTGGATGTCGCTCCCGATCTGGTCGTCGAAATCATGTCACCGGACGACCGCTGGAACGATGTGATCCAAAAACTCCGCGAATACTTCAGTGTTGGTGTCAGGCTGGTGTGGGTCGCTCATCCTGAGACTCGAACGGTGTATGCCTATCGCTCGATGACGGACGTGCGCGAGTTTGGCGAATCCGACGCACTGACAGGCGACGACGTGTTACCCGGGTTCAGCGTGCTTGTGGCGAGCTTGTTTGAAGAATAGAAGACCCCACGCCGGGGTGCGGAGAGGTCGCTTACTGATGGGTGCTGGTCGGAAGACCAGCACCCATCTTTGTGTTCATTCGTGTGAATTCGTGGATCGATCTTTTCCCGTCATCCGGCAAGGCCGGGAACACCGCCTGCCGGCTTGGCATACTGGGCTGCGTTGACGATCGCCCGCGCGGTCACTTCGGCGGCGTATGCGCCGATCAGGCTGACGTCGGCTTTCTTGTTGCCCGTCGCCAGTGCGAAGATTGTGTCGCCATCGAACATTGTATGCGCCGGGCGAACGGCGCGTGCCAGCCCGTCGTGCGCCATCTGCGCGACCTTGTTGGCTTCCTCTTTGGTCAGGCCAGCATTCGTCGCTACGACGCCGATAACGGTATTGCTCTTGCTGGCGAAGCGCAAGATGGTCTTGCCCACGAACGACTTGAGCGTGGCAAGCGTGTCGGCGAACTGAATCGCCTGGCCCTTCTTGCCGGGCAACAGTTCGATCTTACGCGCGCCGGCGATGATTCTGCCTGTGTCGGGATCCACCACGTCGCCGAAGACGTTGACCGCGAACAAGGCAGCGACGATGACCCCGCTGCCCAGGTCGATCGACGCCGTGCCCGTGCCCGACTTCATTGCGTGGCCCATACCGAAGACCTTGCCGACCGTCGCGCCGGCTCCCGCGCCGACGTTGCCATTCTCGGCCTCTTCGCCGGTCGCGTGTTGGCACGCCGCGTAACCCATCGCCGCGTCAGGTCGCACCGTCGATTTTCCGATCGCGAGATCGAACAGGATCGCCGCCGGGACGATCGGCACTTTGGCAACCTGCGTGTCGAAGCCGATGCCTCGCTCTTCGAGATACCTCATCACGCCGCTCGCCGCATCGAGTCCAAACGCACTGCCCCCGGCCAGCACGACGGCGTGAACCTTCTGCACCAAGTGCACCGGGCGCAGCAGATCGGTCTCGCGCGTACCCGGCGCGCCGCCGCGCTGATCGACTCCACCCACGGCTCCGCCTTCGCACAACACCACCGTCACGCCCGTCAAGGCGTCGAGGTCGTGGGCGTGACCGACTTTGATGCCGGGAACGTCGGTGATTGAGTTTCTCAGGCTGGACATCGCACTACTCGGGATTGGGCGGCCATTGCTCGATAAACTCGCGAGGGCCGATGACTCGGAGTCCGTAACGCGATTTTGCAGGGAAATGTCGCGGGTTACCTGTGATCAAGCATTCCGCCTCAGCCGCTACAGCCATTTCCAGGAACGCGCGATCATCAGGATCAGGGAGTGAAATATCGAGCGGCTTGGCGATGAAGTGAAGCCCCTCGCCTTCTATGTAGTCTAAGACGGCTTCAATCTGATCGGGATCAAGGCCAAACTTGGGGCGGCTTAGAACCTCGCGATACTCGGCTAAGATACGGTCGTCGAAGCAAGGCGTCAGGTCACCGTTGAGAATCAAGTCGATGACACGACCTGGTGGCCCGTGGGGTGTCAGCAAACCGGCGACGAGCACGTTCGTGTCCAATACGACATGCATCGCCATTAACGACCGGGGCTTTTACGGCTGCGCCTTGTTGATTTGATCTCGGCATTGATCGCGGTCATTGTCAACTTATGTGTGCCCCGTGCCTGGGCCTTCGCGCGTAGTTGAGATACGGCGACCTGAGCGCGTGCGCGCCGCAGCGCGGTCAGCGTTTGTTCCAGGGTCGCGTCGGTAATGCCCGATAGCAAGGCGATCGGTTTGCCGTTGGAAGTGATGATCAGCTCGCCGGTTTCAGACAGCCGCTTCCAGACGAGGCCGGGTTGAATACGTAAATCCCGAACGGATACGAACTCCATAAGACAGACTCCTCTTGTTGGCGATGTTGGCGTATTGTCCTACGATGAGTCTACACGAAATCGGTGAGGCGGTCAACCCGGACTCGCTATTGCATCCCGCTATGAACGCACGGCCCGGCGGAGGTGATCGCCGGGCCGTGTCGTCGAAGCGGAAGAGAGGCGCGGCTACGCTTCGCGCACGTCGCGGATCTCAACCACCAGCGGCTTGATCGTTTCCAGTAAGTCGTCTTTGGAAATGCTGGCGACCTTCATCATCACTTCGCGGTTGGTCGAATCGGTGCCCAAGTAGGTAGCCAGCGCCATGATGTTGCCGCCGCTGGCGGTGATCGCCTGTGTGATCTTGGCCAGTTCGCCGATCTGGTTGTGCACGAGCATGGTCATCCGCACGCCTTTCTCGCGCGCGCCGAGCAGTTCCAGGAACAGCTTGAACAGATCGGTTTCGGTGATGATGCCGACGACGCCCCCGTCGTTGCCCACCACCGGCAGGCCGCCGATCTTGTTGTCGGCCATGATGCGCGCCGCGTCTTCCACCGGCGTGTCCTCGGTCACGGTGATGACTTTCCTGGTCATCACGTCTTCCACTTTGATCTTGCCCAGCAGATAGGTGATCTCCCAGACACTCAGGCTGGTGGCCGGGGAGGGCGAGGCGTGTAGCAGGTCTTTGTCGGACACGATGCCGATGAGATGGCCCTGCTTGTCGACCACCGGCAGGCGGCGTACTTTTTCCTTCTTCATCAGGTTGAGGGCTTCGCTGATCGACAGATCGGGCGAGGCGAGGATAGGCTGGCGCGACATGCGCTCTTTGACGAGCATGGCTCTTGACCTCCATTGTGATGAGCGAAGGCGGATGCGGGTTCGCAAGAAATCGTCCGATACGCAATAACAGTTTAGCATGAAATCCCGATTATTTCATTCCCCAATGGATGGCGACTGTGCCCGACATCTTCCGCACGAAACCCACCTCTTGGAAGCCGACTATCTTCAATCGAGCGGCGAGGTCTTCGGCGGTCAAGAAGGTCTCGGTCGAATCGGGCAGGTAGGTGTAAGCGTCTGCCTGCCCGGTGAACAGCCGGCCCAGTAAAGGGATCAGGCGATGCATGTGAAACCGGATGAACGGAGACAACAGGCTGCGTCGAGGCCGCGTCGTGTCGAGCGCTGCGCAGCGGCCTCCGGGCTTGAGGGTGCGATACTGCTCGTGCAAGACTTGCTGAACGTCGATTACATTGCGCAAGAGAAAGCCCGACACGACGGCATCGAACGAGGCATCGGGGAAAGGCAGGCGCAGCGCGTCGGCCGCCGACCAGCGCCGGATTGTGTTGCCGGGCCGCCGCCGTCCAACGAGCATCATCGCCAGCGTGAAATCGGCGGCGAGCGGCCGGCATTGCGATTGCTGGCGGAGCGCCTCCCGCGCGAGGTCGCCCGTGCCCGCGCCGAGATCGAGCAATCGATCGCCGGGTTGCAGCCGGGCGCGCCGAATGACCTCGCGCCGCCAGCGCACGTCTTGCCCGGCAGTCATCAGCCGGTTCATCAAGTCGTATCGAAACGCAATGCGGGCGAACAGGCGCTGCACGTATTGCGCCCGCGCTTCGCCTTTGAGGTGGGCCACGTGTTTGCTCGTCTGGTGATAGTTCACATCTCGACGGCTCTGCGTCCGCGTCCTCGCGGACGGCCTGCGAGACGCAGGCCATCAGTCTGCTCGCGGGCTGCGTGTTCCGTAAGAGCCTGTCTGAAAACCTCAAAATACGGCGCTCTGTCCACCGCGTCCTTGCGGAGGATACCCGCGAGACGCGGGCTTCGAGCAACTTTTCAGACAGGCTTTAAGGGCTTGTCAAGAAATAACTCCGCAGATTGTCATTCTGAGAATTCCACATCGCCAGGTGGCGATATGCCTGAAGTCAGAAACTTGCGCGCCGCATGTCCGCGCGGCGATGAATTCGCCGCGCTACGC
>DATBWU010000233.1:0-10477 GCA_036514635.1 Anaerolineae bacterium | reverse complement strand
GTGGTGTACGGCTTCCAGAGCGTCGATGCCGTGCTGGCGGCGATGACCGAGCCGGTGCGGCTGACACTCATCGTCACGCCGAACACGCTGCCGGAGCAACTCCAGTCCGCGCCGGACACGATTCAGAAAGTCGCGCAGGCGATCGCGACGGAATCGAATGGGAAGTTCGCGCTCGAGGTGATCGACCCGGACGCGCCGGACACGAAGATCACGCGGCAGGCGCTGGTCGAGACGTATAAGCTGCAGCCGATCCCGGTGTCGTTCTTCTCCAGCGACACGTACTACATGGACATGCTGCTGTCGATCGGCGATCAGACCCAGGTGCTCGCGCCTCCGGCGGACTACAACGAAGCCGCCATTCGCACGGCGATCGAATCGGGTTTGAAGCGCGGCTCATCGGGCTTTTTGAAGGTGGTGGGGCTGTGGACGCCGCCCTCTGTCCCGATACCGGATGACTTCGGCCAGTTGATGCAGCCGGTGCAGTCGTGGCAACTCATCCAGCAGAAACTCGGCGAGAACTACAACGTACACGCGGTCGACCTAAGCAGCGGGCAGGTTCCGCCCGAGGTCAATGTGCTGCTGATCGTCGCGCCGCAGAACATGACCGACAAAGAACGTTTCGCTATCGATCAGTACCTGATGCGCGGAGGCGCGCTGATCGTCGCGGGCGGCAACTATGCTGTTGCGCCCAATCCACTCACGGGTAGCATCGGGCTGCGGCCACTGCAGAACGGCCTGAACGAGATGCTGGCGCATTACGGCGTCCAGGTCGGCCAATCGCTGGTGATGGACCCGCAAAACGAGCCATTCCCGACGCAGGTGACGCGCAACGTGGGCGGCTTCCAGGTTCAGGAACTACAGGCGATCAATTTTCCGTTCTTCCCCGACATCCGGCCCGACGCCATGGATAGCCAGAGTCCGATCGTCTCGCGGCTGCCGGCGGTGACGATGAACTTCGTGTCGCCGGTCGAACTCGACACGCAGAAGAACGCCGGCCGCGGCACGAGCGTGCTGCTGAAGTCCAGCGCGCAGTCGTGGCTGCGCACCACTGCGGATATTCAGCCCGACTTCCAGGCGTATCCCGATTCGGGCTTCGCGGTCGAAGGTGAGCGCAAGCCCTATCCACTGGCGGTATCCGTGCAGGGTGTGTTCCAGAGTTTCTTCAAGGACAAGCCTTCGCCGTTCCAATCGGAGACATCCAGCCTGGACACGTCGGCCAGCCAGCCGGGCAGCCCAACGCCCACACCGGCTCCACTCCAGCCGCTCGGTGTCATCGAAGAGTCGCCTGAGACGGCGCGGCTCGTGGTGATCGGCAGTTCGGAGTTTCTGGACGACGCGGTGCTGCAGCTCTCGTCGAACCTGTCGCAAGACCGGTTCCTCAACAGTCTACAGTTCGTGCAGAATGCAGTCGACTGGTCGGTGGAAGACCTCGACCTGCTGGACATCCGCTCGCGCGGGACGATCACGCGCGTTCTCAACCCGATGGACGATCGCGAAGAGTCTTTGTGGGAGGCGTTGAATTACGGCGTCGCGCTGGTAGCGCTGGTCGGCATCGGCCTGATCTGGCGGGCGCGCCGTCGCAGCGAGCAGCCCATGCTGTTGGTCAGAAAGCCGGATAGTCAGGTAGAGGAGCATCTATGAATCGAGCCAATCGCATTTTAGCGGTGATCCTTGTCGTCCAGATCGTTTTGGCGGCGGCGGTATTCATTCTGCCCCGCTTCACCTCGGCCAGCGCGGAAGGCGCGCCACTGCTGGGGGCGCTGACCGCGTCCGACATCACAGGTCTCACGCTGCGCGATTCAGGCAGCAACGCAGTGCAACTCGTCAAACAGGGCGATACATGGGTCGTGCCGGACACCGATGGCTTCCCGGCAGACAAGACCAAAGTCGAACCATTTCTGGAGAAAGTCTTGGGGATCACAACGAACCCGCTGGTGACGCGCACCAGTGCCGGCCACAAACGTCTGCAAGTGGCCGAGGACGATTTCGCGCGCCGTGTCGATCTGACACTGGCCGATGGCAGCACGCGCACACTCTTCCTCGGCGCGGCGTCGACCGGCGGGGGGTACGTTCGTCTCAATGGGCAGGATGACGTGTACGTGGCGCGTGGCCTGTACAATTACGATGTCGGCGTGAACATCGGCTTGTGGATCGATGCAACGTACTTCAAGGTTGATCAGAACCAAATCACGCGCGCGACGATCGAAAACGCGAACGGCACACTGGAGTTTGAGAAGGACGCCTCAGGCAATTGGACGATGAAAGGGCTGGCCGCCGGTGAAACGTTCAACGCCGATCACTTCACGACAATCCTCACACGCCTGTCGTCGATCAGCATGGTGCGCCCGCTCGGCAAAGTAGGCAAGCCGGAGTATGGACTGGACCAGCCGACCGCGGTAGTCACCATCGCCGCGGGCGACAAGACCTACACGCTGCGCATCGGCGCGAAGGATGAATCGGGCAACACCTACGTGCTCAGTTGGATGGACTCGCCGTACATCGTGCGCGTGTCCAGCTTCACGGTCGGCGATTTCATTGATCGAGGACGCGATGCCTATCTCAGTCCCACGCCGACTCCAACGGCTGCGCCTGCGGCATCGCCGACGCCGGAGACATCCCCTACGCCGACGCCGTAAGTCCTCACTCCCGTCCCTCTCTCCCAGCGTCGAGTGTTTGACCTCACCCCCTACCCCTCTCCTGGCGGCGAACGGCTGTCGTCAGGAGACGGGGTCGGGGGGTGAGGTAACATGCGCCCACAACGATCACGAGTATCAACCTTTTAGTGGATTGTGGCATACTTGGCGATATTGGAGCGAGCCATGAAACTCGTCATCGTCGAGTCTCCGACTAAAGCGAAGACGCTTTCGCGCATGTTGGGCACGGGCTATACCGTGCGCGCCAGCATGGGCCACGTGCGCGATCTGCCCGAGAAAGAAATGGGGATCGATATCGAGAACGGCTTCAAGCCCAGCTATCATATCCTCCGCAAGAAGTCCAAGACATTGAAAGAACTCCGAGGTGCAATCGAGAAAGCCGATGAGTTGTTTCTGGCGACCGACCCCGACCGCGAAGGCGAAGCGATCGCCTGGCACTTGCTGCAAGCGCTGAAGCCGAAAGTGCCCGTCCGCCGCGTCGAGTTCCACGAGATCACCGAACCGGCGATCCGCGATGCCTTCGCCCGGCCGCGCAGCCTCGACATGGAACTGGTCAACGCGCAGCAGGCGCGGCGCGTGCTGGATCGGCTGGTCGGTTACCAGATTTCGCCGCTTCTGTGGAAATCGACCGGCGGCAAGAGCGCCGGGCGCGTGCAGAGTGTCGCGCTGCGATTGGTCGTCGATCGCGAGCGCGAGATTCTCAACTTCGTGCCGGAAGAATACTGGACGATCCACGCCGACCTCGCCAAGCGAGACGATCACGCGAAGCACTTCCTGGCGCGGCTGCTCCAGATCGGGAGCAAGAAGGTCGGGCTGCATCAGGCCGTCCCGCTCAAGACGAAAGAGGAAGCCGAGCGCGTCATCGCCGATCTGCGAGGCGCTGCGTATCACGTGAAGGACATCCGGCGCAAGCGGCAGGAGCGCAGGCCGTGGCCGCCCTTCACGACGAGCACCTTGCAGCAGGCCGCGTCGGCGCGGCTGCGCATGTCGCCGTCCGAGACGATGAAGGTCGCGCAGGAACTGTACGAGGGTGTAGACATTGGCGAAGGCAAGCCGGTCGGGCTGATCACGTACATGCGCACCGACTCGACCGAGATCGCGCCGGAAGCGCAGGCCGCTGCGCGCAAGATGATCGAGGAGACGCTGGGTCGCGAATACTTACCTGCGAAACCGCCGCAGTACAAAACGCGGGTCAAGAACGCGCAAGAGGCGCACGAGGCCATTCGCCCCACCGACGTGCGGCGCTACCCGAAGACGCTCAAGCCGCATCTCTCCGAGCGACAGTTTCAGCTGTACGACCTGATCTGGCGGCGCTTCGTCGCATCGCAGATGGCTCCCGCCCTGTACGATGTGACGACCGTCGATGTGGTCGCCAGGGCGATTAGTCGCGCAGTCGAGCAGTCGAGTAGTCAGGTAGTCGGGCAGTCAAGTAGTCAGGTAGTTGGGCAAGCAGACAGTCATATAGTCGGTCAGTCGAATAGCCACGTAGCCAGACCAGCAGACCACAAGACTGATGACTACTCGACTAACGACCACTCGACTAACGACCACTCGACTACTCGACTATACGACTACCTCTTTCGCGCCGTGGGGCGGGTGCTCATCTTCGATGGCTTTTTGCGCGTGTGGGAAGAGCCGGAAGAGAAGGGCGACGACGAAGATAAGCCGCAGTCGCTGCCGGTGCTCGCCGTCAACGAGCCGCTCGATTTGCTGGCGCTGATTCCGAAGCAGCACTTCACGCAGCCGCCGCCGCGTTACACCGAGGCCGCCCTGGTCAAGGCGCTGGAAGAACGCGGCATTGGGCGGCCCAGCACCTACGCGACGATTATCAACACGCTGAAGCAACGCACCTACGTCGAGCTGGATAAACGTGCGCTGCGACCCACACCGCTTGGCGAAGCGACGTGCGATGCGCTGATGGTCGCATTCCCTGATGTGATGGACTATACTTTCACTGCCAACACGGAAGACTGGCTCGACGAAGTCTCGCGTGGAGAAAAGAATTGGGTCGCCGCGCTGAAAGACTTCTACGATCCGTTCGCACGGGAATTGAAGGATGCACCGGGCAAGATGAGCGCCGTTCGCGCACCCGCCCTTCCCGCGAAGGACACGGAGCGCAAGGCACACTCGCCAACACGACGAAAACCCAAAGCGCAAGCCGATCCCAGCGTCCTCTGCCCCAGGTGCGGCTCGCCGATGGTGAAACGCGCCGGATCGCGCGGCGAGTTCTGGGGCTGCTCACGCTATCCGCAATGCAAGGGCACGCGCAACATCCAATCGGAGACAAGGAGCACAGGATGAAGACGTTTCACATCGCCGACACGATACTCAACGTCTCGCGCATCGCTTACGGGTGCATGACCATCGGCGGCGGCTGGAGCCGCGATCCGCTGACCGAGCAGACTCGCAAGAGCGCTCTCGCCGCGATCCAGGCTGCGCTGGATCAAGGCATCAATTTCTTCGACCACGCCGACATCTATGGCCGGGGTAGGTCGGAGGAAGTCTTCTCGTCGATCTGGCAGGAGAGTCCCGGCCTGCGCGGGAAGATTGTGCTTCAGACCAAATGCGGCATCCGGTTCGCGGGCGATCCGGACGAGACGGCTCCCGGCCGGTACGACTTCAGTTACGCGCACATCGTCCGCTCGGTCGAGGGCAGCCTGAAGCGGCTCAAGACCGACTTTGTCGACGTGCTGCTCCTGCACCGGCCCGACGCGCTGGTCGAGCCGGAGGAAGTCGCCCGCGCCTTCGACGAATTGCATCAAAGCGGCAAGGTTCGGTCTTTCGGCGTGAGCAATCACACCGCCGCGCAGATCGCGCTGTTACAGAAATACGTGCACCAGCCGTTGATCGTCAACCAGCTCGAGCTCAACATCCTGCACTCGCAGCTCATCGACGAAGGCGTCGTCTTCAATCAGGATCAGCCGGCCAGGGTGATGCGCGGCGAAGGGACACTGGAATACTGCCGGCTGCACAACATCGCGATTCAGGCCTGGGCGCCGCTGGCCGGTGGAGCCATGACGGGCACGGCGCAGGGCAGGCCGTCCGAGGCGGCAGCCAACGTATCGAGGCTGGTAGCTCAACTGGCGCGCGAGAAGAACGTCAGCCCAGAGGCGATTGCCATCGCCTGGCTGCTGCGGCATCCCGTCCGCATTCAGCCGATCATCGGCACGACGAACCCCGCTCGCATAAAGGCAGCCTGCGGAGGCGATGCTGTGGAATTGACGCGAGAGGAATGGTACACATTGTTCATCGCCGGACGCGGCGGCGCGCTGCCCTAGCCGTGAAGCGATAGTCGTACATCATCACAGTCTCCACTCATGCGGCGGGCCGGCGTGACCTATCACTCGCCGCACAAGTTGCGGCAGGGGCACACCGTCTTTGGACCCCAAGCGGCGCAGGAGATTAGCAACCTGAAGGCTGTGTCGATGAACCCCATGCATGGCAGCATCGACATCGCCGATTCGATCTACGCTGTGCTGAGCGACAAGGATATGCAGGAACGGATTGCGCAGTTGGGACAGGGGACTGGCACGACTGGCGTAGACAAGGATCACATCAAAGCCGACTGCTCGAACTCCTGCCACGATTGGACAGCACACCTGTCTAAGAACTGATGGGGCTCGCCAGACCGAGTTCGGCGCAATATCACCCGAAGAGATTCAAGGCTGGGGTAGCCACTCGATCTCCGCGAGATGCTGCACGGCTTGAAACTCCGGATCGCCGGTGAGGAGAGTGGCCTGCTGCTCCTGTGCCAAGGCAAGAGCGAACGCATCAGCGTAGGCAATCGCGTAGTGGGCTTTCAGGTGCGCGGCGGCAAAAGTGAGCTTGCGATCGGCTTCGACGATGGTGAGTGGCATTTGGTCAACTATGGCAATCAGGCTGTGTGCCGCCGTTAAGCCATGTTCGCGTTCCGTGATGTAGATGCATTCGCCGTAGTTGATGACCGAAAGAAATACCTCCGTCTGTTCCTTGCTGGCCCGGCCCAGCACAGCCTGCACGCGGGAACCGCCCGGTTCTGCCTGGAGATGCGCCAACAAAGCGAAACTATCCAGCACGTAGCGCGCCGGTTTAACGCTCACGCTTGCGCTCCTCGGCATGTTCGGCAAGCAGTGCCTTGGTCAATGATGACCCAGACTTGAGGAGCCCGGCTGATTCCTTCACGACGTTGGACAGCGCCGGCACGATCGCGAGAACGCCACCATAATCGACCAAGACCACCTGTGTGCCTGTTTTCAGATCGTATTTCTTTCGCAGTTCAGCAGGGATCACGACCCAGCCCTTGGATGAGATAGTGGCGAGCGACATACCAACCTCCTCTCGTGTTATACTCCATCGGTCAAAAGTATAACGCGGGTTCCGGGGCTTGTCAACGTGAGATGTATGGCATCATGGCCGAGACCGATCTGAACAACCGCTGTGAGCAACAGAACGGCCCTCCATTTGACATGGAGGGCCGTTCTGTTTCGGGTACGATTTGGGATAAAAATCGCCCCCAAAAGTCGGGGTGGTGGGATTTGAACCCACGGCCCCTACGTTTCGGGTTCAAACTCTGTATAGGCACATTTTTGTCGACCACAGCGAGCTGATCCGTACGCGGCCCACTCCAATACAAACGCCTGCGGTGGAGAATGACAATCCGATCATCCGGAGTCAAGCACTGAAGGTCGCCCGACTGCAGGACACTATGGATACCGGTTAGGATTGTCGGTCATGAGTCCGTAAGCCTGAGCTGCGTTGAGCAATCTATCGTCAGCACTCAGGAATGTCAGCGGCGGCAGGCCCGCCTGGGCGAGTGCTTCGCCAGCTACCAGCGCCGAAGCCAGTTGTATGGCATCATAGGCACGCAACGGATGGCGCTCCAGCACGGCGCGAGTCCGTGCGATCAACGAAGGAGTCAACTCGATAAGTTCGTATTCGGTCGCACACAGCGCGCCAAAATCGTCTGCAATCTGATTGTAATCGGCAGGGTCAAGACGGGCCTCACGCAGGCGTCGGTTCAGGGCACTATACACTTCGATGGCACTAATTCGGGTGGTGATGATCAGATTGCCTGCCGCCGGATCGGCCAACGCGCGAAACCAAGCTGAGCCGGCCTCGTCCACATGCCGCTTGACCAACACGCTGCTATCGACATAGTAGTCGGCCATCAGCGTCCTTCACGTTCGGCGATGATCCATTCTGACAGAGGCCGCCCGGTGGAGAATCGACGGGCCAACTCGGCGCGTCGTTCAGGTGACAATGACGGGGTAGCCGGAAGGGGTTGGGGATCAGGCACGCTCAGCCCGGCTGCAACCAATGCCTCTCGAACACGCCGACGATACACCGCAGCATCGGAAGGCGCCGGCACCGGTTGCACCTGAATCTGGACACGGGTATGTTCCGGCAGCGCCAGTGGAGTGAGTGGGCGCAGAACGCCGTTTTCGTAGATTGCAGTCACAGTTGCCATGGTGCTTCCCTTGCTAATGCCTGGATATCGACTCCATCGCTCAATAATGAGCGAGTGTCTATTACACCTCAGTCATCGACTTTGCTCAGTTCAGATTGTAGCACAAATGAGCCGCTTGCGTTTGTTCACGAGTTGTCGACAACGTTTATGCGCGGTCGGCCTCGCGCGAAACCGACAGGTCAATTCCCTTGAGAAACCCTCGCATCGGTGAGCCTGTCAGCTCGGTGACGACCCGCCTGACATATTCCTCAACGGCTTCCGCGCTTTTCCGGGCGGCCAGTTTCTAGTGTTCGGCATCTTCCATAAGGTCTTCCAGGGTTGCTGGCGACCACGCGTCGGGCGCAGCCGTGTAGTCGAGCCAGTCCGGCTTCTGGAAGCGGCGAGCGCATTTGGCCGAATCCACCCGCACCATGAGGCTGGTGTCCGATTCGGCGACGTCGATGATGCGCCCCACATACCCATTGACCCGAACCAGTCCACCGACCCGGATGAAGTCCGGTTTGTCATTCATAGCCCATCCCGCTTGCAACTGGAGTATAGCATGATTTGGGCCCACAGGTTGACAGCCCTATTCTACACGAGTAAGGCTTCGGAAAGTTCTCGGATGGATTTCGGAGCCGCCGGCTGCAATCCACCCTATACTGTTCACCAGATGCACAGCCGACTCGCCCTGATTTGAGTTTGATAGGGGCAGGTCTGCTTTCTATCATTCGTTCTCATTATGCCTGCGCATTGGCGCAGCATTGAGCTGCAAACGAGCGCCTGGCGCTCGACTGCTCACCCGTCTTAGCGATGTGCGGCGGGAGCCCACTCGCACACGCCGTCTGACCCGGGCGGCGTCGGAAGCATTCGGGGAGCGATCGCCGGCGGTGGCCGCGATCAGGGACACTCCGGTGGGAGCATCTCTTCGCAGATTGAGCCTCTCACCTTACGCCTGGCAGCAATCTGGCGGCGAAACCTCAACGAGACAACTGGCTCGACGGCCTCCCAAGGCCGGAGCTCTTAAGAGGTAACTGGATTTCAACGTCCAGTGCCCGGTGACCGAGGTGCACCTGGCGACCGAGGAGGATCAACTTGAGCAAACCTTCTTGGCGAGGACAGATTCACCGCGCACTCAGCGCGATTGACTGCATCGGGGAATCCAAGTATCAGGCGAAGAAGGCACAGGGTTGGCAACCCGGTGAAGCCGTGGCTGGCTTGTTCAGCTACGGGTACAAGAACACGGTGTTCGACCGGGCCATCAACTTCACCAACTGGCTCGGCGAGCACTACCCCAATCTGCGCCTGTTCCGCAAGGTCGATGAAGAGATGGTTGCCGAGTACCTCGCGGAGAAATCAGAGACCTGCACGCCGGACACCGTGCGCACGCTGATAGCCACACTACTAAAACTTCAGGAGGGTCTTCGCGCCATGAACTGGATCACGGAAGCCATCGTGCCAAAGGATTGGCAGGTAAATGGCAGGAATCCGCCTCGCGGCCCATACGCGCCGGACGAGGCCAGAGCAATCGGCGAATGGATTGATGGACGTAACACGGAGTACGGCCAGGCGTTGCGGTTCATCCTATCCAGCGGTGCTCGGATTGACGAGACGCTGCACCTGCGGTCTGACAAGGTCTTCGCGGCGGAGAACCTGGTCGAACTGATTGGGAAAGGCGGGCGCACCCGGCGGATTCCAGTGTTACACGGGGGTGTGCTGCAGGAGCTGACGTTACATCGCCGCTTCGTGTTTTTGAAAGAGGGACAAGGCAGACTCTGGAAAGAAGGACTCCGGCGCTGTGTCCGGCTGGGCTGCGATGCGCTTGGCATTCATCGGCGAGGCGTACATGGATTTCGCGCCACAGCGGCGTGCGAGTTCGTCGCAATCAAGGAGGCAATGGGCTACACCGAACCAGAAGCGCGTCGCGAACTGGCGCAGTGGCTGGGGCACAATCCACGCCGGACAGAGGTGACGTATGCCTACGTGCCGCGGCGCGTGGAAGGATAAGTGGTTGCGAGATCGTGGTTTGAACTGCGCCATCGGCACAGCGACGAGCAGACTGTTCGCGGGATGTCGCTCCGGGTGCAGGAAGTGCCAACAACTGGGCGCGTTCATAGATAACGGTGGTGGACCGATCTATACGGCCGAGGGTTGCGTCCAATGGGCTGAGGCCGCCGGTTCAGGCCGGGGCAGAGGGGCTGCGGCCACGTCTCAAAATGCTGGCGTTTGCGGGGCAGCGGCCAGGCCGTAGCGGAGGGAGTGATCTCGGAAAGTCGTCGCTGAGGCGGTAACGCAGCGGATCGGCAAGAAGCGAGTCAGGGGCGTGAGGCGCGAAGAGTCGGCCGGATGGGAACAGCGAGCCGCTGGGCAGGACTGGAGTGGAAGGAATCAGTCGCGA
>DATBWU010000232.1:0-2137 GCA_036514635.1 Anaerolineae bacterium | reverse complement strand
TGAATCACCGGGCTGAAAAAGCGAAGCCTGCTGAAGCAGGCTGTTTGCCGCTTCAGCCGGATTGATCCGGCTTTTCTTGATTAGCCCGACGATTTTGCGAAGCACCCCGTAGCGCAGCGGAGTGGGCATCGTCGGGCGATAGGCGTGAGGCAATTACCGAATGCTCTCGAGACCTCTAGCGCACTTCGCTGATCGTTGGGTGAAGGGTAGCGGTAAAGAAGTAAGTGATAGCGGGTTTCACCGCCGAGAGCGCAGAGTGCGCCGAGCCGGATTTCGCGGAAAATCTCTGCGTTCTCTGCGTACTCTGCGGTGAGCATCACTTACCAGGTAACCACTACCGGGTGAAGCGCGAAACGCGACGAGGGATCACGCCTCAAGTCTCACTGCCGGCTGCTTGCTGTTCACGGATGAGCGAGGGCAACCCTGAAGACCATCTTGACGTGGGGCATCGGCGTAGTGCTGGCGCTGCAAGCGTTGAGCACGCCTACGCTCGACGCGACCTTTCTGGCGATTACTCAGTTCGGCAGCGCGGAATTCGCCCTGCTGGTCGTGCCGCTGGTGTACTGGTGCATCGACAAGCGCTTCGGCATTCGCCTCGCCTTCCTGTTCCTCGCCTCGGTGCTGGCTAACGTTGTGCTCAAGGCGCTCTTCAACACACCGCGACCGTACCAGGTCGATTCGCGCGTGCGCTTGATCGGTCCGGAAGAACTCAGCCCGGGTTTCCCCAGCGGCCACGCCCAATTTGCGACGACGGTATGGGGCGCGTTGGCCTGGCGCGCCCAGCGCCGGCAAGTGTGGTCTCTCGCAATCGTCATCATGGTCCTGGTTGCAGTGTCGCGAGTGTATCTTGGCGTGCATTTCCCGCACGATGTGTTGGGAGGCATGTTGTTCGGCGCGATCGCCCTGTTAATCTTCGCGCGGGTTGAGACGGCCTGGTCGGTTCGGCTGGCTGCGCTGCCATTCGGCGCGCACGTGGCGCTGGCGCTCGTCGTGCCGCTGATGTCGTTGGTCGTTGTCGCCAACCGGGATTGGGTGGCGGCCACAGGTACACTGTCTGGCCTGTGGATCGGCTATGCGGTCGAGCGTCGTTGGGTGCATTTTGCCGTGACCGGATCGACCGGGCAGCGTGCGCTGCGTTTCATCGCCGGCATTCTGGTCGTCGCCGCAATCTACTTCGGCTTACGGGCCGCTTTTAGCGTGATGGCCGTGGTCGAAGAGACGCCGCTGTGGTACATCCTGCGCTACGTGCGCTACGGGCTGGTCGGGTTGTGGGCGAGCGGCCTGTGGCCGCTGATCGCCGTTCGCGTTAGATTGGCCGCACGCGAAGAGGATAATTTGGGCCGCTGATACCATGCCGATCCGAGAAGACCTGATCTGGGAAGGCCGGACGCTCCATGTCGAGTGGCTCGGAGCGCCGTTCATGCCGCCGCTCGAATCGGTGACGCAGGCCGGCGGCGTGTGTTTTACGAGCGGCGGCCAGATCGTTTTGGTGGCAGGCCAGTCGGGGCAGTGGGCGCTGCCGGGCGGTCACGTCGAGCCGGGCGAAACGTTGGAGCAGACGCTGAAGCGCGAAGTGAGCGAGGAGGCCTGCGCGAGCGTCCGGCGCTGCGCGTACCTCGGCGCGCAGCAGGTGAGCGATCCGGGCAATCCCGATAGACCGGGCGTTTATTATCAGATTCGCTTCTGGGCGCGCGTCACGTTGAGGCGTTTCAGGCCGCGCTTCGAGCGAACACGGCGGATGCTTGTCGCGCCGTCCGAGCTCGTGCCCATACTGTCGTGGCGCACTCCGCACATCGCCCAGGCAATACTCGACGCCGCGCTCACCGAGGAGCGCCGCTTCAGCGCCCGATCGCGTTGAGCGTAGCGCCATATTCGCGCGAGATTTCTGAAGTCTGCAACCCCCAGCAGGCGCGTTGGGGTGAACTGGGCCGAAGCATCGGCGGGGCCGGTTTTCTCTGCTGAGAGCATTCGGTAATTCGTGGGCAATGCCCGGTGATGAATCACCGGGCTGAAAAAGCGAAGCCTGCTGAAGCAGGCTGTTTGCCGCTTCAGCCGGATTGATCCGGCTTTTCTTGATTAGCCCGACGATTTTGCGAAGCACCCCGTAGCGCAGCGGAGTGGGCATCGTCGGGCGATA
>DATBWU010000231.1:0-10277 GCA_036514635.1 Anaerolineae bacterium | reverse complement strand
GCGCGCGCCTTCGAGCTCCTCGCACGTCAATCGCTCCGTGTCTTCGAAGTCGATGCAGACCATGTCGATCGCGTCCAGGCCGGCCGCCGCCGCGTGGGTCACTACGGCGCTGCGCGCATAAAACACTTCCCAACCCTCGCGTGTGCGCGTCGCGCCAATGTCGCCGGCCAGGTCTTCTGCGCCGAAGATCAACGCGGCCAGCCGCCGGTCGCAGTTGGCGACGGGGCGCAGGTTGACGATGCCCAGCGCCGTCTCGATCAACACCAGCACGCGGATCGATCCGATCGGCCAGCCGCGCGCCTGCTCCGCGCCGGTCAAGCGCCAGCACAGCCACTCGACCTGCTCCGCGCTCTCGACCTTCGGCAGCACGTAGCCATCGGGATGCCCGCCGATTGTTGCCAACAGGTCTTCCGTCTCCAGGCCCGATCCGATCGGGTTGATGCGCACCAGTCGCTCGGAACGGCCAAAGCTGATCATGCGCAGCGCCTCGGCAATCGTCGCGCGTGCCGCCTCTTTGTGATTGAGCGCCACGCCGTCCTCCATGTCGAGGCACACGCTATCCACGCCCAGCGTGGTCGCTTTCCGAATCTTGTGCATATCGTCACCCGGGATGTACAACAACCCTCGCCGTACCCGGTTGGTCATAAACCACTCCCTGGTATAAGAACGTGTGTCGCCAATATTACACCGAATTGCCGTTCCAACAACCTAACCCGGCCGAGCCGGAACCCAAGAAGATCTAAGAGTCTGTCTGAAAAGGCTTGATTGTTAACCACCAAGGCACGAAGACACCAAGAAACACCAAGAAAACCTTAGTGCTACTTTGTGTCTTGGTGTCTTGGTGGTGGGCTTTCAGATGGTCTCTAAGCGCCGACTGCCGAAGGCGCGCAGAGAGTGCCGGGCCTTTAGACAACCCTGCGGTGAAATCTTCACACAAGGAGCAACGGCTTCAAGGTTCGGTCGACCCAGCGCCCATGAGCAATCTAGGCCGTTCGGCGGATGACTTCGACAGGAGGCCATGTTATAGTGAGCGCGTTAATCTTCTCTGATTCATCTCACGGTCGTCGTGGAGGTCTGCTATGAATTCAACCGATCGCAGTTCGACCGTTGTCGCCCTCGTGCTGATCGGGCTGGGCGTGCTGTTCTTGTTGTTCAACCTCGTGCCCGGTCTCGATTGGGGAAACGGCTGGCCGATCATCTTCTTCGTGATCGCCCTCGGCTTCTATCTGCCACCGATTATGTGGCCGTCGGCGCGACAGGGCCTGGCGGCGCTGTTCATCCCCGGCTCGGTGATGGTCGCACTCGGCCTCATCTTCTTGTATAACACTTTCACTGATGACTGGGCCTCGTGGGCATACGCCTGGACGCTGATTCCCGGCGGCGTAGGCCTGGGCCTGGCGCTGGCTGCGAGTATTGGACGCTGGGGACGCGGCACGCTGTGGGTCGGCATCTGGATGATCGTCGGCAGCGTCGCCGTTTTCTCGCTGTTCGGCACAATGTTCGGCGGCCCGGTGCTGAAATCGATCGGGCCGGTGCTATTGATTGCCGGCGGCGTGCTCTTGCTGCTGCGATCCCTCGTGCGGCCCGCTCAATCGATATAACCTCACCCCAACCCCTCACCCTCCTGAACAGAGTTCAGGAGGGAGCGGGGCGGTCACGTTGCATGGCGATGATTCTCACTCTGAAGATCAACCGAAAAACCTGCGAGAAAAGGTACTTCTTCCGCACTGTGCCGCGCAATTCGCGCAGGCCGGCACGCCGGAATCCAAACTGCGCGTAATACGATTCGAGCCGTTCCCGGCACAACAAGAAAAGTTTCCCCGACTCACGCGCGATCAACGCGCGGATGATCGCCGCGCCGACGCCCCGTTCCCGATACGGCTTCAACACAACCAGGCTGCCCAACTCACGCCCAGCGCGATAGGGTTTCACCTGCCCTGCGCCGATCACGCGACCGCCTTGCTCGGCCACCAGAAAGTTCGGCCAATCGAGCGAAGTCGGATCGAGGCCGGCGGCGCGCACCATGCGCTTGATCGTCGCAGCATCTTCAGAGCGGGCAGGGCGAATCGAGACTGAGTCAGGCACGCCGTGATTGTATCACGCTCAGGTGACCGGCATTTCCAAAGCGCCGGTCACCTCATTGACATGCCCTATCCACGATGTTACAATTTCCGCGCTATGTTGGAAAAGACAAACGGCGGTGCTGAATGGCTTTGGATTCGTTCGGGCGCAATATTCACTACCTGCGCATCTCGCTGACCGACAAATGCAACTTGCGCTGTGTGTACTGCATGCCGGAGGAGATGTTCTTCCGGCCCAGCGCCGAGTTGATGACACCCGACGAGTGCTTGCGCCTGGTGCAACTGTTCGCCGAGTTGGGCGTCGACAAGATTCGCCTGACCGGCGGCGAGCCGACCATCCACCCCGACCTGATCCGCATTGTGCGCGGCATCCGCGACATCGGCATTCACAAAATCTCGATGACGACGAACGGCCTGCGACTGGCGCAATTGGCGAAGCCGCTGAAGGAGGCCGGCCTGGAACGCGTGAACGTGAGCGTCGATACCCTCGACCCGGACAAGTTTCACCGCATCACGCGCTGGGGCAGCCTGGCCCAGGTGATAGAGGGTATCTACGCCGCCGAGGCAGTCGGCCTGATGCCGCTCAAGATTAACGCCGTCATCGCGCGGGGTTTCAACGAGGACGATGTAGCCGACCTGGCCGCGCTGACACTCACGCATCGCTGGCAGGTGCGCTACATCGAGCTGATGCCCTTCGGCGAGGTAGCGGCGTTCGCGCAGAACGCAGTTGTATCGCAGGAAGAGATCATGCAGCGCATCGAGGCGGAGCGCGGCCCACTGGAACCGGTGGACAACGGCCGGCTCGATGGCGAGGCGCGGCTGTACCGGCTGAAAGGATCGCTGGCGGCCATCGGTTTCATCAGCACCGTGACGAATCCGTTTTGCGCGACCTGCTCGCGCGTGCGCCTGACCGCCGACGGCAAACTGCGGCTGTGCCTGCTGCGCGATGACGAAGGCGACCTGCTGACGCCGCTGCGCAACGGCGCGAGCGACGCGCAACTGAAGAAGCGAATCGAGGATTTGATCTGGCGCAAGCCCTGGGGACACGGCCTGCCGGAAGGCGTCATCCCCCTCGAACGGGTGATGAGCCAGATCGGTGGATGAAAAAAGTAGGGGCGAGCAAATGCTCGCCCCTACCGCTTATTTCCCGTTGTGCGGCCGGGTCGAGGGGAAGACCATGTCGAGCAGGTCTTGAATGGCGCGCTTGGTGTACAGCCATACCATGCCGATACGGCTAGCGCCCTGCCGCCGATCGAAGACCAGCGTCAGGAAAAAGTGATCGCCCACGTTGGCGGCGTAGATGTCGTAACGCACGCCCTCGTGATACGTCAGGTTGAAGGCGTGTCCTTCGTGCAGATAGCGCGCGACATCGAACAGGCTGGTGAAACTGCCGCCGATCAGCTCGGCCAGGGTGGGCGGTGTCAGCCCTTCGGTCAGGCCGACCTCGGCGATTAACTGGCCGCGCCTGTTGGCCAGCAGGATGCATTGTGCGCCGACCTCGAAGCGCAGGTCGCTCAGGCGCTGCGAGATGTGATCGAGACGGTCTTTATCGAGCAGGGGCATATCGGTGGAACGCTCGGTCAGCATATCCTGCACAGCCGCCGTGAACTCGTCGATCGGGAACGGTTTGGTGAAATAGCGTGCGGCGCGCAAACGCCGGCTCTCGGTCTCGACTTCCTCGTTGCCGTAAGCGGTAATCAGGATCGTCTGCGTGTGGGGCGATAGATCGCGGAGATGATTGAGCAGATCGAGACCGCTCATGCCGGACATGCGCAGGTCGGTCACCACCAATTCGAAGGGCTGACGCGCCATCTCATCCAGCGCCGCTTCGCCGCTCTCGACGTGCGACACAGTATATCCCCGGCCCAACGATTCAAGCGTCTCCTTCAAAAAGAAGCCCACCTTCGGCTCATCGTCGACGATCAAGATGCGCTTACCGGGCATGTCTGGTATCCAAATCGTTCTTCAAACTTGGCAACAGCATAGCACGGTTCAGATCGGGAGCGGGTTACCTCTGAGTTACGATTGGGTTACCCGGACTCTCTCGGTCTTTCGGCTGAGTATCTAGATCAATCCCCGTGCCGATCCCCTCAATCGATTCTTGAGTACACTGAAAGCCAGAGCCTCTTGATCCATTCAAACGGAGAGAAAAATGTCCAGTCGCATATCTAGAATCGTGCTCGGTCTCAGCGCGCTGATCCTCGCCGCGCTGCTGGCCGGATGTTCGGAGTTGATTAACCCGTTTACGGCGGAAGAGTCGTTCGCCCGGTCGTTCGACGTGACCGGCGCGCCGCGCATCGTCGTCGAGACGTTCAACGGCCGCGTGGAGGCGAGAGCCGGGGCGGAGGGCACGGTGAGCGTCGAAGGGACGAAGCGCGGATCGGGCGCGACCCAATCGGAAGCCGAAGCCGATCTAAAGAACGTCGAGGTGTCGATGACGCAAGAAGGCGCCACGATCCGCATCGTCGCGCGCCGCATCGATAACACCTTCAACACGGGCAACTCCGGCGCGTCGTTCGAGTTGAGTGTGCCGGCGGGAGCGACACTGGATCTGCGATCAAGCAACGGATCGATCACCGCCGAGGGCGTGACCGGCGGCGTGACGATGGAAACGTCCAACGGCGAGCTCCAAGTGCGGGGCGGCCAGGGCCGGCAAGACCTGAGGACCAGTAACGGCCGCATTCACATCGAGGCGGAGAGCGCCGAGGTGGACGCGCATACGTCTAACGGCGAGATCGTGTTCGAGGGATCATTGGCCGAAGGCAATCACACCTTCGAAACCAGCAACGGGGGTATCGAGATCACGCTGCCGGCCGAGGCCCGGTTCCGCATCGACGCATCGACCAGCAACGGCAAAGTATCAACCGATTTCCCGGTGACGATGACCGGCACGCAGGACGACAACACACTGAGAGGCACCGTCGGCGAGAGTGCCTCGGTCTCGATTCGGGCCGCGACGAGCAATGGCCGGATTGAGATTCGTCAGGGGCGGTAACGAAAAACTTCGCGCAGGCTCCGAAGCCTGGGGGCCTGTCTGAAAAGGTCGCTGTAGTAACCACCAAGTCACCAAGACACCAAGCCTCTCCAAGTTTTCTTGGTGTTTCTTTGTGTCGCTTGCCCCCTTCAGGGGGTGGAGTCTTGGTGGTGAGTTTTAGGACAGTCTCTTACGGCGGTGTGCTCGCGAAGAGATACCCCACGCCCCGCACGTTGAGCACGTACACCGGGTTATCCGGGTCCGGTTCCATCTTCTGCCGCAAGCGCCGAATGTGGACGCGAATAATGGCGCGCGCCTCGTGCTCGTCGGCCTCGTAGCCTTGCACGGCCGAGACCAGCTCGCGCGGCGAGATCACCTGGTCGGGGTGCTGCATCATGTAAGCCAGTAACTTAAACTCGGTCAGGGTAAGATCGAGCAGCTGATTGTTGGCCGTGGCGACGTGCCGTTGCAGGTCGAGGCTGACGCCGCGCGACTGGATGAATCGGTCGCGCCCTGCGCTCTCCGCGGCCGCGCTGCCGCTCGGCACTTGCAGCTCCTGAATGGCCCGCTGCATGAGCGTGACCAAATCGCGCTGCTTCAGCGTTTGCGTGCGATGCTTGAGGCCGCGCTCGACCGCAGCCAGAATCTCCGGCACCGCCGCCGGCTTCAACAGGTAATCGTGTGCGCCGCGCCGCATCGCGTTGATCGCCGATTCGAGCGTGCCGTGCGCGGTGAGCATGACGATAACGGTGTCCGGGCTGCTCGACTGCGCCGCCTCGGTCACTTGCAGGCCATCCAGTCCCGCCATCTTCAAGTCGAGCAGCATCAAGTCGATCGGCGTCTGGCGCAGCGTGTCCAGCGCGACTTCGCCGCTCTCCGCCGTGCTGACCCGGTATCCTTCGCCGCTGAGTATCTCGGCGAGCGTGGCGCGCATGGCGACTTCGTCATCGACAACCAGAATATGAAAGTTGGAGTTGATGTCCATCGCTCTACCTGTTGGAAAATCAATGGATGCGGAAGGTGACCGGCACTTTGGGAGTGCATTTCCATCCAGTGGACGGGACGAAACCGCCGTTGAGAGCCGGATGTGAAGTGCCGGTCACCTGCTTATGCTCATTTCCAAACACGCTCTTAGTGGACGCCCGCGAGACGCGGGCTTCGAGCAATTTTCAGACAGGCCCTTAGCCTGGATTTCGCACTTTCCGCTTGCTTTAGGCTCGCTGGCGGCGGATGAGCAATCCGCCGTTTTACGCCCGCCGGATTTTTCACACCGCACTGCGCTGCGCGCAGCGCGGCGCAAGTGTCCGGCGGGAGCGGGTGCGGTCAGGATGCAACCGGCTGCGCACTCATCGCGCGTGAGATCGGCAGTGACACGGTAAACGTCGCACCATAGCCCGGCGTGCTCTCGACAGTGATCTCACCCCCGTGCCGCTGAACAATGCCATAACTGATCGCCAGCCCCAGCCCCGTTCCCGATCGCTTGGTGGTATAGAACGGTTCGAAGATACGCTCGGCTTCCTCGGGATTCAGGCCGGGGCCGGTATCGGTGATACGAACGTGCACACGCTCGCCGCTGACGAGAGTGGTGATGGTCAAATCGCCGCCGTCGGACATGGCCTCAACGGCGTTGACGATCAGATTCAAAAAGACCTGCGTGAGTTGATCGGCGACCACTTGCAGCCGGGGCAGATCGGGCGACAGGCGGCGACGCACTTTGACCTTGCCGTGCTCGACGCGCTTGTTCGCCAGCGCCAGCACCGATTCGATCACGTTGTTGATGTCGGTCAGCACCTCGCGCCCCTTCGAGGGGCGGTAGAAGTCGAGCGTGCGCTGGACGATGGCGATCAATCGCTGGACTTCTTCCTGCGCCAGGTTGAGGTAGTAGGCTTCTTTGTCGGGTTCGAGTTTTCGATTCGTGACGAGGTGCAGGCAGTTGTGGATGGCTTGCAGCGGGTTGTTGATCTCGTGTGCGATCGACGCAGCCAGCCGGCCCGTCGCGGCCACCTTCTCGGCCTGGATCAGTTGCTCTTGCTGGCGTTCGAGTTGGTGCGTGAACTCGGCGAGCTCACCATACAGCCGCGCGTTCTCGACGGCGACGGCGACCGACGCGGCCAGGAATTGCAGCATCTCCAGATCGTCGTGCGTGAACAGCCCGTCCTGCTTGTTGATCACTTCGATCGCGCCGATGGCCCGCCCCTTGACGACGAGCGGCACCACCAGCACGTTGCGCATGGCGATGTCGGTCAGTCGATCGAGGCTGGGCGAGAAGCGCGCATCGTTCGACACGTCGTTGACCAACAGCGGTTCGAGCGTCGTGACCGCCTGCCCGACCAGACCCTCGCCCGGGCGCAGCGTCGTATCGACGATCATCTCCTGCTCGCGGTTGAGCGTCTGACGGAAGCGCAGCTCGCCGCTGTCCTCGTCGGCCAGGATCAACGACCCGGCTTCGACGCGGAGCAGCTCGCGGATGCCGCGCATCGCGCGGGCCAACACATTGTCCAGCTCCAGCGACGAGGTGACGACGCGGGTGATGTCGTTGAGGATCGCCAGATCGTCGCTGCGGCGCTGCGCGGCATCGAACAGGCGACCGCGCTCGATCGCGCCGCCGACCGTGTTGCCGATCGCGCTGAGCAGGTCCAGCCCGTCCTGGTCGATGGTGCGCGAGCCGGCGACGAGCAGCGTGCCGACGACGCGGTCACGGCTACGCAGCGGCACGCACGCGGCAGCGCGCTCGTGTTCCAAGACACTCAGCGTGAGCAGTTTCGGTTGGCCGGTGCGCACAACGTCTTCAGCTGCCTCTAGGCCGGACGACAGATCGAGTTTCTGCCAGCGGCGCGCGGCAGGGGCCTGCTGGCCGCCGGCGTGCGTCAGCGTGATCGTTCCGGCGTCGAGCTCGAGCGTCGCCAACACCTGGTCGAGTGCGGTGTTCAGCACGTCGGGCAGCTCGACGGCGCGCCCGATCGTCTCGGCCACGGCGTTGAGCGCGGCCAGCGCGCGATTGCGGGCGCGCAGTTCGCGCTCGGCGCGGCGCAGGCGCAGCATGGCGTGCACGCGCGCGGCCAGCTCGCGCGGATCGAACGGCTTGGTCACGTAGTCGTCCGCGCCGAGTTCCAGCCCGCGCGTTTTGTCGGACGGCTTGTCGAGGCCGGTGACCATGATGATGGGGATGTGCGCGGTGTCCGGCGAGGCTTTGATGCGCTGGCACACCTCGGTGCCGCGCATGTCGGGCAGCATCACGTCGAGCAGAATGAGGTCGATGCCAGAGGCATCGGGCGCGGCCAGCCGGTCGAGCGCTTCCTGCGCCAGGTAGGCGTTGATCACCCGATGGCCGATCTGCTGAAGCAGGTCGCTGAGGAAGCCGGCGATCTGGACGTCATCATCGACGACGAGGATGGTGGCGGCGGTCATAAGTCCTCGCGGCACGGCAATTCGACGCCGGGGATTATATTACGATTCGCGTTCAGAAAGAAACGGGGGATTTCGCTCTGAGGGTCAATAGAGGGAGATTATCGCTTGCCCCTGCGAATGTAAAAGGTTGCCCCGATAATGCCGAGCAGCAGACCGCCGACTGACGCAGCATAGGAGAGGAAGCTTAAGAAGAAGTCCGCCTCGATCACGTGCAGGACCATCAGAAAAGGGAGGATCCAGCCGAGCAAGACCAGGGCGAAGCCGATGAGGATGATTTGCAGGGGAGGCATCTGTCTCATTGGTAGAGCCAACAGGCAGCGAAGTGTTCAGGTTCTAATTGAAAATCCGGCGGCTCTTTGACATCACACAGGTCCTTCATGAAGTGAGGGCAGCGCGGATGGAATCGGCAGCCTGTGGGAGGTTTGACCAGGCTGGGCGGCTCGCCGGGCGGGATCTCTCTGAACCTCGTCGCGTTCTGCGCATCCGGGTCGGAGATCGCCGCAAGCAGCGCATGAGTGTACGGGTGGCTGGGGTTGTGCAAGAGGTCGTGGACTTTCGCCTTCTCGACCAACCGGCCCGCGTACATCACAAAGATATATTCTGAAAAGTAGCGCACGGTAGACAGGTCGTGGGTGATGTAGATGACAGCCAGGTTGTGGGAGGTTTGTAGTCCTCGCAGCAGCTTGAGAATCTCCACGCGCACCGACGCATCGAGCATCGACACCGGCTCGTCGGCCACGATCAGTTTCGGCTCCATGATCATCGCCCGGGCGATGACCACGCGCTGCTGCTGCCCTCCGCTAAGCATGTGAGGGAACTTGGGCAGGAAGTCCTCCACCGGACCCATCTTGACTTCTTCCAGCACTTTGCGGACGCGCCGTGTCCGCTCTGCCTTGTCAGTCACCCTGTTGATAATCAAAGGTTCTTCCAGGATGCGCCGGACGGTCATGAAGGGCGGCAGCGCGCCGTAAGGGTCTTGCTGAACATAGCCGACATGCGAGCGATACCAGCGCATTTCGTGCGCCTTCAGATCGTTGAGCCTGTGGTTCTCGAAGATGACCTCGCCCTGGGTGGGTCGGTACAGTCCCAGAATGGTTTTCATCAGGCTGGACTTGCCGCAGCCGCTTTCGCCGACGACGGCCACCGCCTCGCCGTAATCCAGCTGGAAGTTCACGCCATCCACGGCCTTCACATATCCGGCATGTCCAAACCCCCAGCGTCGCAGCTCGAACCACACGTGCAGGTCTTGGACAGACAGCAGTGCTCCGGTGTGACCGTTTCCCACGGCCGGCGCTTCTGCCTGGAGTGTGCCTTGTGTAACGACCGCATTCGTCTCAGTCGACATGCGCTGCTCCTGTCCTCAAACATACAACCAGCACTTGACCAAACGCTCTTCTTTCTCCATCAGGGGCGGGTCTTGCACGCATCGATCGAAGCGCAAGGGGCAGCGCGCCGCGAATCGGCAACCCGTTGGGAGATCGAGAAGGCTCGGCGGCTGGCCGGTAATGAACTCCGGCTCTTTGTCGCCGTGCAGCCTCGGCACGCTGGCCATCAACTTGCGCGCGTAGGGATGGAGCGGCTCGGCAAAGAAGCGTTGCGCGTCGCCAACTTCTACGATCTGCCCGGCGTACATCACCGCTACACGGTCGGCCAGTTCGCTGGAGGTGGCGATGTCGTGAGTGATCAGGACAAAACTGACCTCCATCTCCTGCTTAATGCGCTTGAGCACATTGAAGATGCTGGCCTGGGTCAGCACGTCCAGCGCCGAGGTCGGCTCGTCGAGAATGATCAGGCTCGGCGTTGTGACCAGCGCC
>DATBWU010000230.1:0-2144 GCA_036514635.1 Anaerolineae bacterium | reverse complement strand
TACGAAACGGTCGGCTACGGGCGCGAGCCACTATACGATTACGCCGCCGCGCTGCTGATGCCGATCTTCGGGCCGCACGACCTGACGCTGCGGCTGACGTCCGCCTTCGCCGGGCTGCTACTGATCGTCGTGGCGCACTTCTGGATCCGCCGCGCATTCGACGTCCCAACCGCATTGCTGACCTCGGCCTTCCTGGCCGTGTCGTTCTGGGCGATCTCGACCGATCGCCAGGCACTCCGCTCGGCGTTGCTCCCGACACTGTTCACCGCCTCGATCTATTTCCTATGGCAGGCGCTGTATACCTCCCGAACCGCCTCACGCAAGTTATGCTATGCATTGTCTGGTTTGCTAGTTGGCTTGTGCCTGTACACGTACATGGCCGCGCGCGTGCTGCCCGGTGTGTTCGTGCTGTTATGGTTTTATCTTTTGATCTTTCATCGCCGGGCCTGGAAACAGAACTGGATCAGTGTCATCGGCAGTGTGATGCTCGGCGTCGCGCTATCGCTGCCGATGTTTGCCTATCTGGTAAGCAACCCCGGTTCCGAAGCGCGCCTGGCGCAACTCGGCGGCCCGATTGATCGATTGTTCGCCGGCGATCCGTCCGAGGTGTTGAGCAACGCGATCGGCGCGCTGGGCATGTTCACGTTCAAGGGCGACAACCTGTGGCTGTACAACATCCCCGACCGCCCGATATTGGACTGGGTGACCGGCGCGCTGTTTTATCTCGGCGTGGTTCTGGCCTGCCTGCGGTTTCGCCGCATCGAATACGCGCTGGCGTTGTTTTGGCTGCTCGTCGGCGTCTTCCCCAGCCTGCTCACGGGCGTCGTCGCCAGCAGCCTGCGATCGATTGCCGCGCAGCCGGTCGTGTATCTGTTCGCTGCCGTCGGGGCGGTTGAAGTTGCGCGATGGTTCAAGCGGCTGATCCAGCCGCGCGTGTTGCGCGCCGTGGTGTTGGTCGCCTGGATCGTCGTCATCGCGATCGGCACAGCGCACGATTACTTCGACGTGTGGGGGCAGGCGCGCGATGTGCGCGTGGCTTATCATTCGACGCTGTTTGAGATGGCGCGCTATCTGGATCGCGAAGCCGCACCCAGCCCGGTCGTGGCGATTTCGTCGATCTACCCGAACCGCTTTCACGACCCGTACTCAATGGCGATGATGCTACGTCGGCGGGACGTGTCGCTGAGGTGGTTCACCGCCTCGTTCGTCGATATGACCGGTGCGCCGCACGCCAGCCTGATCTTCCCCGATGGAGCGGCGCAGGTGATCACGCAGACGATCGCGCCAATCGATCCGGTGTTTGCCGGTGTGTTCAATCGGCACGCCGAGCGAATCGATTCAATTCAACTGCGCGCCGACGATTTCAGTCCACGCTTCGATGTCTATCGCTTTGACGGCGAAGGCGCGTTGGCGGATGCGCTTGCCTCGGCGGTCGCCCCGGCGCAGACGCTCGACTTCGGGCACGCGTTGACGCTGATCGGTTACGATGTCCGCACGGATGCGAATGTAGAATGTAGAATGCAGAATGCAGAAGGGAGAATGCAGAATGTAGAATGCAGGATGGTGCGACCGGGCGAGGCGGTTTCCGTGGTGACGTACTGGCGAATCCTGTCACCGCTGGAGCGTGAAGTAGTTTTGTTCACCCATGCGCTGACCGGCGATCCGGATCGACCCGTGCTGGCGCAGCAGGACCTGCTCGACGTGCCGGCGTATTACTGGATTCCCGGCGATGCTTTCGCGCAGGTGCATCGCTTCGTGATTCCTGTCGAAGCCGCGCCCGGCGTGTATCCGCTCGAGGTGGGCGCGTACACGCGCGATGACGGCGTGCGCCTGCCGCTGTACGATCTCGGCGGCACTGTCATCGGCGATCACGCCCTCATCGGCGCGATTGAAATCGCGGCTCGGTGAATGAAGAATTGGAATGTGGAATGAAGAATGCAGAATGAAGAATGTAGAATGTAGAATGCAGAATGCAGAATGTAGAATGTAGAATGTAGAATGTAGAATGCAGAATGAAGAAAGCCTGCGCTCGTTGATTCGCTGATTCGCCGACTCGTTGACTCGCTGATTCGCCGACTCGTTGACTCGCTGATTCGCCGACTCGTTGACTCGCTGATTCGCCGGCTCGTTGATTCGCTGATTCG
>DATBWU010000229.1:0-2672 GCA_036514635.1 Anaerolineae bacterium | reverse complement strand
CGACGATTTATCGTCGGGCGGCCAGTGGCGCAGCAATTACCGAACGCTCTCTTTTACGCATTACTCTGCAATGAACTTCTTCACTCCACTTGCCTTCGGCCTTGCCGCGCTTTTGCCTGTCATCGTCGCGCTGTACTTCCTGAAGTTGCGACGCGAGCGGCAGCGCGTGTCTTCCACCTATCTGTGGCGCACGCTCGTGCGCGACACGGCGGCCAATGCGCCGTGGCAACGCCTGAAACCAAACTGGCTGCTCTTGCTGCAATTGCTGTTCCTGATCGCACTCATCCTCGCGCTGGCGCGACCGTTTACGTGGAGCGAGGCCGCCGCCGGCTCGCACCTCATCCTCGTCATCGACACGTCGGCGAGCATGGCCGCGACCGACGTCGAGCCGAACCGGCTGGCGGCGGCGGCGGCGACGGCGCGGCGACTGATCGAAAGCCTGCCGGCATCGGCGCGCGTGACGATCATCGAAGCGGGTGCTCAGGTGCGTGTGCCCGTGTCCGGCGCGACCGATCCCGGTGCGGCGATCGATGCGCTGGCTGCGTTGCAGCCCGGCTGGGGCAGCGCGGACATGACTTCCGCGCTGACGATGGCTGCCGCGATCGCCGCGCGTGAGCCGGACAGCGAGGTCGTGATTTTGTCGGATGGGCGCGTCACCCTGCCGGATGCATCGGGGTTTACGCTGCCCGGCCGCGCCCGCTACATTCCGATCGGCAATGACAACAACAACCAGGCCATCGGCGCATTCTCACTACAAGCCGAATCGGGCGGGCGCAATGTGACGGTGTTCGTGCAGGTGGTCAACTACGGGGTGGGGGATGCCCGGCGGCGGCTGGTGCTGTTTGCGGATGGGCAACTGTTGACGGCACGCGACGTGGCGCTGCCGGCGGGCAAAGCCCAGGCACTCACATTCCCCGGTCTGACCAGCGATGCTCTCGCCTACGAAGCGCGACTCGAAGGGCAGGATACGCTACCCACAGACGATCGGGCCTGGGCCGCCCCACCGTCAACCGAAAAAGTGGCCGTGCGACTCGTCGGGCCGGGCAATCGTTTTCTGGAGACCGCGCTGCGCCTGATGCCGAACGTCGAAGTCACACTCGCGAATCCCGGCGATCCAACCATCCAACCATCCAACCATCCAACCATCCAACCATCCAACCAACCAACTAGCCAACCAACAAACCATCTAATCGTATTTGACTCGTTCGTCCCTACCGGCACGCTTCCCAGCGGCAACCTGCTCTTCATCGCGCCGCCGCGCTCGACTGAAGCCTTCTCGGTGACCGGGCGGATCGATGCGCCCGCGCCTGTTCCCGTCGCCGTCGACGATCCGATTTTGCGCTACGTCGATGTGCGTGACGTGGCGGTGCAGGATGCTGCGCGGCTGGCGCTTCCGGCGTGGGGTCGCCCGGTGGCGATCGATAGCAAGACGAATGCGCCGCTGCTGATCGTCGGCGAACAGAATGGGCGACGGCTGGGCGTGCTCGCTTTCGATCTGCGCCGCAGCGATCTGCCGCTGCGTGTGGCGTTCCCGATTCTAATCGCGAACCTGGTCGATGCCCTGGTGCCGGGCGGCGCGTCGGGCCTCCCGGCGAACGTCGAGCCGGGGCGCTCGCTGGCGATTCCCGCGCCGCCGTGGGCGACCGAGATTCTCGTGCGCGCGCCCGATGATCAGTCGTACTCGTTGACGCCTTCCGGCGGAAGTGCAACCTTCGCGCAGACCGATCAGGTGGGCGTGTACGATCTCACTGCACACGATGAGACAGGCCAATCGCGCGACCTGGGTCGATTCACCGTCAACCTGTTCAATGCCAATGAATCCAATGTCGCACCGCGCCAGGCGCTGGCGATTTCGGGCGAGGGTGCACCTGGCGCTCAGGAATTGCCGCGCGCGCGAGATGAATGGTGGCGTCCCATCGCCTGGCTGGCACTGATGCTGCTTGTGGTTGAGTGGTTGGTCGCGTATCGGGGGCAGGTGGTGCGACTGCTAAAACGTGGCACGTAAAACGTAAAGCGTAAAACGTGAAAGGAGGGAAATGAATTACTCGGATTGGGAAAAGGCAGTGCCAGAGGCAATCACGTCGGATTCGTTGTGGAAGATGAAGGCGTATCGTCTGGCTTTGCTGCTTGGCGATTTGGCATGGCACGATGTCACGAAGTTGATGCAGGATCGTCGTACGCTCAACCTCGCCAGTCAATTGTACGAGGCGGTTGGCTCCATTGGCGCGAATGTTGCCGAGGGTTACTCGCGCGGGACGGGCAAGGATCGTGCGCGCTTTTACGAATACGCTTTGGGTTCAGCCCGCGAGAGTCGAGACTGGTATTTCAAGGGGCGACATGTCTTGGGCGAAGCAATTGTTGAGCATCGATTGCAGCTCCTGGCCGAAATCCTCCGCCTGTTGCTGACCATGATTCCCGATCAACGGAAACATGCCATCCGCGAGGAAAGCGGTGTGTACGAGGTTACATCTGGCGACTTTGAGGAAAATGCAGACGTTGATTGGAGCGCACTGAACGACCTGCTACAGGACATGCCGCTCCCCTGATTACGTTTTACGTTTCACGCTTTATGACCCTTTCCTTCCTTTACCCTTCGGCTCTATACGCCCTTCTTCTACTGCCGCCGCTATTGGCGCTGCCGTTCGTAGGACGTCGTGCCTCGGCGCGAACGT
>DATBWU010000228.1:0-24407 GCA_036514635.1 Anaerolineae bacterium | reverse complement strand
TATGCTTGAAGAAAGAAACTCGCCAGCCGCGTCATGGCGAGCCGCCAGCGGCGGCGAAGCCATCTCAAGGCCCAAGTGGGAGATTGCTTCGTCGGCCTACGGCCTCCTCGCAATGACCCAGGTCGAGAAGTTTCTGAATAGGAGCAAAGCGACGAAGCAATCTCTGCGCACAAGACCGCCACGCCGCCCGCCTAGCGCGCCCCCGGCGCGGAGCGCCGGACAGGGCGTGGCGGCGGCTCGCGGTGACGGTTTTAAAACACCCTCTTAAAGCGTAAAACGTGAGGCGCGATCACTTCCTCCCTCCGCCTTCATCCCTCAGCCTTTCCGCGTGAGCATACACGTTCATCGAGTCGCGTCGCGCGTAGCCGACCAGCGTGAGGTTCCATTCGCGCGCCAGTTGCACCGACATCGACGTGGGCGAGGTGCGCGAGGCGACGATCGGGCAACCCATGCGCGCCGCCTTGTTGATCATCTCCGACGAAATGCGCCCCGTGCACAGCAGAATCATCCCGTGCGGATCGATCTTCTCGATCAGGCATGCGCCGCGCAGCTTGTCGATGGTGTTGTGGCGACCCACGTCCTCGGCCAGCGCGATCAGCCGCTCGCCGTCCGACAGCGCCGAGGTATGCACGCCGCGCGAGCGCGCATACAGCGTCCCGCGCCGCTGCATCTCGATCATCAATTCAGACAAGCGCCCCGGCGAAATCGTCACCTGCGAGTTCAGCGGCTCGACCGCTTCGGACAGATCGTCGAACGTCACGCCGCCGCCGCAACCCGAAGTCAGGATCAACCGCTGAGGCCGCACGAAGTCAGCGCGCTTCAGCCAGACATCGACGCACGCGCCCGACGGGCAAACCTGCACCGCGCGCACGTCGTCCAGGCTGGTGATAATGCCCTCGTTGCACAGAAAGCCCAGCGCCAACCGATCCTGCTCGCGCGGGCTGCACATCACCGTCGCCAGTTCCTGGCCGTTTACGAAGATCGAGACAAAGCCTTCTTCGATGACGTCTTCCTCGACGGCTTTCCACTCACCGCGATACTCGTGATAGGTAAATTTCACAACGCCCTCAGACATACACAAACAACTCCGGCCACACTTTCATCGCACTCTGCACGGCCATTGCCGCCGTCTGGCCCAGTCCACACAGCGATGCATCGGTCATCGTCCAGCCCACGTCGGAAAGACGCGCTTGATCGCCGGCCTGAATCTGGCCGCCGGCGATCCGATCCAGAATCTCCATCTGCCTCTGCGTACCCAACTGGCATGGGTAACACTTACCGCACGACTCGTGCGCGAAGAAGCGCGCCAGCCGCGCCAGCACGTCGCGCATATCGCGCGATTGATTGAAAACAATGATCGCGCCCGACCCCAGCGGCAGGCCGGCCGCGCGCAGGTCTTCGACGGTCAGCTTAACGTCGAGGTCTTTCTCGGCGGCGAACGCGCCCGCCGCACCGCCGATCAGCGCCGCTTTCAGCCCGCCGGCGACTCCACCCGCCAGGTCGTCCAGCAGATGGCGCAGCGTCACACCGAACGGCACTTCGTATAATCCCGGGCGCGCCACGTCGCCCGACACGCAGAACAATTTCGATCCGGTCGATTTCCCCACTCCGATCCTGCCGAAGACCTCGGCCCCGTTCAGCACGATGTACGGCACTGCCGCCAGCGTCTCGACGTTGTTGATCGCGGTCGGCATACCGAACAGGCCATACTCGGTGGGGAACGGCGGCTTGACGCGCGGAAAGCCGCGCCTGCCTTCGATCGATTCGAACAGCGCCGTTTCCTCGCCGCAGATGTACGCACCCGCGCCGGCGCGCACTTCGACATCCAGATCGAAGCCCGACCCCAGAACATTCTCGCCCAGATAGCCGGCGGCTCGCCACTCGGCCAGCGCCAGCGCGACGCGCTCCTGCGCCGCCGGATACTCGCCGCGAATATAGACGTATGCCTTGTGCGCGCCGATAGCATACGACCCGATGATCGCGCCCTCGATGAAACGATGCGGATCGCGCTCCATCAGAATCCGATCCTTAAACGTGCCCGGCTCCGATTCGTCGCCATTGACGACGAAATATTTTTCCTTCCCCGGCGCTTTGGATACCGCATCCCACTTGATCCACGTCGGAAACGCCGCGCCACCACGCCCGAGCAGGCCCGATTGTTTCACCGCGTCGATGATTGATGCCCGGCGGTAGGAGTCATCCCCCGATGACGAATGCCCTATCGCCCTGCGCAGCGCCTGCACCCCACCACTCGCCTCGTATTCGGCCAGCGTCGCCGGTCGATTCTCGCCGCACAACGCCGTGACGATGCGCACGTCACCGCCGACGAAGTCATCGGCGGCAGCACCCTGCCCGGCGAAAACATCGTCCAGGTCATTCGGCGTGACGTGCCCCAACGACACGCTGCGCGTTCGTGCAGACTCAGGCTCCGAGCGTGTGACACTCGCCGCCACCGCCAGATTGCACAAGCCCAGGCACGGAGACCGCTCGATGGAGTACAAGCCATCGGCGGACATATTGCCTTTCCAGAACACACGCGCTTTGCGGCATGCCGCGTCGAGCACCGCATCTGCGCCGCGCAACGCGCAGGCCGGATCGGTGCACACGCGCACGATCGTCCGGCCCACCGGCTCGCGATAGAACAGCGTGTAGAAGTCGATCACGCCATACACGTCGGCCAGCGGCACGTTCAGCGCGCGGCCGATTTCGGCGGCGACCGGTTCGGGCAGGTATCCGTAAATTGATTGGGCAGTGTGCAGTGCGGGCAGCAGAGCCGTCCGGCCCTGCGGGGCAAACTCGGCGAGCGCAAAGCGCAGAGGCGCCAGGTCGAGGTCGGACATATTCTATTCATCCTCCCCAGGATGTCTGTAGTGTACATCGGTTCGGAGTCTGCATACAACCGGGCGAGTGTGCTGGCCCTGATCATTAACCACCAAGCCGCCACGCCTCGCCGTGTCCTGCGCTTCGCGCGGGCGACGCGCTAGGCGAGCGCACCGCCTGCTCTCCGTTGGAGAGCAGGAAACGGCGAGACACCCTGAGAGCATTGGTATATAATCCAGCCTCAACCGCCTGCCAGGAAGGAGGACAAACGCCATGCTGCAACAGGGGATTCCCTCCCAGTTCACGTTCACCATCGGCTGGGTCGATCTGGTGATCATGATTATTTTGATCGTCGCCTTTGCCCGGCGACGCGGCTTGTTCACGCCCCTCCTGTTGATTGTCGCCGCGTTGTACCTGATCCGTTTGTTCCCCAACGAAATCCTGTGGCTCATCGACCGAATTAACGAGCTCAACGGCCCGGCGGCCTTCATCACAATCGGGCGTTAAGACAACTTCCGAGCGACCCGCCGTTACGACGGCTTCAGCGGCTTGAACCCCTCACCCAGCGCTTCGTACGCCTCGCCGATGACGACGAAGGCTTGCGGATTCGATGAGACGATCAGCGCGCCGGTGAGAATCAAAGCGTAATCGCGGAAACGAGGGAACATGTGAGTGAACCCTGAGGAATGATACGTAATTACGTAATTACGTAATTCCGTATTTCCGTACCCACCGCCGCATGCGGATCGATCAACACGCGCTCCAGTGTGCCCGGCTGTGCCGCCGAGAAAATGCGCGCGGAGGTGCGTGGATGCGCCTGCACCCAGTCGATCATTTGCCGCACCTTCGCCGCCATGCCGCCCGTCACGTCCGCGCCGTGAGAGCCGCCGAGTCCCGGCGCGAGCTGCGCGAACGTGCCTGGTGTAATCAGCGGGACCACCTCGCCGGTCAGGGAAGCATCGGCAAACACACCGGCCACTTCACCGGCCAGCAGCACCCAATCCACTTCAATTTCATCCGCGAGGTAGGCGAACACATCTTCGGTCGAAACGATCGTCGCGCCGCGCACGCTGTCCAGCGCGACATCGCCGTGCACCATCGGCACGAGGCCGTTCTTCAAGTGTGAATGCAAGACAGCGGTGTCGAGCCAGGCCAGCCGCCCATCCTCGCAGCGCGCGCTGGCCGAAGGCGGCAGGCTGACGACCGGCACGCGCTCCTCGACGAAAATGTCCGCCACGATCTGATTCAATCGCGCCGCCGAGGCAGCGACCTCCGCAAAGCCAAACCATCCGGCCGCGTCGTGCGCGCCCTCGCGCGTCCCGTGCCTCCGCGCTGCCACATGCCCGAACGACCCGCTGCCATGTCCGAGCACGAGCCGCAGTTCCGGGCGCGCAGCGAGCGCAGCGCGCACCTCGCGGGCCAGCCGCCCGATCACATCGACGCGCGCGTGCTCGACCTGTGTCTTGTCAGTAATGATCGATCCACCGAGCTTCAGGAAAACCGTTTCCATGATGGCCTCATGCTGGAACAGCAGTTGTACTGCTGTTCCAACACCGGTCACGCGGGCAGCATGTCAGTCGGCGGATAAGTTTCCTCGCCCAAAAGATACGTGCGAGCGCTAGAGTATGGCCAGTCTTCAGGCACAGTGGTTAGCCCTGCCCGCACCGGGTTAGCGTGTATGTAATTGATCTTCTGTCGGGCAAAGTCCAAGGTGTATACAGCTTCCGGATGGGAGCCCTCCTGCCACACTTGGTACTGTGATGTGTCTTGTGCGCGACCCTGCTGCCGAGCAGCGGCAAAGATGCTCAGGAACCGACGGTCTCCACGGCGAGAGGCTTCTTTAGAGATAGATCGCGATGTGAACCGTTTGAAGTCGCGCAATACGTCAGCAAGGTTGATGCCTTCCTGGGGCCAAAGTACAACATGCAAATGAGTCGGCATGATTACAAAGGCATTGAGTTGAGTCTGCTTACGTTCGCGGATATAGGCGAGACTGTCCAGAATGATCCGGCGGTAGGCCTCATGTTCAAATACAGGTAGCCAATCGACGATGGTGCACGTGACGAAGTAAGCGTAATGGGTATCGGAGAAGACACGGTAACGATGAGACATCGATTAGCCTTACGCCCGGCAGTACAACTGCCAGACGAGCATGGAGACGATCGTGGCGGCTCACCCCACTCGCTGCGTCCGGCAGTACAACTGCCGGACGAGCGTTGCCTACCTGACGACTCGTCGGCTGCCTGTGGCAGCATGAACACCTGCGCCACAAGCCGCGTGCTGTTTTCCTGCCTTCATTCTGCATTCTACATTCCGCATTCCACATTCTACATTCTTCATTCCACATCCGTCACAATCACGCCCTTCGCCCCAGCTTCAATCAGCGCCTGCTCCACTGGTTCGCGCGTGGACACATCGACCAGCGCGATCATGTTGCCGCCGCGCCCGCCGCCGACTAACTTCGCTCCCACCGCGCCGGCTTCCTTCGCGGCAGACACCAGCCGCTCCAACTCGTCGCTCGACACGCCGATCTCGCGCAGCAGCGCGTGATTCTCATCCATCAGCGGCCCCAGCGCATCGACCTCGCCTGCTTCAATAGCCGCGCGGGCACGCTCCGCAATCGAGCCGATCCGATCGAACAATCGCTCGGACCGAGCGCGATCCGCTTCCCACGCCCTGCGCACGTCGCCGACGGCGATCTTGGTCGGGCTTCTCACACCCGTATCCCCGATGGCAATGGTGAACGGACACTTGACGCTGAACGTCTGGATCGGCCGGCCACGGACGAAGTACACGGGCCGGGCGTACACGACCACCGTGTTGTCGATGCCGCTGGGCGTGCCGTGATGCAGCTTCTCCACTTCGTACACCAATGCCGAGAGGGCCGCCTCGTCGATCGGGCGGCTGAGGAATTTCGCCAGCGCACGCACGATCGACGTGCTGACCGCCGCGCCGGAGCCGAGGCCGCTGGCAATCGGGATCGTCGAGTGGACGGTGACGTTCGCATCAGGTTCGGGCGCGTTGAAATGCGCCAACGCCAGGCGAGCGATCGAGGCGAGCGGATCGTCCGCAGGTGCATCGCGCAGGTGCATCGCGCGGGTCAGATCGGTTGCCAGGATCGTCATGCCGCGCCCGGCGCGGCCCGGCTCGATCGAAGCCGTCGCCTTGACCTGCGTCACCGGCACCGCAATCGCCGGGCGGCCGTACACCACCGCATGTTCTCCGAACAGAATGACCTTGCCGGGGGCTGATGCCGTGATCACGGTTGACGCGCCTCCGCCGGCGCTATCGCCAATGCCGGTGGCTCACGATCCGATCACGCGCGCCAGCACCGCCAGCAACTGGCGCTGGTACATGACCAGGATCACTGCGATGACGAACAGCGCCAGCGTCACCTGGAGCACGCGGTCCTTCAGCAACACCTCGTCGGGCGGCTTCGTCTCGCCGCGCACGTGCACCAGATACAGATAACGGAAAATGCCATACAGCACGAACGGTATCGTCAGCATCATCGTGTGGTTTTCGGGCAGGTTCGGTGCGGAGAACGTGTAAAACGAATAGGTCACAATCGAGGCCGACGTTACGGTGTAGATCATGCCGTCCAAAAAGGGCAGATTGTATTCGACGAGGATGGCGCGATGATTGCTGGCGTTCCCTTGCAGCGATACGATCTCGCCGCGCCGCTTGGTGAAACCCAGGAACAGCGAGAGCAGGGTCGTGAATGCATACAGCCACGGCGAAAAACGCTCGGTGTTGACCAGGATCACACCTGCGGCCACGCGCAGCACGAACCCCAACGCGATGCTGAACACGTCGAGGACGACGACGTGCTTGAGGCGAAACGTGTAGGCAACGTTGTTGAGCCAGTACAGAATCAGCAAGAGGCCAAAATAGAGGTGCAACCCGAAGGCGAACGGCAGCGTTGCGAGCGGCAGCACGATAGCGGCCAGCCAGGCCACGCCCATCGGCAGCGCGCCCGAGGCGATGGGCCGGTTGCGCTTGGTGGGGTGCGCCCGATCTTGCTCCACGTCGATGATGTCGTTCAGCACGTACACCGCGCCCGACATCACACATAACAGCACGAAGCCCAACACCGAGCGGCCCAGCGGCGTGCCGAAGAACGGCCCGGGCACAAACAGCTTTTGATCCACCACCACGACGACGAACACGAACAGATTCTTCGTCCACTGTTTGGGCCGCATTTCGCGGATCAAATGAACGATCAGGTTCAAGGCCATCCCCCTTTTGAGTCGATGGACGCCAATATACCACAGGATGCACGGCGATCCAACCAGCTCGACTCAATTTCTTCGGGGCTTCTCAAGCCAGGCGCTACGCCTTGACCGGGAACGCCAGACGGTGAACCGCCCGGCTGCAGGCGTGGAAGCTATCGCCCGGAGTTCAAACTCCGGGCTGAAAAGAGGGAAGCCGGGTGAACCCGGCTGATCCGCCAGTCGGCTTCAGCCGACTTTCAGGCCATCAGCCGGGACGTTCACACGTCCCCCGTAGCGCAGCGGAGAGGGGACTTCTCGGCGACGCCACGTGAGCAGTTACGAAGCGTGGAAGTCAACCGGGCGACGACAATGGAAAGCCCCGACAAATCCCTGCAAAACCTGGAGAGCCTGGTTTTGCCAGAAGCGCCTGGATCGGTGTGGAGGACTGTCACGCCCAGTTCATTCCAAGCGACACTGGCAGGAGATAGACGCTGCGCCTACCCTGGATTTAAGGGCTTTCTTGGTGTCTCGCCGTTTCCTGCTCTCCAACAGAGAGCCGGCGGCGCGCTCGCCTAGCGCGTCGCCCGCGCGAAGCGCAGGACACGACGAGGCGTGGTGTCCTGGTGGTGAGTTCTAAGATAGTCTCTGGGAGATAGGGCGTGCTCTTCAGCGGAACGTGGACGGGCCATCAACTGGCGGGCAGCCTGAAAGACGGCGCGCTGACCGTGATGATCGATAACATCGAGTCGCTGACGTGCGACCGCGCCGGGCGCTTGTGGAGCCGCTGGGTCGGCGGCCACACCTTCCGGCGTGGCCTCGACGGGCGCGTATTGGAGAAGTGGTCGGAGGGCGGCGCGCGGCAGCGGCACTGGCTCAGTCCACGGCAGGCTGCACCGTTGATCGATGAGAGCGCGGCGCGCATGCGCGAACTCGGCGCGGCGCTGATCGCAGGCCAGATCGATTGGACGATCGCACCCGACGACGACGCGCTGCCCGGCCTGGTCGAACGCGCAGCGCGCTTCGACGCGCGGGCCGCCGCGCTCGACGGCGAGCGATTCGCTCAGGTCTACGACCCGATCGGCATCCTGCCGCCCGACCAGTATCTCGCGCTCATCCTGCAGGCGACGGTGGGGTGCTCGTTCAACACCTGCACGTTCTGCAACTTCTACGTCGGGCAGCGCTTCCGCATCAAAACGCCACACCAGTTTCGCGAGCACGCGCGCGCAGTGCGCGCCTTCATGGGCGACTCGCTGACGATGCGGCGTTCGATCTTTCTCGGCGAGGCGAACGCGCTGGCGATCCCCTTTGGCCGCCTGGCGAATCTATTGGCGATCGCGCGCGAAGAGTTCGGCGCGCACCCGGTCTACGCTTTCCTCGATGCGTTTAGCGGCACGAAGAAGTCGATCGACGAATACTGTCAACTGGCGGCGCTCGGGTTGAAGCGGGTGAGCATCGGGCTGGAGAGCGGGCACGATCCGCTGCTGGCGTTCGTCCGCAAGCCCGGCGCGGCGCGTGATGCAATCGACACGGTGCGCGCGCTGAAATCGGCAGGCATCGCCGTAAGCCTGATCGTCTTGATCGGGCTGGGTGGTGATCGCTATGCTGCCGGCCACATCGCCGATACGATCGCCGCGCTCAACGCCATGCCGCTCGACAAGCGAGACATCGTGTATTTCAGCAATCTGATCGAGCACGACGACACGCGCTACCCGGCGCTGGCGCGCGCAGCGGGCATCCGCCCGTCAAGCGCCGAGGAGATGAGCGCGCAGCGCCAGGCCATCCGGGCCGGCTTGCGTTTTGAATCAGGCGGGCCGATCATTTCCAAGTACGACATCCGCGAGTTTGTCTATTAAACTCCTCAACAGAGGCGACCGGCACTCCGAAGGGGGTGGAAGTGCCGGTCACCTGGTTAAATGTCTTTTGAATGGAGTGGTCTGCATCGATTTCAAGGCCCCGTAGGCCGTGCTGGAGATGAGTGTCGATGCCGCGCATTGTCATAAGCATAATGAGCATCGTCGCCAGCCAGGAATGACATCCTGCACTTTAATTCCCGTATCAACTCGTCTATGCTGACCTTAGATAATCGTCCCGCAGGTTTCACGCTTCACGGCCTTCGGGAGGATGATGGCGGAGGCTACATGGCACAAGGACGGATCGCCGTCGACACCGAGCGCTGCAAAGGCTGCGAGTTGTGCACCACCGTCTGCCCGAAGGATGTCATCCGCATGGCGGAGACGTTCAACGCCAGGGGGTATCGACCGGCCGAACTGGCGGACCCGGATCACAAGTGCACCGGCTGCGCGATCTGCGCCGTGATCTGCCCCGATGCGGCGATCAGCGTGTACCGCTTTGCCAAAACGCCCGGCGTGGCCGCGCGAGCGTAGACCAGGAGATGTCATGGCGAAGGAATTGCTCAAGGGCAACGAAGCCATCGCCGAAGCCGCGATCCGCGCCGGCTGCCAGGCCTATTTTGGATACCCGATCACACCGCAGACCGAGCTGCTGGAACACATGGCGAAGCGCATGCCCGAACTGGGTCGCGCCTTCGTGCAGGCCGAGAGCGAAGTCGCCGCGATCAACATGTGCTACGGTGCAGCCTGCACCGGCGTGCGCGTGATGACCTCGTCGTCCAGCCCCGGCGTCAGCCTGATGCAAGAGGGCCTGTCGTACATCGCCGGGTCGGAAGTGCCGGTGGTGCTGGTCGATGTGATGCGCGGCGGGCCGGGCCTGGGCAACATCGCGCCCAGCCAGAGCGACTACAACCAGATCGTCAAGTTCGGCGGGCACGGCGACTTCAAAATGATCGTGCTGGCCCCGGCCACCGTGCAAGAGGCGATCGACCTGACGGCGGAAGCCTTCGATCTGGCCGAGAAGCATCGGCACATCGCCGTCGTCTTGCTCGACGGCAACATCGGCCAGATGATGGAGCCTGCCGAGCTGCCGCCGATGCGCCCGCTGCCCACTGCAATCCCGGACTGGGCGCTGTCGGGCAACGACGGCGGCCCGCGCAACGTCATCACCTCGATCCACTTGCAGCCGGAAGAGCTGGAGCGCTTCAATCAGAAACTGCAAGCCAAGATCGAGCGCATCCGCGCCGAAGAAGTGCGCTACCGCGAGTACATGCTCGACGGCGCGGAATTGATCGTCGTGGCGTACGGGACCGCGGGCCGCGTGGCGCAGAGCGCGGTCAAGATGGCGCAGCAGCAGGGTATCCCGGTCGGTCTGCTGCGACCGATCAGCCTGTTCCCCTTCCCGGAAGATCGCATCTCACAACTGGCAGACGAGGCGCGCGGCTTTCTGGTCGTCGAGATGAGCGCCGGCCAAATGCTGGACGACGTGCGGTTGGCGGTGGCCGGTCAAGCCCCGGTGCGCTTCTACGGGCGCATGGGCGGCATGGTTCCGCTGCCCGAAGAAATTCTGGCCGAGATCGTCAAACTCGATCAGGCTACGGCGCAATCGTCGGCCTATCACATGAAGGAGCAAGCGCAACGCACGGAATCCCGGTAACTCAGGGAGGGTCTATGATCGTCGAAGATACGCTCAATGTCCCCCAGCACGAAGAACTCGCCGAAGAGCTCGTTTACCGGCGACCCGCCACGCTGACATCGCTGCACACGCACTATTGCCCCGGCTGCACCCACGGCGTAGCGCACCGGTTGATCGCCGAAGTGCTCGAGGAGCTGGGCCTCCAAAACAAAACGATCGGCGTCGCGCCGGTCGGCTGCGCGGTGTTCGCCTACAACTACTTCAACTGCGACTTCGCCGAAGCCGCGCACGGGCGCGCGCCGGCAATGGCGACCGGCATCAAGCGCGTGTTGCCCGATCGCGTCGTGTTCACCTATCAGGGCGACGGCGACCTGGCGGCGATCGGCACCGCCGAGATCATTCACGCCGCCGCGCGCGGTGAGAACATCACTGTCATCTTCATCAACAATGCCATCTACGGCATGACCGGCGGCCAGATGGCCCCGACGACTTTGCCGGGTATGAAGACGACTTCGACGCCGGCAGGCCGCGACGTGGAGCTGACCGGTTTTCCGATTCGCATGGCCGAACTGCTGGCCCGGCTCGACGGCACGTCGTATGCGGTGCGGCGCAGCCTGCACAATCCCGCCGAAATCCGCAAAGCCAAGAAAGCCATTCGTGCCGCATTCGAGACTCAACTGCAGGGGCGCGGCTTCTCGATCGTCGAACTGCTGTCGGCCTGCCCGGTGAACTGGAACATGAAGCCGATCGAGGCGCTGAAGTGGATCGAGACGAATATGCTGCCGGCATTTCCGACGGGCGACTACAAGGTCTTGAACTAAAACGCAACGCGTAAAACGTAAATACGGATTACGTTTTACGCTTCGCGTTTTACTTACTGTGCAAGTGGAGCAAGCGATGCAGCACGAAATCATCATCAGCGGCTTCGGCGGTCAGGGCGCGTTGTTCGCCGGTCAACTGCTGGCCTACGCGGCGATGGACGAAGGCCGGCACGTCACCTGGATTCCCTCGTACGGGCCGGAGATGCGCGGCGGCACGGCGCACTGCACCGTGATCGTGTCGGACGAGGAGATCGGATCGCCGCTGGTGCGCAATCCCAGTGTCGCCATCGTGTTGAATAACCCGTCGCTGGAGAAGTATCAGCGTTTGGTCAAGGAGCAAGGCTACCTGCTGATCAACCGCTCGATCATCAACCTGCCCGCCACGCGGGCCGACATCCACGCGATCGATATACCGGCCAACGACGAAGCCACGGCAATCGGCAACACCCAGCTGCTGAACGTGGTCATGCTCGGCGCGCTGATCGCCTGTGTGCAGGTCTTGCCGCCGGCCGCCATCGAGCACGCGCTCGAATCCCACTTGCCGCCGCGCCATCGGGGCCTGCTCGAACTGAACAAGGCGGCCCTACGGCGCGGCGCGGAGCTGGCGCGGCAGCAACTCGCCGCGTCGCCAGCGTAGATGCCTGACGTTGGATAACGGGGTGGGCACACGGGCCTGCCCCGTTTTAGTCGATGGACGCATCGGCAGTCAGTCGCGCCTGCCTCGCTATCCCCAACCCCGGACTTTTAAGGAGAAACGAATGACGACCCCCTGGACCCAACGTTATGCCGAACGCACCCGGCGCATGACGAGTTCCACCATCCGCGAACTGCTCAAGCTGACCGCGCAGCCCGACCTGATCTCGTTTGCCGGCGGGCTGCCTGCGCCCGAGCTCTTCCCTATCGAGGAGTTCCGGGCCGCCGCCGACACGGTGCTGTCCGAAATGGGCGCGCAAGCGCTTCAATACAGCATCACCGAAGGCTACCCGCCGCTGCGCGAGATGATCGTCCGGCACATGGCGCGCTATGGCATCGTCGTGGACATCGACAATGTGCTGATCACTACCGGCTCACAAGAAGCATTAGACTTGATCGGCAAGGTGTTGATCAACTCCGGCGACAACATCCTGGTCGAAGAGCCGACCTACCTCGGCGCGATCCAGGCGTTCACGATGTACGGCGCGCGCTACGTCAGCGTGCCGATCGACGAGGAGGGCTTGCAGACCGACAAACTTGAGGGCGCGCTGCGCACCGGCCCCAAGTTCATGTACATCCTGCCCAACTTCCAGAACCCGGCCGGCGTCACGCTGTCACTCGAGCGGCGGCGCGAACTGGTTGCGCTGGCCGATCGCTACGGCGTCCCGATCATCGAGGACGATCCGTACGGCCAGTTGCGCTTCGAAGGCGAGCACCTCAAGCCGCTGGTCGTGCTGGACGCCGAGCGCCTGAAGTGCGAGAACAACGGCAAGTACGGCGGCAACGCGATTTACCTGAGCACGTTCAGCAAGACGCTCGCGCCCGGATTGCGGCTGGGCTGGGTTGTCGCGCCCAAGGACGTGATCCATCACCTGGTGCAGGCCAAGCAGGGCACCGACCTGCATTCGAGCAGCTTCGATCAGATGGTAGCCTACGAGGTGGCGCGCGGCGGCTTTATCGATCGGCACGTGAGGCGCATCCGCGAGGTCTATCGCCAACGGCGCGATGTCATGCTCGCCGCATTGGAACGCGCCTTCCCCGATCCGGCGATGGGCGTGCGCTGGACGCGGCCACAGGGCGGCCTGTTCCTGTGGCTGACGCTGCCCGAGTCGATGGATGCCGCCGAACTGCTGAAAGAGGCGATCAAAGACAAAGTCGCCTTCGTGCCCGGCGCAGCCTTCTTCCCCAACGGCGGCGGCCACAACACGATGCGGCTGAACTTCAGCAACGCTAAAGAGGAAATGATCGAGGAGGGCATCGCCCGGCTGGGCCGCGCGATCCATCGACAACTGCGCGCCGGGCGCGTCGCGACGTAAGAGCCTGTTTGGAAAATCAATGGAGTGGAAGGTGACCGGCCCGGTTCGGGCTGGCTCATCAAGTCGAATAGCAGATGCCGGGGCAGGTACGTGGTGAGCGCGCCGAGGAGATTCGAGAGCGAGGTGAGCGTCGCGCGGCGCGTGGCGGGATCGACATCGGGCCGCCAGCGCTCGGCCAACGGCGCAGGCAGGAACGATCGCAAATCGACGCGTTGCAGGCGCACCGTCTCCATAGGAGCGAGATTGGCCGGATCGGGCATTGCAGTGTTGTGCAAGGCAGCCTGTCAACGGACTGGAAACGGATAGAATGCGAAAATTATACCCGGACGATCGGAAACAGCCTCATCGCCGTGGTGTCATGCCAGTGGAATGACGAAACACACTCCCCAGGCCATCACGAAGTGTGCTATCCTGTCCAGGCAAGTCTCTGGCCCACCCGCCTACATGCAATAGGAGGTTTCCTTGACCGCACAACTCATCGACGGCAAAGTGATCGCGGAGAAAGTTCGCCTGGCGGTAGCCGAAGAAGCCGCGCAGCTCAAGGCCGCGAAGGATATCACCCCCGGCCTGGCGACGGTGCTCATCGGCGATAATCCGGCGAGCGCGACCTACGTTCGCTCCAAGCAGAAGGCGTGCGAGGAGCTGGGCATGCACTCGACGGGACATCATCTGCCCGCCGACGCATCGCAGGAGCAGGTGGAGGCGCTGGTGCGCTCGCTTGGCGCCGACCCGGCGATCCACGGCATCCTCGTCCAACTGCCCCTACCCTCGCACCTGAACGAGGAGGCCGTGCTGAACACCGTCCCGATCGAAAAAGACGTGGACGGTTTTCATCCGGTGAATATCGGGCGATTGGCGATGAAGGGGCGCAAGCCGCTGTTTGTTCCCTGCACGCCGGCGGGTTGCATCGTGCTGCTCGAAGAGGCCGGCGTCACTTTTAAGGGGGCAAACGCCGTCGTCGTCGGGCGCAGCAACATCGTCGGCATGCCGGCGGCGCTGCTGCTGGTACACCGCGATGCGACGGTGACGATCGTCCACTCGCGCACGCGCGATTTGCCGGGTGTGGTGCGCGGGGCCGACATCCTGATCGCGGCGATTGGCAAGGCGCGCTTCATCACCGGCGAGATGATCAAGCCCGGCGCGGCGGTCATCGACGTGGGCATCAACAGTATCCCCGACCCGACGAAGAAGAGCGGGCAGCGGCTGGTCGGCGATGTGGACTTCGATTCGGCGAAGGAAGTCGCCGGCTGCATCACGCCCGTGCCCGGCGGCGTCGGTCCGATGACGATCGCGATGCTGATGCGAAATACGCTGGAGGCGGCGAAGCACGCGGCGGGTTATCAGCGGATGTGAAACGGACAAGCGGTCATCAACGGACTCGAAGCGGACAAACGGATGGGAAACGGATAACGACCTCCCGTAGGTTACGAGCCTGCGGGAGGCTTTTTGTTTACACGGTTTCCGCCTGGCGGCTCACTTCCTGCACAGACATCGCCAAACGCTGGATGCCCTCGTCGATCTCTTCCGGCGTCAGTGCGCAGAAGGGGAGACGCACGAAGTGCTCGCCGCCGCCGTCCGGGAAGAACGCCAGCCCGTCGGCCAGGTTGAGTTGATGCCGCGCCGCTGCGATGCGCACCCACTTGGACGGCGCGGGCGGCGGTAGAATGACCGACACGAAGAAGCCCCCTTCGGGGCGAACTGCCTGCGCGTCGGGCATGTGTTTCTCGAGCGCCGCCAGGCACGCCTCCAGGCGCGGCACGTACAGCGCCTTGAGTTTTTCGATTTGAGGTTTCATACACCCGCGCCGACACCACTCATAGGCGATGCCGTGCGCCAGCACGTTCGGCGTGATGTACGTATCCTCCGCAATCTTCGCTATCTTCGCCAGCAGTTCATGATCGCCCATCACAAAGCCCACTCGCATACCGGGGCTGATCAGTTTGCTGAACGAGCTCATGAGCAGCACCCGGTGCGGAGCAAGTCGAAACAACAACGGTTCGTCCGTGCCGCGATAGCGCAGATGCCGGTAAGGCGAATCTTCGACCAACAGGAAGTTATAGCGCTCGGCCAGGTCGATGATACGCCGGCGTTTCTCGGCGGAGCAGGTGACGCCGGACGGATTCTGGAAATCGGGGACGAGGTAGAAGAAACGCGGAACGTGATGATGCAACTGGCCTTCCAGCGCATCGAGGTCCGGGCCGTCCGATTCCAAGGGGATGCCGATGACCTCTGCACCGCGCCGCTTCAACAGCGTGATGGCGCGGTCGTAACTGGGCGATTCAGTGAAGACGATGTCGCCCGGCTGAATCATCAGGAGCGACAGGAACTCCAGAAGCTGAAGCGAGCCGTTGCCGAGCATCACTTGATTCGGCTCGACACGGTGTTGCTGCGCAAGCCACTCGCGCAGCGGCGCAAAACCCAGCGATGGGCCGTATTGCATCAACGTCGAGCCGTGCTGCTTGAGTGCGGCGGCGGCAGCATCGATCATGTCGTCGATGGGGAACGATTCGACGGCAGGAATGCCGCGCGTGAAGTTAATCGGCTTTAAGTCGGACATGGGACCCTCTTGGCTATGAGATGGGGGGAGGTACTGGGGGGCGAGTTTACCACAGACTCGCCACTTTCCCAAGCGCGGTGGTCAACGGACTTTCAAGCGGACAAACGGATAGAAACGGATGCGGAGCGTGGCCAGCCTTCCCGCTACGCCACCGCTGCCGCCGATTTCGCTTGCGCTTCCGCATTTCGGAAGAAGAGCCACGTCAGCCCGATCGCCAGGCAATACAACACCGCCGTGCTGATGAACAGCGGCCCGAAGCCGTAACGTGCCTGCACCACGCCGGAGAGGTACGGCCCCACCGTCCAGCCCACCTCCCACATCAACTGCAACATGCTGTTGACCGCGCCGCGTTCGTGTTCCGGCGTCTGTTCCATCGTGAACGCCGAGTACAGTGGAGTGCTCATATTCATCAGCGCAGCGCGCACGAGGAAGGCCGCGCCCGACAACAGAAAGAACGGCGAGAAACCCATGATCAGTAGAAACGCGATTGACGTGCCCTGCGTGAAGACCACGGCTTTGATCTTGCCACCCAGCCGCTCGGCGATGCGCGGCCCGACGATCGTCGCCACGCCGGTCAGCATCGCCGACAGGCTGAACAGCACGCCTAGCGAGCCGTCATCGATCTGGAAGCGGCCTTTGAAGAACAGGTTTAGATACGGAATCAGCGTCGCCGCGCCGAGGCCAATCACGAAGTTAGGCACGGCCATCCGCAAGACACTTCGGCGAAGCAGCCGCCGGAAGTCCGCGAAACCGATCGGCGGCGCTTGGCGTGGGTCAGGCCGCTGCCCTTCGCGGATCAACCAGATCGGGATCAACCCCATCCCGCCTCCCCACACGCTTGCCAGCAACACGGCCTGATAGGCTTCCGGGCTTTCTGCACCGACGCCCAGTCCGTGTGCGAACCACGCCGGCAGTTGCCCGGCGATTAGATTGCCGACCGCGCCGGAGATCGTCATCAATCCAAAATTGAGGCTGAACAGGAGTGTGCGCTCCTTGTCGCCCGACGCGCGCATCATGAACGGGGCCATGCTCAGGTAGTATAGCGAGTTGGCAATGCCCATGACGCCTGACATGAGGAGCATCGTCACGCGCGTGTCCGCCGTGACCACTCCCCATGCGCCCAGTATGGCAGTACCCAGTCCAATCAGCATCGCGCGCCGCCGGCCTATGCGATCCGACAGGATGCCCATCGGCACGCCGACGATCAAGGCAGATGCCGCCGGGATGGCATTCAGCACACCGATGAAATCGAGGTCAAAGCCTCTGCTCCGCAGATAGATGTTGAAGAAGAGGTTGAAGCCGGCCAGAGTGATGCCGCCGATCAGCGTGGACAACAGAAACAGTTGGGCATTGTGGCTGAACTGGCCTACGAAACGGGCCGGCCGGCTGGTCAGCAAGAGTTTTCGTAGTCGTCGCAGGAAGTTCATGGCGTCCTTTGTTAGACAGAGGAATCCACTTGATCATACACCATCATCTGCGACTTGGCATCTGTGCAGCACACACGGTGCATTTCAGAAAAGTGGCGACTGCTATCGGCCCAGCCGCGCCCGACGCTGAACCGTCGGGCTGAACGAACGAAGCCTCTTCGAGGCTAGCCCGCTGCGCGACCCTTGCCACTAACTTGAAATGCACGCGGCACACACAGCGTGACAGCCGATCACGCCACCGGCCACACGTTCGAGGCCTGCTTGGGGAACATCGCTTCGATCACGGCGCGCGCCTCGTCGGTATCGACCCAGCAGTCGGCGAAGGCGTAGCGCAGTTCGTCGAGCGTGCGATAGCCGAGCACCAACTGCAAGAAAGTGAGGTCGGGGAAGGCCATCACGCCGTCATCGCCACGCCGGGGCTTCCACGCTTCGATGCCGGTCAGGCGGCCCTTCTCCAGCACGAGCCGCAGTCCCGTCCGGTAGAAACTGATCTTCAGCTCGCCGCTGTAGCCCACGACGATCGACTCGGCGATGCGCTTCTCCAGCACCGGCGCGATGTGCCGGATGAAGCCAGGTAGGTCGGGCACGCGCACGTACCACGCATACGGCTTGCGCTCGCGCGGCAGCCGATCGGCGGCCGCGTGATAGACCGGATGATCGCTGCTCAACCAGAACCCGAACGCGCCGAACGGCTCTTTCTTGTCCCGCTCTGCGTGCGCCTCGCCGGTCGCCTTCAGGTAGCGAATCACGCTCGGCGTCACGGCGACCCATGACACACCCGGTTTCAATTCATAAGAGGTTGCCGTCTGTGTCGGCCCCCACAGCCGGGGCGGATGCGCCAGGTAACCGGCCGGCTCACCGCCCGCCGACTCGATCACACACATCACGTTCTTATTCGCGTTGGCATCACTCTTGCCCCAGATTTCGTAGCGCCACAGGGCTTCGTCGCGCACGCAACTGATGAGATGCCGCTGCGACGCCTGCCGATACAGGTGCATGATGAACGGCAAATCGCCCTCCGTAACCGGGCGGATGCGATACGGCTCGCTCTCGCCGTCTTTCAACTTCGGGACGTGGGGCGCGTAGCCCAATCGCCCGCCGCTCAACTCCAATCCCATCTCGTAGCCGAACTGGCGATAAAACCACGGAATGCCGGTGATGGCCTGCACCATCTCGCCGCGCCCGGCGCTCCATTGGTGAACGACATCGAACTGCGCGCGAATCAACCCGCGATAGCGATAATCCGGGAGTGTGCCGACGATCTCAGGTCGCCCGACGCCGAACTCGACGCCTGCGTACGACCACGTCTGCGAGATCAAGTTCATCGACGACACGATCGCGCCTGTGCGCGTGTCTTCGACGATCGTGAAGTCGCCCGGGTTGAACGTCGGGTGGTCGCCGCGCAGCAAATCGCGCGTCCACGCGGCGACGTACTCATCCGGCTGATCGGGACCGGCATCGCTATGAATTCGCCCGTTGAAGGCGGCGAGCGTCTCGGCATCCTCCGGAATCGATCGGCGCAAGATCAGCCCGTCGCCCAGATCGCGCAGGATAGTGCGTTCTTTGAGTGGGTGAAGCGTCATGGTCATGTCCTTATGGTAGTCGTTCGTAAAACGTATTTCGTAATACGTTTTACGTTTCACCCTATTGGCTTTGTGAACTGAATGAACCGCTTGACGACGCGAAAACCGACCCGCTCGTACAGGCGCAACGCGCCGCTGAGGTTCTCGGTGTCGACGCCCAGTGTGGCATACTCCAACCCTTCGGCTTTGAAGGCGCGCATCGACTCGCACAGCAGCGCCGTGGCGACGCCGCGCTTGCGCCAGGGCCGACGCACGGCCAGCTCGGCGATCCAGCCCTCGTTGATGCCGTGGCGCGCGTTCTCTTCCGGGCTGACGGTGTTGAAACTGACGCCCGCCACCTGATCGCCGTCCATCGCGATGAACGTGAGATCGGGCCGGAACGAGGAGCGCGCGATGAAGAATCGTTGCCAGTCCTCTTCGCTGATCGACTCAAAGCCCCAGTGATCGCGGAACGCTTCGTTGAGCGCCGCCAGCACCGGTTCGCTGAGATCGGGCGTGCAGGTGCGCAGCGCCAGCCCATCGGGCAGCGGCTTCTCCGGGATCGGCTCGCGCAGGTCGCGGCGCATACGGTAGAAATAGCGCACCGGCTGAAAGCCGCGCCGCTCCAGCAGGGCAATCCGATCGACCAGGGTATCTTGCGTGCCTGTGCGGATCACGCGCGGCAGATCGTTCCTCACAGCGCCCAGGCGCTGCCGGGCGCGCGCCTTGGCCCAGCCGAGCATGAAGTCGTCCAGCCCGTCTCCGCGATGATCGGGGTGAATCTCGATCCACAAGAAGCAGCGATTCTCTTCTTCCGCCTGCGGATTGAGGAACGTGCGCGCGAACGCCGCGACCCGACCATCGGGCGCCATCACCATCCACGAATCGGTCTCGGCGTCGCTCCACGGATCGTCGAATTCGCGGACTGCATCTTCGAGCGTGTTGACGATGTGCCAGTCGTCGGCTTTTTCGACGGCCAGCAGCATCTGATACATTGCCGGGACATCCTCGCGCCGAATCGGCCGCCAGGTGTACCCCGGCAGATCGGGAGGCGCGGGGAGCCGAATGTCGATTGTTTCGAGTTGAGTTGCCATTTTAATACTCCTGTGATCTGTTCGTGTTGATAGTCTCATCTCATCATCACTGCTTACTGATTACTGACTACTGATCAGTGAGCAGTAATCAGTGAGCAGTGTTATCCGTTGCGGTGCAGCTTGCCGGTGCGCTTGGCGTAGTGCTCGGCCCAGTGGAAGATGCGCAAGCCAATCGGGATGGCAATCGCGCCCATCACGATCAGCGGCCAGACGTAGCCCCACAGGCTCGCGGTCGGCGCGCCGTTCAACAGCGCCTCGCGCGAACCGTCCAGCACGTAGGTCGCCGGCGACAGTTGGGCGAAGAACTGCAACCATTCCGGCAAAACGTTGACCGGATAGTACACGCCCGACACCAGCAGCAGCACCGCGATAATCAGGTGCGTCATCTGGCTGCCACGCTCCGGGAACAGCAAGGGCAGCACCGAGCCGACGATGCTGATACCGATGAACGACAGGCTGCCCGCGATGAGCAGTATCACGAAGCCGAGCATATTCGCGTTGGCGAAGCTGATCTCGAAGAACAGCACTGTCGCCACCAACACCACGGCGGTGTGCACCAAGCTGTATACGACGGCGAATGCCGTCTGCCCCAGCATGTGCATGAAGCGCGTGATCGGCGCCATCAGCGTGTACTCGATCGTGCCTTCCCAGCGCTCCAGGCCGACGACGTCGGTGACCCAGTAAAAGATCACGGCCAGGTAGCGCCACACGATTGTGCCGATGGCCAGGTACAGCACCAGATACTTGCCGTCGACGCCCTTGCCGCCGATCTGCTCCATGCCCAGGCCGATGTAACTCACCGCCAGGCTGTTGGCAATGGTGTACGTCAGCCACACCAATTCCCACGCCCAGTAGCGCTTGACGATGTTGAAGTTCCGCTCGATGAAGGCGTAACTCGCCTTGAATTCCTGTGCTAATGCGCTCATGTCGTTCGCTCCCATTTCCATGCTGCGTGTTGCATCGTTCGTGCTTTACGCAACACGCAGCACATTTTACACAGCACTTGGCAGTTCCCAGCTCTCACGCTGAAGGCCCATGTAGACACCCGCCTTCACTCCGGCGTTTCGGCTCGCTACCTGCAGCATCCGGCCTTCGATGGCGAAACCCGCCTCCTCGTACGATCGGATCGCACGTGCGTCGTAGTCGAACACGCCCAGCCGGACGCGTCGCAGGTTCAACTCCCCGAAGGCGAAGCGCAGGAGCACCTTCAGCGCGTCGACGCCGTAGCGCTCGTTCCACGCCTCGCGGTCGCCGAAACCGACGGTGAGCCACGCTTCGCCGGTCGGCCAGCGGATGCCAAACAGCGCGGCCTGGCCGATCGGCTGTTCGCCGCTCAACGGGTAGATCAGGAAGTAAAAGTGACCCGCCCGCTCGCCTGATTCGCGCTCCGCGTACTCCGGCGCGAACCCGCCGTCGTTGGGCGTATCCAGCAGCCGCCACGACGCCGCGTGGGCCGTCCACCGCTTCATGACTGAAATATCGCTATCGGAGGTCAGCGCCGTCAGGCGCGTATGCTCACCCAAGAGAATCCTCGTATTCATGTCACACCTCTCGACCTGCCGCGTAACGGGTGACGTTTTGACTCCACACTGGAGCGCGCCGAGAGGCGTCACGCGTTACGGATTACTTATCGTCTTCTTCGGTCACCAATCGCTTGCCCGTCAGTTCGAGGAACACGTCCTCTAGCGTCGGTTCGTGCCCGTTGTGCGGGATGCGCTGCTTCAGCCCGGCGGGGGTATCCAGCGCGACGATCTGGCCGCCTTCGATGATGGCGACGCGGTCGCACAGCGCGTCCGCCTCGTACATGTCGTGCGTTGTCAGCAGGATCGTCGTGTCGTGCGTGTCGCGCAGTTCGCGGACAAAGGTCTGCACCTCGCGCTTGGAGTGCGGATCGAGGCCGGTCGTCGGCTCGTCGAGCAAAAGCACGATCGGCGAGCTGAGAAACGCGCGGGCGATGGCGACCTTCTGCTGCATGCCCCGGCTCATCTCTTCCATCGGCTGATCGAACGAGCGCTTTTCCAATCCCAGCCGCACCAGGATCTTGCGGGCGCGCTGCCTGGCCTCGTCGGGCTTGACGTTGTACAACCGCGCGCCGTACATCAAGTTCTCCATTGGCGAGAGTTTCTTGAAGAAGCTCGCCTCGACCGACACGCGGTTGATCAGCGTCTGCACCACGCGCGGCTCCTGCATCACATCGTGGCCGAACACGGTGATCCGTCCGCCGTCCGGGAGGAGCAGCGTCGCGATCAACCGGATCAGCGTGGACTTGCCGCTGCCGTTCGGGCCGAGGATGCCGAATATCTCACCACGCTTGACTTCCAACGAGACGCGATCGACGGCGACCTTTGCGCCTTCGGGGATGTGGCCGTTCGACCCGTTCTTCCGCGCGAACCAACGGTTACCTTTGCCGCCGAAGGTCTTCAGGGCGCTTTCGATGTGTACGGCGATTGACTGGTCCATCTTCTTCTCTCCTCAACAGATGCTGTAAAACAAAAAGGCCGTGAGCGATCTGCCCACGGCCTCGGCATACAAGTGCAATGCGAGAACAAACAAAAAGGCCGTGGGCTACGTATGCGCCACGGCCTGCGAAGTTGTGTAAAGTCCTTCTACGGGCAATAGGCGCAATACGACAGGGCGACACCACCGCTGCCTGCGGGAGCGATGCGAGGCCGATAGTCGTTGAAGATGATGCTGAAGGTGTTCATCAACGTGCGCCTATCCTTTCGTAAGGTGGGCTGACTGTACCATACGACAATCATAAAGTCAAGATGTTCGTCGGTTAGAGTTTCTACAACTTTAGTCGGATTCTCCCACCTCATCCACCAACCGCCTTCTCACCTCTCTGCGGAAGAGGGAAGAGAGCACGCGGCGGAGGAAAAGTTTCAGCCGGATCAGCCCGCGCGCTTGGCGATCTTCTGTTTGATGGCGATGATTTCCGGGACGGATAAATCGGCCAGCGTTTGCGTCTCGGCCAGGTCCAGCGCTTTCTCCTGCGCAGCCCGCCAGCGGGCGAGGCGATCTTTCACTTGCGCCTCGTAGCCTTCTTGTGAGGGAGCATAGAAGTACGTGCCGAGCAGCGCTGTGGGGAGATACTGTTGGCCGACGTGATGGCCGGGGAGTTCATGCGGATAGACGTAGCCTTCGCCGTGGCCGAGGCTCTTCGCGTCGCGGTTGCTATCTTGCAGGTGCTTCGGCACATTGACCTTGCCTTCTTCCTCGACCTTCTGATACGCCTTGAAGTAGGCGCCTGCGCTGTTCGACTTGGGTGCGGTGGCGAGGTACAGCGTCGCCTCGGCGATGGGATAAATTCCCTCCGGTAAGCCGACGTACTCAAACGCTTGCGCGGCGGCGTTAGCAACGACCAGCCCCATCGGATCCGCCAGGCCGATGTCTTCACCGGCGAGGATCAACAAGCGCCGCAGGATGAAGCGTGGACTCTCGCCCGCGTACAGCATTTTCGCCAGCCAGTACAATGCCGCATCGGGATCCGATCCGCGCACCGATTTGATGAAGGCGCTGATCGTGTCGTAATGCGCGTCGCCGTCTTTGTCGTACAGAATCGCCCGGCGTTGGATCGATTCTTGCGCGACTTCGAGCGTGACGTGAACCGCGCCGTTTTCGGGGGGCGTCGATTCGACCGCAAGCTCAAGCGCGTTGAGCGCATTGCGCGCGTCGCCGCCGGAGATGTTGACGAAGTGCGCCAGAGCATCGTCGCCGATTCTCACATTGCGCACCCCGTAGCCGCGCTCCGCGTCCGAGAGTGCGTTCAGCAAGATCGCGCGCACGTCGTCGTCGGTCAGTGCCTTGAGTTGAAAGATGCGCGAGCGCGAGACGAGAGCGGAGATCACCTCGAAATACGGGTTCTCGGTCGTCGCACCGATCAGGACGATTGTGCCGTCTTCGACGTGAGGCAGCAGCGCATCCTGCTGCGCCTTGTTCCAACGATGGACCTCGTCGACGAAAAGGATCGTGCGCTGGCCGTGCAACTTGCGCCGCTCTTTCGCGTCAGCGATCACGCGGCGCAAATCGGCCACACCGGCCAACACGGCACTGATCGTCTCGAAATGCGATCGGGTTGAGTTGGCGATGATCTGCGCCAGCGTCGTCTTGCCTGTGCCGGGCGGCCCCCACAAGATGATCGACGAGAACAGCCGGTCGGCTTCGATCGCGCGACGCAGCAATCGGCCCGGCCCGGCGATGTCCGCCTGGCCGACGAACTCATCGAGCGTGCGTGGGCGCATCCGCGCCGCGAGCGGCGCTTCGGTCGCCAAACGTTCTTTCAAAGCGTGGTCAAACAAGTCCATGTTGGCGAGTATAGCACGATTGGAAAGATGCGTAGTGCGTAACGAGTTATACTTAGGAGCCGTCAGAGAATTAGTCCGCATGTCACCCCCGCCTGGCGCGCCCCCCGCCGCGT
>DATBWU010000227.1:0-6389 GCA_036514635.1 Anaerolineae bacterium | reverse complement strand
GGCTACCGATGAATTGAAAAGTCAAGAGGCAGATTCCGCCCGGATGTTTCCCCGTCTAATGAAAACGAGAGAAGACGATGGATGGGCAATCGGCCTCTCCCGTTCCCTTTGGGGTTACGCCGATTTAACCATGTTGTTCGTCCGTGTCAAGTGCGGCTAAACCTTAACAACACCTCATCGACCAGCCGTCGCCGGATTTTTGCGACGGGGGGGGTGTGTGATTGGGGTTTGGCCCGGCTCAGGCGGCGGCCGTCAGTTCCGGCTTGAGCGCGAGCACCTCTTCCGACGGCGCAATGAGATGCCGAGCGCCACCGCGTACGACGTGGGTCAGGTCTTGGCCCAATCCTAAATGCATCAATTGGTAGCGCACGAACTGACGGGGGGTCAGTCCACCGCGCTGCGCGTCGGTGAGCTTCCAGGACCAGACCATGAACTTGAAGGCAACCAGGTCGGCATTGGCGTGGATGTCCGCTGCCTGCTCGGTAAGGACATGCCAGATCACCACCAGCATCTTGCGCGCCAGCGCCACAATGGCTTTCGTCGGAGGCATGCGCCGGGTTAACCGCTCGAACTCGACCCGCCAGTAGTCGCTGCACTCGACCGCGCGCCACAGCGCTTCGACCCGCACCGGGCGCAGTTCCTTGCGGCCTTCTTTGGTGATATGCCCGGTGTGGTGCGTCTGTCCGCTGTCGTGTACACCCGCGCCGAGACCACTGTAACCGACCCCCGCAAACAGCATGCAAGGGCAGGCCAGTTCCTTGGCGTGTGCGCAGCGGGTCACGTCGCCGATGGCCGACAACACGGTCATGGCTGTAATGAGCGCGATGCCCGGCAACTGGATCAGGTAGGTGACCGGCGCGGCCCACGGCGCGACACAACTCAACCGGCGCAGCCCACGGCGCGACACAACTCAACCGGCGCAGCTCATCTTCGATCTCGGCGATCTGCGTGTCGAGCTGGGCCACCGTGGCCAAGTCGTGCTTGAGGTGCAAGCGCTCGGTCGGTGAGACGGGCAGCGTGTCCCACCACGCACGATGGATGTCCGAGAACGGATCGCCGCTGGGCAGGACCAGGTGATGGCGGTGCAGCACGCTGTGCAAGCGGTTCTTGAGCGACGTGCGCGTACCGACCACCCGCCGGCGATGCGCGATCAACGATCGCAGTTCGCGCACGTCCATCGGCGGCACCCACACTTCGGGGATCAGCCCGGCCGCCAACAAGCGCGCCAGCACCATCACATCGATCTTGTCGGTCTTGACGCGCGTCTTGGCGATCAACGCGATCTTGGCCGCGTTGGCGACGAGGACGCGCTGGACGAGGGGACTCGTCACATCGTAGAAGTCCCACGCATTGGTCGTCGCTTCGACCCCCACGACATCGGTTGGCTGGAGATGCGTCTTGGCCCGCTGGGGCCAGTCGCCCAACTCGATGCGACGCGGCGGCAACACGACCTCTTGCTTGGCGTTGACGCCGCCGATCACCAGGTAGTGCTTATGCAGGTCGATGCCCAAATAGCGTTCGATCAAAGGTGAAATCGAGGTGCTCATTTTCGCGTCTCCTGTGCTATCATCAACGGTGAGAGCGGGCTCGGATTCGCGGAGCGGGGCAAAGAACTTCAACTACCGATACGAGTTCAGCCTGACTTGGGCTGCCTCAGATCAGAGCTTACGACGGGGGAACCAAACACATGCGGTGCAGTGCTCCCGTAACCAAGACGAGCTTGACGTGAGTCATCTCATAGCCGGTTTCGGTTCGCCCGCACGCTCCCAGCCCCCGGTGCGTTCCCGTCTGCTGATCACTCACAGGATAGCACCGACCGGGCCCGCTCTCAACCTCGCCGCTGTGGGCAGCGAGCGATTACATTCTAATAACCAGCGCATGCAGCCGACCGCCTACCGCGCCGCGAATCAGAGGCTCAGGCTGGCGAGGTAGAATCGCCGTGAAGTAGCGTTCGCAACTGTCGTATCCGGCCAACAATAGTAGCGGTATGGCTGTCGCGCCTCGCCTGCGGTGGCGCTGGGCGTATCACGTCGGCGGCTTAGCTCGGTCGTTGGGCCGCTCGGTGAACCAGTGGTCGATACCGGCTCTATGCGGCAGCAGAATGACACGGCTCTTGATACAGGTTTTTCCAAAGGAGTTTCTTCATGACGGCCCGTGGCTACAAAAGCATTTCGCGCATTGATCATCCCAAGAAAAACACGCACGGCTGGTATGTCCGCGTCGCCTTCAAGGGCGCCATCCACTCCCGCTTCTTCAGTGACAGCGGCTATCGCGGCAAGCGGCCAGCCCTCCAGGCCGCGCGCACCTGGCGCGATGCCAAGGAGCGCGAGTTAGGCAAACCCCGTACCGAACGCAGTGTGATAGCGGTCAGTCCGCGCAATCGGACGGGGGTCATTGGCGTCCGTCGGACTACCAAAGCCCGGACCCGCGACGGGAGCAAGGTCGGCCCGGTCTATGAAGTGACGTGGCGTCCCGCGTCCGGGCCGATGCACCGCACCACCTTCTCCATTACGAAATTTGGCAAAGACGAAGCCTTCCGGCGGGCCTGCGCATTTCGGAAAGAGAAGGAGCGGGAAATGTATGGGGCGGAATTGCCGTCACTTAAGGTGCAGCGGCGTAGTATTACAACGAGACTTTCATTACTACGAGACTTTTACGTGTGATAGACTCCATGGCGATATCTGTGAAAAGGAACCGCCATGACTTACAAATTCAAGCATCGCCGGATAACTCGAAGTCAACCACCTGCGAGCGGTCGACCACCGAGCACCAAGCTGACCGCGCAAGATCGTGAAGCGATTTGTCAAGCGTTGACCGACTATCATCGAGCGTTTCACGATTGCTTCTACCGACGCGAACAGCGTCGCTGGTCGGCGCTGTATCTGTGTGGACAACTGTCGAATTTGGAACGCAAGACGATTGAGCCACTCGTGTTGGGTCTGCTCGGCACGGATCCGAATGTCGTGCGTGCCGTTCAAGAGTTCATTGGCGATGGACAGTGGGACGCTAACGGCGTGATTCATCGTCATCAGACTTTGGTCGCAGCGTCGCTGGGCGATCCACGCGGCGTGGTCATTGTGGATGGCAGTGGCTTCCCGAAACAGGGTGAGCACTCGGTCGGGGTGGCGCGTCAGTATTGCGGGACATTGGGCAAGATTGCGAATTGCCAAGAAGGCGTGTTTGTCGTCTACAGCAGTCCGCAGGGGTACACGTTCTTGAACAGCCGCTTGTATTTGCCCGAAGAGTGGTTTGATCGGGATCATCGGGCGCGCTGGCAAGTGTGCGGCATTCCAGCCAACACGCCGTTTCGCACTGAGCCCGAGTTGGCCGTGGAGATGGTGCGCGACTTGGTCGCGCGGGAGGTGATCCCGTTCCACTGGGTCACGTGAGATGAACGTTTCGGCCAAAATCCGGGCTTTGGGGACGGGATCGCGGCGCTGGGCAAATGGTATTTCGCCGAGGTACCCAGCGATACGCGAGTGTGGTTGCACACGCCGGAAGTGGAGCCACCGGGGCCAAGTCTGCTGGGGCGGCCACGCGTCCGTGTGCGTGTGAGGTTGGATGCCCCGCGCGCTCAGGAAATGCGAGAACTCGCGGCGCAGTTGTCCCAATCGAAGTGGCATCGGATGACGATTCAAGAAGGAAGCAAGGGGCCGCTGGTAGCTGACTTCGCTGTTGTGCGGGTGACGACTGTCCGCAATCGGTTGCCGGGGCCACGCGTGTGGGCGGTCTTCCGGCGGAGTCTGAGTGAGCCAGCCCAAGTGAAGCCTTACTTGAGCAATGCGCCCACGACGGCTACGCTCCAGACGTTGGCCGACATGAGTGGTCAACGTTGGCCCATTGAAACGGTCTTCGAGGAAGCCAAAGGCGAGGTCGGTATGGATCATTACGAAACGCGCACGTGGCGCGGCTGGCATCACCATAGGGCGCAGACCTTTCTGGCCCATCACTTCTTGATCCAAGTCCGCCTGCGGTTAAAAAAAGTCATCCGCGCTCACCACCGCTCAGGCACGCCAACTGGTCGCCAGTCTGATCGACGACGAGAAATGTTGGCCGGATGTCTTGGAGGTCATTGCCTATCGTCAGCGCCGTAACTACGCGGCTTACCAGTCTCATCGCAAACGCACCTCGCAACGTCATCAAAAACGTGGCTCGAGGTCGATAAAGCCAAAAGCCTCGTAGTAATGAAAGTCTCGTTGTAATACTAGGTGGCCTTTTAAAGCCTGGATTGGGATTACCAAAGTCTTCTGAGCTGGAGTACCAGGCTTATGGCAAATCGTCACCTTACTCGGAAGCGGCTGCCAGTCAGGAGTATCTTCGCTAGCCGGGTTGTTGCTGAGGTTGGTCTGCCCGCTGCCGTCGGCGTTCATCACATAGATTTCATCGTTGCCATCACGGGCACTCGTGAATGCAATCTTCGTGCCGTCGGGCAACCAAGCGGGAAAATGATCTCCTGCTGCGTTGTTGGTGAGGTTGGTCTGCCCGCTACCGTCGGCGTTCATCACGTAGATCTCAGTGTTACCGTCGCGCTCACTCATGAAGACAATCTTTGTGCCACTGGGCGACCAGGACGTATAGCCGTCCTGCGCCGGGTTGTTGGTGAGGCGGGTGACATTACTGCCGTCGGCGCTCATCACGTAGACCTCGCCGTTCACGTCGTCCCGGAAGCTGGTAAACGCAATCTTGCTGCCGTCGGGTGACCAGGCGGGAACGGCGTCGTTCGCCGGGTTGTTGGTGAGGTTGGTCTGTCCGCTGCCGTCAGCGTTCATCACATAGATCTCAGGGTTACCGTCCCGTCGGCTATCGAAAGCAATTTTGCCGTTTGTCCCTGGAAAGGCCGCATAGACCGTGACCGCGCCAGCGATCAGCGCCAACAGCAAGATTGCGCTCAGAGCATATCTCAAGAAACGACGAATGGGTTTGTTGTTCATGTCAGTTCTCCTGGTATTATGGATTTCGCCGGTGGTTGACACCGGCCTCAATACGGCTACAGTGCCTCCGCCCCATCGCGCTGAGAGGCCGGAGCCCATCCCATCGGATGGGAGACGCACAGCGCTTTGATCCCGCTCCGGCCTGGCAGATGGGCCCATCCATCGTCAGGAGGTACCAACCATGAGCCGGAAACAGCGTACGCATTTGCGCGGCAAACGCGGACAAGCCTTTGCCGACCGGATTCGAGGGATTGCGTTGGAGCGCATCCTGTGCGTCTCCCTGGACATCAGCAAGTACTGTCACGTGGTCATGATCCACAACGGCTTGGGCGAGATCGTGACGCCGACCTTTGAGATCGACATCTTCCAGAGCGGGTTTGACCGACTGTGCCAGGCCATCGATGAGGCGGTGGCGCAGACGCAAGCCCAGGTGGTGTTGGTGGGCATGGAACCGACCAGCCACTACTTCGAGAACCTGGCCCGGCATCTGCGCGCGCGGTCGCGGCCGGTGACGCTGATCAACAGTTACGCGGTCAAGCAGAACCGCGACCAGCAGTTGATGCGCCGCGAGAAGACGGACGAGATTGACGTGGCGGCCATCGGCGACCTGCTGCGCCGGGGCGAGGGGTCGCCCTTCCAACCCGCCGGTGGGGTGTACCTGCACCTTCAGCAACTGGACCGGGTGCGCCTGAGCAAGGTCAAGATGCGCACCATGCTCAAGAACCAGATCCTGGGTCACTTGGATCGCATCTTCCCCGGTCTGGTGCTCATCGGCGCGGAGGCCCGGCAGCGCTACACGCCCCTGTTCACCACCGACTTCTGGACCTGCCAGACCCTGCAGCACCTGATCCGGGTGTGTCCCGACCCGCATCGACTCAGCGCCATGACGCCCACCGACTTGGTGGCCGCCTTCCACGCCCAGCACTTTGCCCTGGGACGCCTGCGCGCGGCCAAAATCCTGGCTTACGCGCGCACAGTGCTGCTGCCGGAGACTGAACTGGTGGCCATCCGCTGCGAACTCCTACAGCACGACCTGGCTCTGCTGGAGGAGGTCGAACGTCACATCGCCGACTTGGAAGACCGCTTGCGCGACTTGCTGGCGCAAACGCCGTACACCATCTGGGCCAAACTCAAAGGCCTGAGTGATATCCAGGTGGCCAGTCTGGCGGCCGCCATCGGCGACCCGGCCCAGTATGCCTATGCCGGCCAGGTGTTTCGCCGCACCGGCCTGGTCAGTGGTCGCAACGACTCGGGGACACGTCCGCGCAAAGGCAAGGGTAAGCGCGTGGTCAAAACCGGCGATGTCTATCTGCGCCGCGCCGTGTTGAACGGGCTGCGCTCGCTGATCTTGCATCAGCCGGTGCTGCACCGCTACAACCGGCACCTTCAGCAGTCCAAGCCCAAGGGCGTCGCGTTCGTGGCCACGGCCCGTCGGGGAATGGGCATCTTGTGGGCCAC
>DATBWU010000226.1:0-42746 GCA_036514635.1 Anaerolineae bacterium | reverse complement strand
GTAGCGCACGCCGGGCAGCGCCTGCCCATACACCTGCGTGGCCTGCTTGGTGCCGCGACCGGTCATCACCATGAAGCACGTGCAGCCGACGGCCAGCCCGGCCTGAATGTCCGTGACGGCGTCGCCGATCAGGTACGATTGCGCCAGATCGATATTCATCTCAGCAGCGGCCCGCAGGAGTAAGCCAGGCTGCGGCTTGCGGCACGCGCAGAATTCATCGGTGCGATGAGGGCAAACCATCACGTGGTCGATGCGGCCGCCGGCACGCTGCACCTGGTTGAGCATGTGTTGATGAATGCCGGCGATCACGCTGGCCGGCACGAGGCCGCGATTGATAACGGCCTGGTTCGTCACAACGATCGAAGCGAAGTCGGTTCGAGCCAGCTGCGCCAGGCCGGAGAGCGCGTTCGGCAGGAAGTGAAATTCATTCCACGACTTGACGTGGTCGGATCGATTCTCGCAAATCACTCCATCGCGATCGAGGAAGATGGCGCGCACGGGTTATGCTCCTTTGACTACCGAGAGCGGTTCGGCCTGTAGCAACTGCGGCTGCCGCACGGCGCGCAGCGTTGTGCAGATGGCGTGTTCCATGATGAGGTGCGCGTCTTCGATCTGCTCCATGACGTGGCTAGGGACGATCACACACACGTCCACCAGGTCCTTCAGCTGGCCGCCTTGAAACCCGGTCCAGCCGATCGTTCGCGCGCCCGCCTCGCGAGCCAGGCGCACGGCTTCCAGGACGTTGGGCGAATTGCCGCTGCCGCTGATGGCGATGACCACATCGTCGGGCTGCACCAACGGCCGGAGCTGCTCGGCGAAGATGCGATCGTACGAGGTGTCGTTGCCCCAGGCGGTAATCAACGGCACGTTGTCGGTGAGCGCGATGACGCGGAAGGGCCGCACGCCGATCCGCTGCGTCCCTTTGGCGAGATCGCACGCGAAGTGCGAGGCCGTCGCCGCGCTGCCGCCATTGCCCAGGATGAAGATCGTGCTGCCCCGCTCACCGGCTTCCACAATCTCGTCAATCATACGGATAATGTCACCCTGTGGCAAGTCACTCAAGACGCTCTGAAGTGCAGCGGTGTAACTTTGGAAAACGTTCGATGCATTCACGAGGAATCTCTCTCCCTGGCGAACAAGGCAGGCCGATGTCTTGTCAATTGGACTCCGAAGTACAGCAGCACTCTAACAACGAAATGTTAGACCCCAGTAACCTGCCGGTTAGAGTTTAGTAGATGATTGGACTTTATCGAATCGGCAATGCCGAGGTTTCAGTCGATACCACTCGCACACCGGTAAAATCGAAACCGAAATCCATGCGACGCAAGCCGCGCTCGCCCAGCGCCCGCGTGACAGCCGACTGCCGGTAGGGCGGGCACACCAGCATCAGGAAGCCGCCGCCGCCCGCACCCGTGATCTTGCCGCCGATCGCGCCGGACTTCAACGCGACCTCGTACCACTCGTCGATGTCCGAGTTGGTGATGTTGGCGGCCAAACCTCGCTTGTTCAACCAGGACTGGTGCATCAGTTTCCCGAAGGCGTCGAGGTCGCCTGCGATCAGCGCGTCGCGGATATCCAGCGCCAGTGTCTTGATCGTGTGCAGGCGCTGGATCACTTCGGGCCGGTTCTCTTCACTGGCATTGCGCTGGTGCTTCAAGATGTTGGACGACTCGCGCGCCTGGCCGGTATAGAACAACAAGATGTTCCGCTGAAGCTGATCCAGCGTATAGGGGTTGAGTTGAATGGGATCGACTTGCACGCCATCCGCCGTGAAGGTGAGCACGTTCAGCCCGCCCATGGCCGATGCGAATTGGTCTTGCTTGCCGACCGGCATCCCCATGCGGTCGATTTCGATGTGGCAGGCGATGTCGGCGATCTCGCCCTTGTCGAGGGGCCGGTTCTGCCAGGCCAGCAGCGCGGCGATCATGGACACCGCCACACTGCCCGACGATCCCAGCCCGGTCCCCGGCGGCACTTCCGACGCCAGGAAAATATCGAGACCCGTCTGGACGCCGAAATATTGCAGGATGGATTTGGGCAGCGAGAGATTGCCGTCCCAGATCAGATCCTCGGACAGCGAACGCCGGTAGAAGGTGTGATAGTTGGCCGAAATGATCTGCTGCGAGTCGAAGGCGCTGCTGGAGACGATGGTGTACACGTAGCGGTTGATGGCTGTGCTGACGACCAGGCCGCCGTAGCGCATGTAATAAGCCGCCAGATCGGTCCCGCCGCCACCGAAGCTGATGCGTACCGGTGCTTGCGCGATGAGTGCCAACTTGAGCTCCTTACGCCGTGGTCGAAGTCAGTCCCAGGCGGGTGAAGGGAACGGGCGGCGGAGGGGCCGCTTTTGCCGCAAACAATTGCTGAGCGCGCTCGAAGTTTTCCGGCGTCCCGATATCGATGAGTGTGCCGGTGATGGGGTAAGCCTGAACCGGCAAGCCGCTATTGATCAATCGTGGAAACACATCTTTCCCGAAATCGGCCGGAATGTCGCTCACGAAATGCAGGACTTCCGGATTCAGCACGTAGATGCCGGAGTTGGACCAGCGCGAGAAAACCTGATCTGCTGGCGGCTTCTCGACGAAGCGCCTGATGCGCCGATCGCTGTCAAATTCGACGATGCCGCAGCGGGTCGGGTCGTCTACCTGGTTCACGGCGATGGTGGCCACAGCCTGGCTGGATCGGTGACACTCGATCAGCTCGGTCAAGTCGGCATCGGTGTAGACATCACCGTAGTACAACAGGAACGAATCGGGATACACCCACGCCAGGTGACGCAGAGCCGTGCCCGCCGATCCGAGCAGGGCGGCTTCGTAGGAGTAGCGCAGGTGCACGCCCCACACATCGCCCGATCCAAAGTGGCGCAGGATCGCCTCCGGCTTGTGATGCAGGTTGATGGCGATGTCGGTGATGTTGTGCCGCCGCAACAGCTCGAGGATGTGCTCGAGCAGCGGGCGGCCTCCGACTGGCAACATGGGTTTAGGTATATGGTGTGTGAGCGCGCCGAGTCGTGTGCCTTTGCCGGCGGCCAGAACTAATGCTTTCATTCAATAGGCTCCTGTTTTCTTCAAGACGGCGGGGATGGTGCGGGCTAACAGGGCCAAATCCGACCAGATGCTGTAGTTGCGAATGTAGCTCATGTCAAGCTGGACCCGTTCGGAGTAAGAAATGTCACTTCGACCGCTGACCTGCCACAGCCCGGTGATGCCTGGCTTCACGGTCAGCAGGTTGAGTTGCCTGCGCCCATAGCGGTCGGCTTCTTCCGGCGCAATCATGCGCGGCCCGACCAGGCTCATCTGCCCCAGCAACACGTTGAACAACTGCGGCAGTTCGTCCAGGCTCAACTTGCGAAGCCATTCGCCGACCCGGGTGACACGCGGGTCGCTCTTCAACTTCATGTCGCGCTTCAATTCCTCAAGCAATTCGGGATGGCGTGCCAGGACTTCGTTGCCGTTGACGACCATCGTGCGGAACTTGAAGGCGTCGAACGATTTGCCGCCCGCGCCCAGCACGCGGCGGCGATGAATGACCGGGCCGGGCGAGTCGAGCTTGATGGCGATGGCGATGGCGATCAGGATCGGCGACAAGGCGACGAGCGCCGTCGTGGCGATGACCAGGTCGGTCGCCTTCTTCATGATCCGTTCCGTGATGGACAGCCGCACGCGATTGGGGGTGAGCAGTGAGACGCTACCGACCGAGTTGACGTGCATGCCGGTGGACAGCAGCTCGAACAGACCGGCCGACAGGCGCAGCCTCACGTCCTGGCGCAGGCCGAACGCCTGATAGACGTCGAGTAGCTCGGCGTGCGTCAGTCCGCTGGTGACGATGATGATCTCATTCACGCCATAGCGTTCGATCACCGCCGAGGCATCGTCGATCATGCCCAGGACGCGCACACCGGGCACGACTTCGCGGCCAACGTCCACGCGATCGTCGAGGAAGCCGATGACGCGCAGACCGTGGGCCGGCGCCTCACGGAAGTACTCGACGACGGCGCGGGCTTCTTCATTCGCGCCGATCAGCAGCACCGGCGTCATGAAGCGCCCGCGCGTGCGCGCTGCGTACACGATGCGGCGCACGCTGAACCGCTCTGCGATCACGGCAATCGTCGTGAAGGCCCAGGCCAGAACCAACCAGCCGCGAGCGATGATGAATGTCGGGTCGAGGAAGGAGACCACGATGAGGAGCATCATGCCCATCGTGGTTGCCTGGCCGATGTGGCTATACTCATCCAGCCCGCTCAACAGGTAATTGGGATCGTACAGATGGTATAGGCTGAAGACGATCAGCCAAGCCGGGATCAGCCAGAAGACCAGAGTCGAATAGACATTGACCGGAATCTCTTGCGGCATGTAAAACAGCGGCAGATCGGCGGTGAAGCGGAGCACGTAAGACAGGCCGATTGCCGCGCCAATTGTAAGCGCATCCAGCACCAGTAACGCCACGCGCAGGATGCGCCACTCAGTATAGCGCACCTCGGTCCGTGAGGGTTGAACCACGTTCCAGTCTTGGAGAAGCGGTTGGGTGGTCATGCCGGATAACTCTCCGTGCCGATGTCGGGGCGCATCGAATCAGCTCCGCGCCACTACGGCCACGCCCAGGACGATCGCCGCCACGCCGACCAGGCGCGTGAACGTGATCTGTTCGCCAAAGACAAGCGCCGAACTGAACACGACCAGCGCCATCGTCAGTGCGGCGAAGGGATAGACGATGCTGAGAGGGGCTCTCGACAGCGCGATCAGCCAGAACAGCAGGCCCACGACGTAACACCCTACGCCGACAATGATCCAGGGATTTGTGAAGATACGCCAGATAAGCGCGACGACGTTGTTGTTGCCGAGGCTTAGCGATCCCATTCCGGACATGCCTTGCTTCAACAGGAGTTGGCCGATGACACTTAAGAATACGCTTGGCAAAATGTAGGTCAGGGTCCCCATGACTCGCTTCCTCGTTTCGGTCGCCGGGTTAGAGACAGAGACGGAAGTCAGTCGCAGCGTTCGCATACACTCCACTCTCGGCAGGATGATCGAATCCGGCAAGACGAAGACTTTATTTGACAATCCCTTGGGTAAACTCGTCCCGTCCACTGCAGGGGCGATCTCTGCGGTCGCCTCAATCTGCTACACGGTAGCAACAAAATGTTAGGCTGAGGTAGTGCTGTTGTTAGAGTTAAGTATTAAACACACACTGCATCCCAACATCAAATAGGGTTGATTTGCGAAATGTTGGTGGCGTTGACTTTAATTCGTCGAACACAGGATGATGTATGAGGGCCGGCCTCTTAACACGCCGATCGGGCTTGATCTCATCGAGATCGATCAACGCGCAGGCGATTGGGGAACTTGTGGATCGAAGTGGTTTGCGAATGGTCGTTAGGGAAGGGCAGACACCCTGGCGGTGGCGGGTTGAACTGCCCATTGGGTGGCTGCGCGATCGTAGTACTGCCCGAACCCAATCGTCTCGCTCGAAAGGATCTTGGCGATCCGCTCTGCGGCGTGCCCATCCCCGAAGAGCGGCGGGTGATCGGCTGGCGGGGTGAACTCGCGCAGGGCGGTTGTGATGCGATCCGGGTCACAGTCGACCAACCGATTCCAGCCGACTGTCACGGTCTCCATCAGTTCGGTTTCGTCGCGCAGAGTGATACACGGGATCGACAGGAAATACGCCTCGCGCTGCACGCCGTTCGAGTCGGTGAGGATGATGCGCGCGTTGCTTTCCAGCGCCAGCATGTCCAGATAGCCCACCGGCTCGATCGATCGGATGTGAGAGGCCAGCGGCAGCCGAAGGCGATCGATAGCGGCGCGCGTGCGCGGATGGAGGGGGAACACAATCGGTTCGCGGATGCGGTTGAACGCGGTGATAATGCTGCGCAACCGATCTGGATCGTCCGTATTACCGGCGCGATGGACCGTTGCCAGCAGGTAGCCATCGGTCTCCAGCGCAAGGTCCGACAAAATGCGCGATCGCTGGCGCGCGAGGGCGAGGTGTTGCCGAAGCGTGTCCAGCATCACGTCGCCCGTGAAGTACACGCTGTTGACGATGCCCTCGTCGGTCAGTTGACGGATGGCGGTGTGGGTGATGCAGAACAGAACATCGGCCAGGCGATCGGCCACCAGTCGATTGATCTCCTCCGGCATGCGTTTGTTGAAGGAACGCTCGCCGGCGTCGATACGGGCCAGCGGGATGTGCAGTTTGGCGGCGGCCAGTGCGCCGGCCAGCGTCGAATTGGTGTCGCCGCGCACCAGGACGAGATCGGGCCGATACTCGATCAGGGCGCGCTCCAGTCGCGCGAGAATTTCGGCGGTCTGCTGGCCGTGTGGCCCGGACCCCACATCCAGGTTGAGCGTGGGTTCGGGCAGTCTCAGATGCTCGAAGAACACCTGCGACATCTGGTAATCGTAGTGCTGACCGGTATGGATCAAGACTTCTTCATGGCGGCGGCGCAGGGCTTGGCTGACGAGTGCAGCCTGGATGAAATCTGGACGTGCGCCGACAATTGACGCGATTCTCATGTGACGCCTCTCCGCATTGGATGTTCGACATCTCCCTGCTATCTTGTGGTCGCGGAATGCGGGTCTTCCAGCGGGCGGGCGCGGGATAGCTCGGCCGCCTGCGCGGTCAAGCGGACCGACTCCGCGATACGGGTCGCGTAGTGCATCGCCGCCAGGCCGTCTTCGATCGAGACATCTGGCCGGCGGTTATCCCGGATGCAGCCGATGAAGTGCTGGAGCTCGAGCATCAACGGCTCGGCCACGGGGATATGGATGCGCTCGATCACACTCTCCTGCCGGTACTTGGCGCTGACGTATTCGCTGAACACGCGCCGGTGAATGGCCAGGCTCTTGCTCAGCAAGTCCGCTTCCACGTAGGCGTTGCGCGCCGTCATTTCGACCGCGCGCACTTTCTGTTGGGTGATGCGCGAAGCGATGAGCGTGGCGATCGGGCCATCGCGGAAGCAGAAATTCGCCACACAATGGTCGATGGCGCCGTTGTACGTCGAACGCCCGTAGGCCGTGAGGTCTTCGACGGGTTGGCCGACCAGGTGTAGCAACAGGTCGATGTCGTGGATCATCAAGTCGTAGATCACATCGACATCCTTATTGCTGGCGTCGAAGGAGTTCTGGCGGCGGATGATGATGGCGACCAGTGGCAAGTCGTCGGCCACGTTCTTCAGTTCGAGGTACACCGGGTTGAACCGCTCGATGTGCCCGACCTGCGCGACTAGCCCACTGGCGCGGGCGACTTCCGCCAGGCGCTCGCCCTGGTCCAACGTGTGCGCCATCGGCTTCTCGACGAGTATGTGCACACCGGCCTTCAGCGCCTCAACGGACAGGTCGTAGTGATACTGTGTAGGGGTAGCGATAGTGACGGCGTCGACTTCGCGCAACAACATGAAGGGCGACTCAAAGTAGCGCACAGCGTACTGATCCGCTATCTCGCGACCCCGGCCGGGATCAGTGTCGTATACGCCGATCAGTTCCGCGCCGCGTAAGTTGGAGTACACACGGCAGTGGCGCTCGCCCATCATTCCGACGCCAATGACGCCTACATGAACCGGTTTCATAGATTGCCCTTTCTTGCGTTCGATGGAATCAGGCTGTTGCCTGTCAAGGCCGCACGCGTGTGGCTGGAGACATTGCGCACGCTTCTTCATAGACGGTGGTCAGGCTTCGCACGATCTCAGGCCAACTGTGGAACCGTTCAACGTACAATCGTCCACTGGCCCCGATACGGTTACGCCGTTCCGGATCGTCGATCAGGCTGAGGGTGTGAGCGGCCAGCTGCTCCGCGGCGTCGCCGATGAGCATATCTCTGCCCGGCTGCGCCCGCAGCGCCGAACACACCTGGGGCGTGGCAATGACGGGAACGCCGCTCGACATCGCCTCGAGCACTTTGTTTTGAATGCCAGCGCCGTAGAGCAGCGGCGAGAGCGCTATCGTCGCGCGGGCAAAATGGGGGCGCAGGTCATCGACGTATCCCGTGACGGTGATTCGAGAATCCACGCCCAGATCGCGAACCGCCGGTGAGGGACCTTTGCCGGCGATCACTAGCCTGGCCTCCGGGTGCCTCTGCCACACCCGTGGCATGATCTCGTGCGCGAGGAAAAGCGCCGCCGCCGAGTTGGCGTGATAGCTCATTTTGCCACTGAACAGGATCGTCGCCGGATCAGGCGTGGTGGATGTGGGGTGAAAGTAATCCAGATCGACGCCGTTAGGCAGGACGACGATGCGCCCATCAGAGCGATCACCGATTAGCATCCGCAGGGCGTGAGCATCTGTCGGCGAGGTGACAAGCGTCCGATCGAAACTGAGAGGGGCGCGCGCTTCGAAATGGCGGGTGCGACCCAGATCGAGCCGGGCGATCAGCCGCTGGCGGAACCGAGGCGCGAACCGGCTGGCCTGTTCGAACAGATACGTAATGGAGTCGACGGAATCGAACACGCGGGGAATCCCTCTCAAACGCTGCGCCAGCACCGCGCCGCGAAGATGCTCGACGTGAACGACATCGAATCGACCCGATTCGACCAGCCGGTACAGATGCCGTTCGGCCTCCGGGTGGTGCGAATAGGCGGCTTGCAGCGGCAGTGTGGTCGGCAAGGCCAGCGTTGCGTTCCACAACGTTCGACCGCGTGTCAAGGGAAACACGTCCACCCGCTCACATAACTCGCGCAAGTCGGCTAGGGATGCCTCTCGATCTTCGGGTGGCTGGAGTGCGACCAGGTGTATCTGATGGCCCGACGCGCACAGCGTCCGGAGAAGGTTGTAGGGACGAACCCGGATCAACGATGGAATATACGGAGTGATAAACAGGACTCGCATCATGGAGTTCGGTATCGACCGCTGCTAGAATGCTTTGGTACCAGCATTTTAGGCCATAGAAGTTAGAATCATGTATCCGTGCTGTTAGAGAAGAGTATAATGCCGAGGTATCCTTGGGAGTGTCCAAAAGTACCGCTATACCTGGAGACGTGTGTTGAGATAGAATAGATTCGTTCGAGGAGGTCAGTCTCGATGAAGCGACGCCAGTTTCTAAAGTGGAGCGCGATCGGGGGAGCGGGAGCGGTGTTAGGCTCGCTTTTCTTCGAACCGACGGCGCGCCAGTGGGAAAGACTATACGATTACTACTATCGGCAGCCTTACTTGAAATTCTCGCCACCGGCTCCAAGCGTGCCGGGTGAATCCAATGTGTTTCATATCAGCGAGGTTCCCGCTCCAACTTGGGACACGCCGTATCACGCTGGCCTGGATGCGTTGCTAGCGCTGATGGCTCAGCACGATGTCATGTTGTACAAGATGGACAGCCGCATCCAGTGGGGCGGGCCGAATGGCCTCATTGCGCCCAGGGATGTTGTATTGCTCAAGGTGAACAGCCAATGGGCCGAGCGCGGCATGACTTCGACCGACGTCGTGCGTGGACTGATTCAACGCCTGATCGATCATCCAGCCGGCTTTCGAGGTGAGATTGTCGTCGTCGAGAACGGCCAGACGCAAGACTATCTCGACAGCCCGAATCAGAACAACGACGAGTCGCTGCATCATGATCAGTCGATCCGCAAGATGGTCGAGAGTTTCCGCACCGATCGTGTGTCACTGTACAACTGGCGCTTGATCGGCCATACCGCCGTGGGTGAATTCGACGAGGGCGACGATCAACACGGCTACGTATTGGCCGGCAACTATCCGATCAATTATCCAAAGTTCACCACCACCCGAGGTACGCGCATCAGCCTGAAACGCGGTATCTGGAACGGGCACGCCTATGCTGATTCATCCCTCAAACTGATCAACCTGCCGGTGCTCAAGGCGCACGTCATCATGGGTATGACCGGCGCGATCAAGAACTATGCCGGTGTGATGTCGCGCTTTGTCGGAGAGTATAAGCCGGGCGACGACTGGGATTATCACGCCAATTTCTACCGTCCCTGGAAGGACAACCCGGCCGGTCTGCTGGGGACGTTGATGGCGATGCGCTTCCCTACGCTCACGATCATGGATGCTACCTACGTCAATCCGAATACCAATTGGGCTGCGACCTTTGATGGAACCCCGCGCGTGGGGATGTTGCTGGCCGGTGTTGACCCGGTGGCGCTCGATTACTACGCCAGCAAGACGATCCTATTGCCTGGACGGCAAGCGGCGAATGACTCGAAAGCAATCTGGTCGGACCCGGACGCCGCAGGTGGCCTAAGGCATTATCTCCTCGCCTCGCAGGCGCGTTTGCTCGAAGTGGGTTATACCGTGCGCATGGAGCAATCTACCATTCGTGCTATCACGGCCCGTGCCGTTTGAACTGCCCATCCGCGGGTGGATCGTTGTGGATCGTTGAGGAGGACAGAATGCGTGTTGGCCGCCTGATTCTGATAATAGGTATGCTGTTGGCCGCGCTGCTTGCCGTCGCTTCACCATTCGTGGTTGCTGCTGAACGGCCAGAATCGGCTGGGGCCGGAGATTATGCGATCCGCGTACGAGCAAGCGGGACGTATGCGGGAGATGGAGTCATCCTGCCGGTATGGGAGACGCTCGAAGCACGCTACGCGGCGGCTGACCAGGAGTTCACCGTGGAGTACTGGTTCAAACTGTCACCGGGCTATGACAGTAACGGGCGGGAGTTGTTCGACCACCATCAGCCTTCCCAGCCGGGGTTCTGGACGGCGTTTCAGGATGGCAACCTATGGGCCGGCACCGATTCGCGACCGGACAGCGACGATACAGCGATCCATCTGCAGACGGGGGCGGGTTTCAACGATGGGCAGTGGCATCACTACGCTCTGGTGCGCGACCTGGCGGCGAACCCGGATCGGTTGTGCCTATATCTAGATGGGGTGGACACTTGCTATGAAGACGGCGGAGGGTGGGAGCCGGTGAGGGATGATCTGCGTCCGGTAGCGAATCGGAACGGAAACGATAGCGACAACTTGCCCGCGTACGCGATTGGCGGGCGGGTGTCAGGGGCGGGCCAAATCGAGGCGACAATCGATGAAGTGCGGGTCTCGGACGTGGCGCGGTATCGGGCGAACTTCACACCGGTCGCAGCGCCGTTCGGCGTGGATGCGAATACAGTGATCTTGTATCACTTTGACGAGGGAAGCGGGAACACGACGGCAGGATTGTCAAGCTTGAGCGGTTTGGGACTGGATGGGAAACTGGTGAAGACGTATGATGATTACAATTATCAAGTGTTAGATCCGGCTGTGGGGGCGGAGGCGACATGGCTGAGTCAGATGTGGGCGAGCGGGCGCTTTGGCGCGTCGTCGGCATCGCTCGCCCTCCTTTCGCCCAATGGTCAGGAGTTGTGGCGAACCGCAAGCTTATATCCAATCCGTTGGTCATCGCAAGGTGTGAGCCAGGTGAGCCTGAGTTATTCGACGGATGGGTTTGTGAGCAAGATTTACCCGATTGCCGTCACGTCGGCCGGCGCGAGCGTGTATACCTGGACAACACCGATTACGCCTTCAAACAGCGTGCGCGTGCGCGTCAGCGATGCCGCTTCGCCTACCGTTTTCGATGACTCTGATGCCAACTTTGTCTTGACCGATGTGTTCTACTCCGTGTATCTGCCGATCCTTCTCAAAGAGTGGCCGTAGCGGGAAGGCCAACCGACCCAGGCGGATCTACAAGTGAGGCGGGGCATGAGGTAGCAGCGGTATTCACTGTCGCACAGCAGAAGGGCGATCAGCGTAGGGCGAGGGCCAACTCGCCCTACGTCTTGTTGTGCGGTCTACACGGTGAACATGCTAATGTGACGATTGCATGATCAGAGGTAGGTGGATGATCCATGAGACGGTGACCGGCGTGGTCACTACGATCTGGCTGACGCTGTTGGCGGCGGTGACGGCAGCCGTGTAGTTGCCCCCTGCTGAGTAGGTATGACTGGCTGTCGCGCCGCTGGCCGTGCCGCCGTCGCCAAAGCTCCACGTGTACGTCACATTCGACCCCCCGCTGACCGTGGCCGTGAAGTAGGTTGGATTGCCGACAGCCGTCGGGCTGCTGCTGCCGGCGCTGAGGCCGGTGATGGGTCGGTCGGTGGTGGTGATGACGACAGTGTCTGGCGCGCTCGCCAGGCCGAAGGCATCGGTGACGATGAGCCTGAAGGTGAGCACGCTCGGCGCGCCAGGGGCGGTGAAGGTTGGCGAGACCACGGTGGCACTGCTCAGGCTCACACTCGGCCCGCCGGTCTGCGTCCAGCCGTGAGCTGTGATGGGATGCCCATCAGGGTCGCTGCTGCCACTGCCGTTGAGTGTGACCAGGGCATCGACGAAAACGCTCTGATCCGAGCCGGCGTTGGCGATCGGTGCGGTGTTGGTGACGGTAACCGGTGTGGTCGCTACGATCTGGCTGACGCTGTTGGTGGCGGTGACGGCAGCCGTGTAGTTGCCTACTGCTGAGTAGGTGTGACCGGCTGTCGCGCCGCTGGCCGTGCCGCCGTCGCCAAAGCTCCACGCGTACGTCACATTCGAGCCACCGCTGACCGTGGCCGTGAAGTAGGTTGGACTACCGACAGTCGTCGGGCTGCTATTGCTGGCGCTGAGGCCGGTGATGGGCTGATCGGTCACCGTGATGGTCGTGGTTCCTGAAACGTTTCCGATTGTAGCGGTGACGACCCATGCACCGATCTGCTCCGTGGTGTAAACCCTGCCGTTTAGGATGCCGCCCGCGCCCGGCGAGACCGTGAAGGTGGTCTGAGTTGTGAAATCACGGGCACCGATCCATGTCTGCGCGATGGCGGTGAGGCTGATGGCGTCACCCAAGGGGACTTGAGCCGGGCTGGCTGTGACAGTAATCTGCTGTGGGTAAACTAGATTGAAGATGTAAACGCTGCCTGCATCCGTCAACATGCTGGTGTGATCTAGACCGGCGGCCCCGATCAGCAGCTCGTCGTAGCCATCACCGTTCAGATCACCTGCGCCCAGGCCGCGCCCCAGCCAGTCGTCGGCAGATGCGCCGATGATCTTGAGGTCGGCCGCCGTGCCCGTGGGCGTCAGCACGATAGTCGGACTCAAGTTGCCGCCGAACAGCACATAGGCTGTGCCGGTGTCGGTTGTAGAAGCCCCGCTATCTTCATCGACGACAGAGGGATCGATGCCGATCGCGCCCAGTACGAGATCGTCGACCGTATCACGGTTGAGATCGCGTGCGAGGACAGATGTGCCCAACCAGGCATTTTCCACATCACCGGAAATCGTTACCTCGGCCTGGCTGAGTGGAAGTGTGTTAGAAAGATTGGGAGCGCCGTACACAACATAGACTTGCCCACGGTTGCCGTCAATGCCCGGCGCTCCGATAATGATGTCGGCATACGCATCGGAGTTGACCCTACCCACATTCACGTCGAATCCGCTAAATGCATCGACGGCGATACCCGTCAGCGTGACATCGGCTGTGACTTGGTCGAGGTCTTTCACGATCTGATTCGCGAAGGTATAAGGCTCGACATATGGATTGCACACGGCATGAGTGATAACGGTCGAGCCGTAGAAGACGTAGACTGCTCCGCCATCTGTTGTGCCACCGTTCGGATTGAAGCCCGGCGCACCAATGATGACGTCATCAATGCCGTCGCCGTTCACGTCACCCGTCGCCACCGAGCGCCCGAAGTAATCGCCATCGCGCTGGCCGTAGAGCGTGAGCTCCGGCAAGCATGGGAGGAAGTCGCGTATCTCGTTGCTGGCTGAATGGATCGTCGATGTGCCCAGTAAGACATAAGCAGCGCCATTGAAAGTCCGCGTGATGGCGAGCGAGCTGGAATGGTATCGTTGATAGTCGGGCGGGAACCAACTCGTATCGGTGACCGGGTCCACCGACGCAAACGGCGAACCCATAATCAGATCGTCGATGTTGTCACCGTTGATGTCTCCAGAGGCCACGTCCCAGCCGCCGGCATCAGCAACCCAGGCGGCAATGGCCTTGATGTTAAACCCTGATCCGTCGTCGGCATATAGGTTGATTGAGATGGCCGTCGACGTGGTGATCGTGTCGCGTCCCATCCAGACGATAGTCGAACCGATAGGCGACGCGCCATAGTGGCTGGCACCCACGATGATGTCGTCCAGACCATCGCCATTCAGATCGCCTATCGCAACGCTCCGGCCTAACTCTTCCCGACTCCAGATGCTGGATGTCACATAGAAAGTGACGTTCACCGGTTGGTTGACCAGATCAATCGTTCGACTGATGTCCGGTCGTCCCAGGTACAGATACACGCCGCCGCTGGAATAGGTATGCGTATAAGGCTCTATGTCGGCGAAGGGAGCGCCAACGATCAGATCCTCGTAGCCATCGCCGTTCACATCGCCAGAAGCGATCGCGTGCCCCGTCAGGGCATCAGCCTTTTGCCCGAACATGATCGCGATCGCATCGTTGGATGATTGCGTGTCGATGATCGGGCCGTCGGCTGCCGCGGTGAGAGTTGAGATCACCAGAGCGACCGCAATCAGGGCGATGACAACTGTCGCGGAGAGGAGAGAAAGACGGGAGATAGGCATAGCAAGACTCCTGTGCCTCGATAGGGATGTTAGCGCTGCCAGTCACTTATTTGACCAATGCGGCGGGCCGGGTTGCCGGCTACAAGCGAATAAGGCGGCATATCGTGATGCACAACGGAACCGGCCGCGACGACAGAATGATGACCGATCGTAACGCCTTTCAAGATAAGGCTGTGACTCCCGATCCAAACATCGTCTTCGATGGCGATCGGTTTGATAATGGGTGGTCTCTGCCCATCGGCCATGATGACCTGATGAAAATCGCTATCGTTGATGTCGCAATCCCATGAGATTGAGCAGCGCGCGCCAATCTTGACACACTGGCTGACATTGATGATGGTGCGATCCCCTATGTCAGTACCAACACCAATGTGCAGATAGGCAGGCTGCTCTTTTTTCCCCACGACGGCGATTCGGCAGCCCGGCCGCACAATGCACACGCCGTTGGTGATAATGCGTCCCTGGCGCTTGGCGATTTTCACGCCAGCTCCCATCAGCACGAGGTAACGCGAGTCGATCTGGTGCAGACGCAAGATGCCGCGCAGGATGCTCCACGTGAACTGCCATTTCATGTATCGTGGCTGCGCCCAGAACTTCAGCGCCAGGGCGCGAAGTCCGTAGCCGCTATCAGAGTTGTTCATTGGAGCCAGTTTTGCTTCGGTTCATGGCGATCACTGGCCTCGACAAGCCAGGTGGGCCGCCTGGGCCAGGTTCCGACGACATGACCCGCTACAGTGCTGGCAGGCGCGCAGCACGATCATGGTATGCGCGGCCAGCAATCCCATTCACAGTGAGTGAAGCCCAAACAAATTAGAAACTTGTCAGAGACATGTAAGTGAAAGGATAGAGAGAGCCGAGAGTGTCGTGCCAGAACGCTGCTCTCGGCACATTCGGGTACATGGAGGAAGTAGAGTGAGCCGGCAACCGGAAAGCGGCCCTCAGTTCAATGCCGAGCGTCGGATCGCTGATGGTTTTGGGGGTGTTTGTCAGTGTTTAAGACGTTGTATCATCTATGGCGGAACACCATCAGTTCGCCGCCATTGCCTTCCACGATGACCAGACCGTCGCTCACGTAAGTGTAACGCGGGCGCATTCCGTCGCTGTAGGCTCCAGAGGGGACGGTGGGCGGATCGAGGACATTCCAATACGTCCACCACCCCGGCCCATCCCAATACGTGCCGTCATTGTACAAACTCAGTCCGCAGGTCGTCCAATGGGTAACGGAGTTCTTGGTGCCGCAGGCAGTGATCCGTCGAATCACAGCAGGGTGATTGAGTGTTGGGATGGGATTGCTATACGTCAGTCCCCGGCTGTTGGAGCGGTCGGTAATCTTCACGCTCTCGCTGGCCCCCCAATGCGCGTGAAACAGCGTGTCGCCAGCCATGCTGATAGCATTCTGTGTGTCGGTGATATAGACGTAGGAGTTGCCGCCATAGCCGTTGTACCGACTCATCTTGACAAAGCGCAGGTCGCCGGCGACCAGCCCGGGCACGGTGGTGTTATCTAAAACCATCTCGCCCATGTGGGAATCCCAACGACCGTCGAGGGGATTCGACTGACCATTGCGGAAGATGATGTAAGCCACCTCCTTTCCGTCCGGCAACACTTTCACGACGGGCACCGGCCCGGTCGTCAGGTAAGGTTCGCCGTCGACCAAATCCTCCGTCCCACCGTAACCCACGGCGGGGATAAACTTCTCCGTCCCGTTGTCCAAATTCAGGGCGAACAGGTTCTTGTATTGAGGATTGTTTTGCAGAAAGGTGCGTGCTTGGGCGTTGGTGTTGGGCCAGACATGCCCTGAACTTGGGTAGCCCCACAATCCGGCATTGTGGTCCAGCCGCATCCGCAGAAAGACGACACCGTGCACATCAGCGACGACGGGCCAGTACCAGCGATACTCATTCGGGAAGCCGGCGGGGTTAGGGCTGGGCTTCGTGCGCCATTTGCGTGTGCCGTCGGAGTTGTTTACCGCGTGAACGTACAGATCGTCTGTGCCAAGTACGATTGTGTCTCGGCTGGCCGAATACGCCAGGCCGGTGCTGGCCGTGGAGTTGGCGGTGTAGGTCCAAACGCTGGACATCGTGGCCGTGTTGACCTTGTGCAGGTCACCGTCATTCGTCACGACGTATGCATACGAGCCGACCAGCAAGACCCCCCGGTTCAGCGGGCCGGAAGCCGTGAAGGTCTGGACGACAGCGCCGGTTTGAGCATTGATCTTGTAGAGGAGCCCGTTCGCGCCGCCGGCGAAAACATGCTGGCCGCTTGGATCGTAAGCGGGCGTGGCGTTGAAGGTCACGTTGGCAACATGCCACCCGATCTGGCCGTTGGTCTTGGCGAGCGCGTACAGGCCATGCGTGCCGGCCGGCACGTACACATAGCTGCCGCCAGTGACGGTTCGCGCTTCCCTCGGCGCATCATAGAAGTGCGCTGTGTTGCCGCCGTTCGCGTCAGGGCCGTTCCACGTCCAGAGGAGCGTCCACGGTTCATTCGGTTCTTCGGACGTGTAGCCTGTGCGTTGAGCGTCGTGTGCCTCCTGTGTCCATTCATCTCCTGAGAATGAGTTCCGGGCGATGGTGGGCAGATAGATGTAGGTTGACTCTTCTGTTTGGCCACGTGTGACTGATGTGGTCGGGCTGCACGTTACGCCGAGCGTCAGACCAATGATCAACAGGATGCCTATCGTCTTGGCAGACGGGTGCAGAGGATTCGGTTTTCTCATTCCACATCCCCCCAGAATTGAAGTATGCCAAAGGATAGGACTTGCGAAGTGATGTTACTGAGTGCAAATCGAGGCTATGATAGCACCCCGGATGGGGGTAGTCGCTAGTACTTTGGGCAGTATCGATGTGGGAAATTCGGGTGATGTGTTGGCGATGCCAACCGCTTGCTCGTATTGGATCGCGATGCGGGCGCAGCCAGAATCTGTAGAAGCGGGTTGTGTGATCCAATTACGTTCGGATGCGGCGAGTAATTAAGATAATAAGGAGCACTGCCAATACCGGGCCACTACTCAGGAGCAACAATAATAACATGTCCTCATCAAGGTTAGGCTGAGACATAGGAGCTGCAGCTACCTGTTCGGGGCTGAGCGTTGGTGCAAGCGTGGCTTGTATCGCGGTGACAGGCGTTGGCGTAGGTGCAGGTATTGTTGGCTTGGGGCGAGGTGTTGTGATTATCGTGGGCGCTTGCGATTGCCCGTGAGCGTACCAAATCCGATGTGGGGCTTCAACTTCTGCCTTCCAAATGCCCTTCCGTGTGAACCAGGTCGCATGAAGTTGGTTGCCCTGAGCGATGACCAGGTGCGGATAATGTGGATACCAGACGCCGGCCCCATCTTCATATACCGGCGTCGGGGAGGACCAGCGTTCGCCGTCCCACTCGTAGTGATACAGCCCCGGCACCGCGCGCTCGCGCCCGGCCACAAAGCCGGTGACCAGCGCGTGAATGTGTCCGGCGCTGTCGGTAGCCATATCGTACACATCGAACTGATTCGTCCATGACTGTGCGGTGATGCGGGGGAGTGTTTGAGGCGCAGACCAGGTTTGCCCTTGATCAGCCGACCACAGGTAGTAAATGCCGGGATACTCTTGTGAAGTCGTCCGCCACATCAACATCACTCCACCCTGGCCATCACTGCCCACCGTCATTTGAGCGTTCGTTGTTACCGGATACGTTACAGTGAATGGGGGCGACCAAGTGATGCCGCCGTCAGCCGAGTGTACATACACGCCATATAGGGGTTCGCCCTGACCAGTAAGACGATCCCAGCCCTCATCCCAGGCAATGTGAATCGTTCCCCGGCTGTCCACTTCCATCTGGGCGCGACTGGAGCCGGTCGTCGTCGGGAACAGATCGATGGGTGTGGACCATGTTTGGCCCTGATCGGCCGAGTAGCGATAGAACACGTCGGCGCACACGGGACACTCGTCTTGCACTGTCTCCGGCGTGTCGCCGCTGGCGACATGAGCGTCATCGTAGACGATATGAATCTCGTCTTCAAAGACGGCAATATCGCTCATATAGGTGAAGCCGCGACTGTTGACCAGCCAAGGGGATGACCAGGATGCAGCTGACCACGCGTCGTCAACCGGGGCCTTTTGATAGAACAGCCCAAACCCACCCGACCTCGAGCGATAATCAAACAGCATGTGGAGCGTGTCAGAGTTGTCGATGGCGATGGCGTTTCGGATAATATCCGCTTGAGGCGGCACAATGTCGTTGTAGGCTGACCACTGGTTCCCATCCCACATAGAGTAGAACACTCGCTCGGCAAGATAGGAATCTTTGGTGCCCATCACCTCGGGGTTGGTTTCGCTCCAGATCACATGCACGCGGCCCTGACTATCTACCGTTAAATCGGGGAACCACGACCAAGTCTCTTCGGGGGAAGGGATATGCATCGGCGCATCCCATTGGACGCCCGTGCCTCGCCCTTGGGCAGACGTTACCGGCACGCCGCCCAACCCCAAGTAGAGAAGACAAGCGACGAGCAGGAAAAGATAAACCTTCTGATTGCCGATTAACCGAATCATATCTAGAAACTCAACTCGTGTGTCAATCCGATGATTTCGGTCTGCTCGTCTGGACTCAACTGGTTGTAAAACGGCAGACGCAGCAGCCGGTCACTAACCCATTCTGTCACCGGGCAGTCGCCGGCGGCGTAGCCATAGTGCTGGCCCATCGGCGACAGGTGCAGCGGCAAGTAGTGAAACACGCTCAGGATTCCCTTGCATCGGAGGTGCTCGATCAATTCCGTGCGCGCTTCCAGCGAGGGCAGAATCAGGTAGAACATGTGATAGGCCTGCTCGCACTCTGCCGGAATCACCGGCAGGCGCACGCCGTTGGCGCCGGCCCAGTCTTTCAGCCCGGCTTCGTACATTTCCCAGATGCGCTGCCGCCTGGACTGGATTTCCTGCCAGGCTTCGAGTTGGGCGCACAGGACAGCGGCCAATAGCTCGGAAGGCAGATAGCTCGAGCCGACATCGACCCAGGTGTATTTGTCGACTTGGCCCCGGAAGAAGCGACTGCGGTTTGTGCCCTTCTCCCGGAGAATCTCAGCCCGCTCGATGTACTGCGCGTCGTTAATCAACAGCGCGCCGCCTTCGCCGCAGGTCAAGTTCTTCGTCTCGTGGAAACTCTGGGTGGCCAGGCTCCCCAGCGTGCCCAGGTACTGGCCGCGATACTTCCCGAACAAGCCGTGCGCGTTGTCCTCGACCACTGGCAGGTTGTGGCGGCGGGCCGTCTCCAGGATGGCACTCATGGCGCAGCCTACACCCGCGTAATGCACCACTGTGATCGCTTTTGTGCGCGGTGTGATCAACCTTTCCAGTTGAGCCTCGTCCAAGTTCAACGTGTCCGGGCGGATATCGATAAATACCGGTCTGGCTCCGCGCAGCACGAAGGCGTTGACGGTGGACACGAAGGTGAAGGCCGGCACGATGACCTCGTCGCCCGGTTCGATGTCCAGCAGCAGGGCCGCCATTTCCAGCGCGTGTGTGCAGGACGTGGTCAGCAGCGCCTTGGCAACTCCTAGCTCTTGCTCAAAGAAGGCATGGCATTCCTTGGTGAACGGGCCATCCCCCGACAGATGGCCGCTGGCGATAGCCTGAGACATGTAGGCGTGCTCGTTGCCCACGAACGAGGGGCGGTTAAAAGGGATGCGGTAGCTAGACATGGGCTGGCTCCTCAGGCCGATACCATTTGTGGTACCAGAGCTGCACGCTTTGAACCAGAAAGCCGCAGCGCTGGTACAGGCGTTGGGCGGCGCTGTTTCGCGCCTGGGTGGCGACGGATACGGCTTGCACTTGCTGAGCCTGGAACCACTCGACGGCGCTGAGGACGAGCTTCTGACCAAGGCCTTGACCCTGCGCCTGCTGGCTAACTCCGACCAGGCCGATTCTTCCGGCAGGCGATGGTTTGTCCAGATGGCAGGAGATGTAACCTGCCGGCTCTCCACCCAGCTCGGCAACCAGCACGCTGTCGGCGTAACCCTCACAACTGCGCCGAATCCAGGTTTGATACAGCGAGTCGCTCAGATGGGGGGGGAAGTTGCTGTCGAAGTAGAATCGGGTATCCCGATAGCTGTGTCGCGCGATGTCTTGCAGAACACGAAGGTCATTCGGCTGCGCCGGGCGCACTAGGGCGTGGTTATCCGGCCGGTCTCCGGGCAACTGGCTCCCGTTTGCGACACTGCGCGCGAACGTAACGCGCATATCGACGAGGCGAAAGTGATGGTCTTCGGCGAGGCGGGTCGTGTCAGGGTCGTCGGCGCGGCTCAGAAAATACAGGCAGCGCACACCGGCCTGCCGGCACCAGGCATCGATCGGGCGAGCCCGCTCCGGCGTCAGTGTCTCTCCGCGAACGCGAGCCACACGAAAGCCGAAGAAATCCGTGTCCCACTCAAGCAGCTCGCAAGGCGTATGATCGGCGCGGGTCATGCAATCTCACTCACGCTCGTTACTGAGCTGTTCCCGGATCGTGTAAGTCGGCTTCTCCATTGTGCGGAAGTGCATCCGGGCCAGATACTCACCGATGATGCCGAGAGCGAACAGTTGCGCCCCTGAGAAGATGGCGATCACCGATGCCAGGAAGGGAAAGCCCGGCACGCTGCTGCCTTCAAGCAGGACACGGCCGAGGACATACGCCAGGACGGCCAGGCCGAACAGCGTGAACCCGAAGCCGATCATGCTGGCGAGCTGCAGCGGGAAGGTGCTGAAGCCGGTGATCATGTTGAGCGCGTGTGTGATCAATTTGCGCAAGGTGTAGTTGGACGTGCCCACGGTGCGCGGCTCGTGCCGCGCCGCGACCGCCGTGAAGCGGTTGGTGCCCCACGTCAGCAGGACATCGATGGATAGGAACGGGCTGCGGTAAGCGGCGAAGGCGTTGCGCAATTGCGTCCGAAAGACGCGGAAGGCGCTGACCTTGCGAGCCGTTTCAACTCCCATGCTCGTCTGTAGCGCGAGCTTGGTTAAGCGCGAAGCCAGATCGCGCCACACGCCGTGCCGCTCGTGAGCGGGCGCGCCATACACGACATCGTATCCCTCCACGACTTTCGCGATCAACGCCGGTATTTCCTCCGGCGGATTTTGCAGATCGTCGTCCAGCGTGACGATGACCTCGTACCGCGCCGCCCGGATGCCGGCCAGCAAAGCGTTGTGCTGCCCATAGTTGCGCATCAGGTCGATGCCGCGCACACCGGGATACGCCTCGACCAGCGCGCGCACTGTCGGCCAACTGCGGTCGCGGCTACCGTCGTTGACCAAGATGATCTCGAATGTGTCGCACAGGGATGCGAGCACAGCCTGTAGCCGGCGCACCAGCTCGGCCAGCGTGCCTTCGCTGTTGTAGACGGGCACGACGGCCGAAATGGTCAAGCGGCCGGGGCGCTCCGCGTCAGGCGTTAGCATTGCCTCAAGATCGAGTTTCTCCACGTGCTCAAGCATGATGTGCCTCCTTCGCCAGTTCGGCGCACACGGGCTAAGACGGTGCGCGCCTATTGCGCCTGCGGCTGCACAGACACTTCAGAGCCTTCAACGACGATCTGACTATGCGCGGGCAGGCGCAGGTACAGCAGCGCATCGCCGCCGGGCAGAACGGCTTGTTGAATGCCGTTTTGCCGACTGGTCAAGCCGTGGCTGAAGAAGACGAGTGTCTGAGCGCCGGCCGGCGCATCGCTCGTCAGCGAGTCGCCCTGCTGGTTCAGCGTGGGGTACTCGCGCAGATAGTAATCGGGATGTCGGTAGTCCGGCCCGGCCGTGAGAATCAATGTCGTGGCCGGATCGAAATGCTGAGTGATGTAAGCGACCCGTTCGGCAATGTACCGGTCGCGATACTGGATCGTCGACCAGCTTGGCGTCGTCGTGATGACGCGCTGAATGCCAAACAAGTACGGTGGCGCGGCCAGGAAAAAGACGATATTGGTGATCAGCACCGCCCCGGTTAGCGCCGTGGTGATGCGCGAAGCGGGCCGGGCGAATCGATGGGCCAGGTTTCGGCCGAGCATGACCAGCGCGGCCGCCGCGAGGATCACAAGCGCGGGCATGAACGAAAAGGTGTGGCCGGGCGCGCGCACCAGCGGCGCGTACAGGATCAGATTCGGGATGAGCCACAGCGCCAGAACCTGGAATCGGGTGTCGGGCAGCCAGCGCCGCAAAGTAGCTCTGGCCTGTGTGGCAACCTTGATCAATCCGTAGCCGATGGCGACCAGCCCCAGCATGAGACCGTAGATGGAGTACATGCCGAGCCGCGCAAATGGATCGAGAAAGGATGTGCCGCCTTTGAATAGTTCCAGGCTGGCCAGAACGCCTCCGCCGATCGCGCGTGACGCCTCAAGATAGTCTGCCAGTCCGCCAGACAGGATCACCGTGGGCGCGAACCAGCCTGCACACGTCAGCGCCAGCAGGCCGAGTGCAACACAGCGCCGCCGCCAGTCGATGCGCCTGAGCGAGAACAGCCACACCGGCAGCATCAAGACCAGCGTGGTCTGCCGGATGCCGCCGGCCAGCCCCAGCAGGATCGCCGAAGCGAAGGCCGCGCGCGGGCTGCCGCGCATAGCATCCAGGCACGCGATAGCGATGGCCGTGACGAAGAAGGCTTCGATGATATACGTCAGGGCGACTTCGCCGTAAAACCAGAAAGCGGGCATCGTCAGCGCGAATAGCGCGCCGATCAAGGCCTCGCTGCGACCGAACAGACGTCGCCCCAGTAGGTACACGCCCGAGACCGTCAGCCCGCCGAAGACGATGCTGATCCAGACCAGGCTGGTATTGGCATCGCCTGTGAGCGCGTTGACCAGTTGACCCAGCAGCACGTACAGCAGGTAGCCGGGTGGATGGGGCTGGTGGAGTCGCACGTCGAAGCGTTCCATTCCCAGAGCAAAGTTGACCGAATCCCAGTGATACAGGAGTTGGCTGTGAAAGGGGATTCGGCTCACGACGCCGATCACGAACAGGGCTAGAGCGAGACCCGTATCGCCGGTCAGGCGCGGCGACCGGCCCTGGCGTTCGATTAAATGACCTGTGCTAGTCATGTGCGGCCTCAGTGGCCAGCCGATGGCGCTGGATGCCGGTCGCGCGGTTGGTTCTGAGAATGATCAGCAGCACGGCGAGGGCCATCACGGTTAGCGGAACGAGGCTTAGCGGCCCGCGCAGCTTCAACAGCATACCCAGATTGCGAGCGATATCGCCGGCCATCAGAGCCGGTATCGAGAGGCTGAAGAGCGGATCGGGTGTGAGATCGGGAAAGCTTTGCCCGGCGATCGTCTGCGCCCACACGAGGACAACCGAGGCAGCCATCAATCCGATCAGCACAAGCCACATCTTCTTCGACTGGCCGTGTCGATCGGCGAAGAAGGCCAGCGGAATGACCAGGTAAGGAATCATCGCGGCGAGATAGGCCGGCCCAACCGCGAACCCGCCCCACCACATGACCGACGACGCATAGAACAGGAAGCTGCTGATGACAGACCCGAAGCAGACCCACCACTCCGCTCGCCAGCGTCTCTGACGGAACCAATAGACGAACCCCGGAACGGCGAGCAGCAGAGCCGGCGAGATGAAGAATAGTCCCCGGAACGGGCTAAACGTCAAGCCGTACATCGTTTCCAGTCTGGGGTAAGTGATGCTGATCAGGCCCTGCGAGTGCAGGTCTTGATACAGCGCGGAATACTTATAGCCCACGGGCAGCGGTGTCTCGAAGATAGACAGGTTGTACGCGGCCAGCAAGACGACCGGCGGTATTCCGGCCAGAATCAGGGGCAAGACTCGGCGCGGGCTGCGGAGAAAGCTGACCGCATACGCGAAAAGCGCCAGGAGGATAAGGACGCTGGGATAATCTGTGATCACGACATAGCCCATGAGCAGCCCGACCAGCCACAGATAACGCTGGGAGAGTTCGCCGCGCTTCATGCGAAAGAGCATGTAGAAGGCGGCCATCGTCAGACAGGCGGATACCTGCCGGCCATTGAGCGTCTGCGAGTATGGAAAAGCGATGGTGCCCAGCCCATACAGGATAATGATGAGTGCTCGCGCGCGGCGGTTCTGAATGAAGTAGCCCAGGAACTGATACAGGATGTAGCCCAACACAGCCGACGGCAGCGCCATGACGAAGAAGGTCACGCCATAGAGGGCCATCGCAAAGTAGACCTTGTCTGTCAGAAGGCCCGTCCCTTCCTGGCGCAGCGTATCGAGCATGGCCGGGTTGCGGGCCAGGCCGTCAATCAGTGGATCGAGCAGTGATGTGCCGACGACGGCCTTGAACGCCGCATACACCGGCACGGCCAGGAACGAAGCGCCCGGCGCTTTGTCGCTGTAGTAGTGCCCCTTGTAAACGGCATAGTCGCCGGTGTTCTGGTAGTAATGGTCGATGGCGAATGTGCCCTCATCCACGATCGCCAGGGTCAGATCCATTTTGGAGTTGACGCCCCAATCGGCCCAACGCGGGAAGAAGTAGCTGTAACAGATCAGCAGCAGCAGCGCCAACCAGAGCCCCGTATTGTCTCTGCGAATCGGTTGGCCGGTCTTCAGTTCGCTCGGCGTGGAAGTGACGTTGCCTATGATCATGGCATCAATCCTGAGATGCGCTCTGGCTTGACTTCAAATCGACGCGGTAGAGCTGCGCCTCCGGCGCGGAGAAGACTTCCACCAGGTAAGGCAGCGCTTTCGGATCGAGCCGGCCCAGCGCGCGTTCCTGTTGGCCCCACAGGACGTATTTCACCTGGTAGGTTGCCAGCAGGTTCCGGCGATCGGCGTCGGGCCACGTGTCGCTGTAGAAGGACTGCACGTACTTCTGTTTGTTGTACAGGTCGAGCGTCATCGCCCAATGCGCCAGGAAGGCGCGGTTGCTGGTCAGGCCGGGAATGTATTGGCCCACCTCTACCGCGCTGAACACGACGTCGTCGGGCGTGCCGTTCTGGTCGAGCCAGCCCAGGGCGGCCACCTCGTCGCGATGCAGATAGTAGGGATAGCTATGCCGGCTCAGGTCGTAAAAGCGCCAGGCGAACAAATACACGTTCGTTGGCAGAATGACGGCGAGGAACACAGCCAGTAGCGCCACGGGATAGCGAGGCGATCGCGTCAGGCGTTCGGGAAGCTTCCGGCTCAGCCACGGCCCGATTCTTTCAAATAGCGCTTGGCTTGCCAGGATCGCGATGGGGAATTGCCAGCCGTTCAGGTAATGGATCTGGTAATTGACCGGCAAATAGATGATGAAGCCGTGGACGATAAACCAGACTTTGAGGAACAAGTCGCGCTGGTTATGCGGCAGGAACGGCCTCTGTCTGAAAAACGCGACCAGGGCCAGGATGAACGGCAGGCCGAGCAGGATCGGCAAATGATAGGGCAGGGGTGTCCAGGCTCCCGCATTGACGAACTGGGCCAGGACATCGCGCCAGGTCGGGAAGGCCTGTGTGATGTAAAACGAGTAGAACGCGCCCGGCGACGAGATCAGGCCGACGATACCGGTGTAGACGATAGCCTCGCGCCAGCGTTTGTCGCGCCACGCGACGATCAGCGCGTACAAGCCGACGACGGCATAGATTAACAGGAGGTCATACGCGTGAATCAGGCCGAGGATCAGACCGACAAGGCCCGCGCCGATCGCGTAGCCGACCCGGCGTCGCTCGAATGCGGCCAGGAACAACACGAATGTGATCACGATGAACGTGGCCGCGTTGCCGAAGTGCGGGAAAGCCATCAGGCTCAAGAAGCTGTTCGGCTCGACGGTGTACAGGTCGAACGGCCAGAGCAGATCGCCGCCGGCAACATACTTGGCGACCACCAGCACCCAGCCTAACCCGGCCCCTAGCAGCGTGATCCAGAAAGCAGCCCAGCGTTGCCGGGCGTCTTTGGCGAACAGGCTGCATACCCAGTAGACCAGCGGGACGAACGTCGCGACGGTGACCAGTCGAAAGAGTTGATATACGGCGGCGAGCTCCCAGCCGGTCGCCGCGGAAAGCTGCCCCAACAGCCACCACAGCAGGTTGAAGAACACCGATTCGGTCGGTTCAGCCGTCATTTGATTGTTAATCAAGATATCGCGGCCAAAACTGCGCATCCACGAGAAGTATTGTGTCGTGTCGGGCGTGCCCAGGATGATACTCATGAACTGTTTGTCGGGCGGGCTTGAATGATAGCCGTACACGTACGGCAGCGATGTAATCACCACCATCAGCAGCGTGATGACCAACAGCCAGAGTTTTTCTCTTCGACCGTTACGGCTGGCTTTTCCATCCGACACAGCGATTATCTCCCTTTGCCTCCGCCTGGGCTGAATGGTTAGCCGGGCGTGGCGTGATCGGCACACAGCCGCACAGTTTTGCCACGTCGCAGCCGGCGAACCGTCGCTAACGCTTCCAACGATAGCGACGAAAAGTTAGATGAGAGTTTTAAAGCTGTAAGAGTCATGTAATAGCGAGAATCGTGTGTGTGGGGAATAATCGCCTGGACATGACCGATGTCGGCAACTAGCTTTGTTATGCGAGGTGTGCTATGGCATCTCTGTCACGATTGGACGCAGACGTTGTCGCGGCAGTAAAACTCTGATGCAGGATCATGATCAGGCCGATCATCATCCAACTCCATACGGTGTAATCATAGCCGGCGATGCCCTGCGTGTAGGCGAACGGCAAAAACCAGTCACCAAGCCCCATGGCGACGAGTAACCCAACGAAGCCGGCCAGAAGACTGTACGCCAGACCCTGTTCAAAGCCGCCGCGCGGCACCCGGTGTGTTAGTTGCCAGGCCGCGCGCCCAGTTGTTGCCAGCATCCACACCAAGGCGGCTGAACCGATCACACCGACCTGCGAGATCACGTCGATATAGTTGCTGTGAGTGGCCATCGCGCGATCCGGGATGTAGCTCATGTAGTACACGGCATAACCGGCGGGGCCGGTTCCCAAGAGCCAATGCTCGCGAGTGATATCCCAATTCTGTTGCCACGCCGCCAGGCGTGTGACACCGCTCTCTGCGTTCTCTTCCTCAAGGATGCTCCCCAAGTAATCGCTCCGCGCCACAACAAAGATCATCACGACAACAATCAGGCCAATCGCCAGTCTGCGCGAGTAGAGGGTGGCTAATACGAGACCGGAGATTAAGGGAGGAACCCAACCGCTCTTCCAAGTGACGCCCTCGCCGATCTGGTAGATAAACCAAGATAGGGCTATGAACCCATATCCGACGCGCGCCCTTTTCGTCAATGACTTGTTGAATAGCGCCTGCCCGGCCGCCAGAGTAATGGCCCATAGGGGGAACAACCCGCGCGTATTGAGCGTGGACAGGTCGACGTGAAAATATATGTGCGCCAGCCCGGCTACCGCCGCCGCCATGAAGAGCCCGATGAAGACTTTGATGTGCCGCGCCGTCCGAAGGTTGTTGGCAACCAGCAGCGCCGCTGCCGGGGACAGCACCATCGTGCCTAACGCCCCCAGCTGCACCTTGGGGAACGTGTCCCACACTATCACAAACGGATCGCGGACGAGGTTGCTCCAGATCGCCGATACAATCGCCACGGCGGCGAAGGCAATGAGCGGCCGGTTGACGGGCGAGGGCCGCAGGTGGAGCCGTTTGTCTTCGATCAGCATGCGCACAATCCAGATGCCGGTCAGTGCTGCCGTCAGCACTAGGGTGAGCGAGAGCGTGCTCTCTGTGCCGGTCTCGAAGCCCAGTTTGAAGAACAGAGTGGCTGCCAACAGCAACACGACGCCCCAATCTAACTTGAAGGCAACGATCATGACTCCGACCAAGCCAGCGGCGCCGGCCACGATGAGAGGGAAGCGCTCGTTCATCACCAGCCGGCCTATGATCCAGGCCAGCAGGATGCATGCGGCCACGATAGTGAAGCGGCGCAGCCCCGGCGCGAGTTCAATCCAGCGGAGGTGGTTACGCACGAGATTCATGCGGCCCGGCTCTCCAGTCGGCGCGCTTCGAGCACACCCTGGCTGTGGGTCAAGATTGCCTGCACAATACGCTGGCTGGCCCGGCCATCGCCGTACGGATTCTCCACCGAGGCCATTCTATGATAGGCGACGGGGTCTTCCAGCAGGCGCACCGTCTCTCGAACGATGGCATCGTAATTGGCGCCGACCAGGCGCGCCGCGCCGAGCGCGATGACTTCTGACCGTTCCGTCACCTCGCGCAGGACCAGTACTGGTTTGTGCAGGCTAGGTGATTCTTCCTGAAGCCCGCCGGAATCGGTTAACACCAGGTAGGCCTGGCTCAGCAGGCTGACTAGCGTGGCATAGTCCACAGGCTCGACGAGCGAGATGTTGGGAATGCCGCCGAGCATCTGGTGGACCGGATGATAGATGTTCGGATTGAAGTGTACGGGGTATACAATGTGCACGTCGTCGCGATAACGTTCGGCGATCGTGCGCAACGCGCCGCAGATATGGGTCAGCGGCGTGCCAAAGTTCTCGCGCCGATGCGCTGTGACCAGGATCAATCGCTTGCCGTCGATCTGGCCGAAGCGACCATCCAGGGGTCGCTCGCTCACGCGACGGGCCATCATCAGCAGCGCGTCGACGACAGTATTGCCGGTGACGACGATGGCCTGCGGTGACACACCCTCACGCAGTAACCGCTCACGGTTATTCTCCGTCGGCGCGAAGTACAGGTCGGACAGCATATCAGCGATGCGGCGATTGATCTCCTCCGGGAAGGGTTGCGATCGGTCGTCCGTTCGCAGACCGGCCTCCACGTGCCCCACCTTGGCCCGCCGGTAAAAAGCGACCAGGCTGGCAACCATCACCGTCGTCGTATCGCCCTGCACCAGCACCCAGTCGGGTTGCTCCCTGACGATCACGTCGTCTAGCGCCGTAAGAATGCGGGCCGTGAGTTGCGGCAGGCTCTGGTCGGGCCGCATCAGGTCCAGATCGTAATCGACGGCGATGCCGAACAGGCTCAGTACCTGGTCGAGCATCTCGCGGTGTTGAGCCGTCGTACACACGACTGGCGCGATCGCGTCAGGATGGCGCTCCAGTTCTTTGATGACGGGAGCCATCTTGACCGCTTCGGGCCGCGTGCCGACGACACTCATCACTTTCAACATGCTTCGCCTTCCAGCACCGGCAGCAGGTCGCGATAGCTGCCCATCAGCAACTCGCTCTCATGGGCCATCACGTGATCGAGGAAGCGGCCAAAATCGGTGAAGCGACGCACGTCCAGCGGGTCGAAGTAGAGGTTCAGATGCGCGCCACTGGCCAGGTTGAGCGCCAGGAGCCGTTTGAACGAGTCGAAGAACGTCGCCTCATCTTCGCGCCGTATGCGGAATAGCCGGCTCTTCGAGCGGAAAGCGTGATAGGTGTCGAACACACTGGATGGGTGGCGCGGGCATTGGCTGAGTGGGAACTCCCACACCGCGTCGTCAGCCCGAAAGGGAGTAAACTGTGTGCGCCGCGCTAACGCGGACGACGAGTAACGATAGCCCAGATCGCGTAAGATGGGGTAGATCGTCGGCGCCGGTTCAAGATGGGGCAGACGAAATCCGATAGGTGCAACGCCTAATACCCTGCGGAGAATCTCGTGCCCGAGCGCGACTTCGTCCTGCTGCTCGGTATAGTTGAGTGTAGAAAACGGGCGCGGGTTGAACAGCTCGCTCCAGGGATGCGAGTAGGTGTGATTGATGATCTCGTGACCTGCCGTGACGATGGCCGCGTGCGCTTGGGGTTCCTTCTCTACCCACTTGCCGATCAGGGCGAAGCCAGCCTTGAAGGGATAGCGGGCCAGCAGCTTCAGCAGCCAGGGTATCGCCTCGATGTCTCCGGCCAGGTCCAGGTCGAACGAAAGGGTGAAGGCGGCTCGCTTACCGCCCCACTGCGGTCGCGTATGGCGATCGGGCCGGTGCAATTCGGCCATGAAGCGGTTCGGCGCGAGGATCGTCGTCAGCGCCAACAAGGGACGGCTGGGCTGAGCGCCTAGCGCGCGCTTCATGATGCGGCTTGTCAATCCCACGATGCGGCCTCCGATGAATGACGAAGGTAGTTGTTTCCTTAGCGCTGGCCGGCTTTGGTCGAGCGGGGTGTGCGGAACCATCTGGTTTGCCGTGGCTGAAACCGAACCAGTGTCCGCAACCCGGTGCGCCACAGTGCATAGACCGGGGCATAGGCCAGATACAAATATATCTTCAGGGGCGCGCGTTCAAGAACCAGTGCCAGTAGCGGATAGGCGACGAAGCCGGTCCACACGGCGGCTAGCCAGGGCCAGGGCAGCCGCTCGGCGATGGCGGGCAACACTGACCACACCATGCTCAGCAGCGCGGTCAGCACGATCAGTGTCGAGTAGGAGGGCATCACGCGCTCGACCGCTCCGTCAATCTGTGCCGGGTTGGCATGACGCATCCCTGAGCGCAACAGGCGCGGCGCCAAGCGTCGCGTGACGTCGGCGCGGCCCTGCATCCAGCGATGCCGCTGGCGGCGCGCAATACCCAGGTCGGTGACGATTTCGCCACGTGTAACGGCCTGCGGCACGAAGACAACGCGCAAGCCATTGAGCAGCAAGGTCGATTGATACTCGGCATCTTCGGTCAGTGACGCGGCCTGCCACGGATGCCGTTCCAGGACCTCGCGCGCAAAACACATCCCGTCACCCATCAGTTTGCTCGACAGTCCCAGGTTGCTGCGGCCCAGGTTGCGTAGCCGGTTGTCCATGGCGAAGGCTGTAAACATCACTGCCGGGAACCAGCCTGCCGTGGGATTGGCAATGATGTGCTGCCCCTGCGCCACCCGGTGACCCGCCGCCAGAGCGGCAGCCATGGCGCGGAGAAATCCCGGGTCTGCCTGGCTATCCGCGTCGAACACGACGATGGCGTGGTACGCTTGAGGCGCGGCCAGAATGTGCGGATACAGCCAGGCCAGGGCATAGCCTTTGCCGCGCTGCTTGCTGTCGATCCGTTCGCAGGCGATCCCACCGTGTGCGCGCACCTCCAAGGCCGTGCTGTCGCTACAGTTGTCGCAGGCCACGTAGATATCGAACAGCTCGGGTGGGTAGTTCTGGCGATGCAGCTGGTCGAGTGTGGAGCCGATCGTTCCTTCCTCGTTGTGAGCGGGGATCGCTATAGCGAAGCGATGCCTGGGAGAGTCGGGCATCGACCAGAGCGGGCGCTTAATGCCAGCCAGGGCCAACACGAGCAGGTAGACCAGGCACAGCGTGACGATAGCCAGTGGCAGGCCGACCAGTGCGATCAGAAGCACACTCATCGTCAGGCCTCCTGCAGCGCAGCGCGCAGCTCGCGCCAGCCGACCACGGCCCGTCCTCGTCGCAGTCGATGCCAGACCAACTTGATCGCGGTCGAAGCGTAGATCATGGCCTTGAGGATCGCTGCCCGCCAACTGCCGTGGTTCTTGCGAAAGAAACGGACACGTCCCCGGTAGAGCAGGGCTTCACGGCGCGTGCTGCTTTTGCTGCTGCCCCCGCTTAGGTGAATGATGCGCGCCTGGGGGACGTACGCGACGCGCCAACCGGCCCGGCGCATGTTGAAGCACCAGTCAACTTCTTCGGCGTACATGAAGTAGCCTTCGTCCAGCCCGCCCACCTGAGTCACGGCTTCGCGGCGGGCCAGTAAACACGCGCCTTCGACGTAATCGGCGTCGGCCGGCTGCTGGCTCTGCCCCGGGCCATGGCTGGGATACCAGGAGCCATACCACAAGCGTCCCAACCGGCTGAGGATCAGGAACTCGTGCCACAGCGTAGGGAAGCGGGTGTGCGAGGCCTGGAAGGAACCATCGGCGTTGAGCAATTGTGCGCCCACGACGCCGATAGTAGAGTCTGCGTCGGCGCAGGCTACCATTGCCTCAATCGCCTTCGGCTGGACGATTGTGTCGCTATTGAGCAGCAGGACGTACCGACCGTGGCTGGCGGCCATGGCCTGGTTGTTGGCGCGGGCAAACCCCAGGTTCTGCCCGTTCTCGATCAGGCAAACGTGTGGAAACTGCTGCCGCACCATTTCCTGGCTGCCATCGCTGGAGCCGTTGTCGACCACGAGGATCTCCACGTCGAGAGTGCCAATGCCCTGCGGGATAGATCTCAGGCAATTGGCCAGCAGGCTCAGGGTATTCCAGCTAAGAATGATGATCGAAACATCAGGCGCCACAGTGACCCTTTATACTCACACCGACAAATTGTCCTGCGATGGGCTTTCCGTCGACAGGGTTATCTTCTGTATGAGACTTAACTGCAAAATAGCGAGAAATCGGTGTGAGCGGTGCTTGAAAAAAGTTAGAGGGCGGCCCGATTTGCGTGCTGATTCATCGCTGCGCTCAACAATGCATCCAATTGTGTACCGATCTGGTCCCACGTGTACGACTGGGCAATCAGCCGCCGACCGTTATGAGAGAGGCGCGTCCGCAGGGTGGGATCGGCGAGCAGGCGGAGCACCTGATCTGCGAATTGTTGTGGCGTGTCGCCGATCAAAATGCTTTCTTCCGGCGCGACGGCCAGCCCTTCAGCCCCCTTAGATGTCGAAATCACGGGCGTGCCCAGGGCCATGGACTGGATGATTTTCAGGCGTGTTCCGCCCCCGCCTCGCAGCGGGACGATGCAGGCAGTGCTCTGGGCGATGAGTGCGTCGATATCAGACACGTAGCCGGTGAAGATCACGCCTTCCTGGTTTGGCAAATCGTCAAGACGGACCCCGTCGGTCGAGCCGGTCACCTGAAGGGTGACATCGGGCCGGACACGGCGAATGAGTGGGAAAACGTCACTCAGGAAACCGAGGATGGCGTCGTAGTTGGCCCAGTAAGTCAGCGCGCCGGGATAAATCAGCGTTGCAGGCTGAGGTGTTGCTTCCACGTGCAGGCACGCCGGGTTGACCCCATTGGAGATTACGGCAATGCGCCCGGCATCGCAACCGATTCGGATCATTTGGTTGCGCTCGAGTTCGGAGACGACGGTTGTGGCATCGAATCCATCGGTCAGGCGGCGCATGAAGCGGGCGAATTTCCACCAGGTGAGTCCATAGCGCAACCGCCTGTGCCATCGCCGCTGGAAGGTGAACTGCTCTCTGAGTACCGTCACCTCGGCCTCTTCAAAAATGCGTGGAACGCTTCGCGCATTTGCAAGGTACAACGCTGCGCCCAGTTGCAGGCCCACTGCGACGTGACTCCCGATCAAGCTCCGATCCACCAGGTCTTGCATCGCCGGACTGTAAGTCTGGAGGTACGAACGCGGAAGCGAGGAGAATAGCCCGCGCAGACCGAGCGACCCGCCTGTCTTGAAAGGGCTCCCCGGCACCGTTTTGACCACGCGGCATATCTCACTTAATCCTGGCGTGCCCTGCTCTTCGTCCGGCCCGGCAAACGAGAGCAGGGTGATGATGTGCCTCTTCGACAGCTCACGCAGCAAGTGATAGGCCCTCAGTTTGCTGCCGTTGTTGGGTGGATACGGGAACCACGACGAGACGACGAGAAGGTTCATTGTTCGGGCCTGGTCGCATTGAGGTTGGCGGGCGATGGTGTGGCCGGGCGTTCTGGCTGCCCGATGCCCGCCTGAGCACGCCCCCAGCGCCGCTGCACACCGTGAACGATTCCGCGCCGCATCGCCCGTGCATGCTCCGGTCGGCCGGCGCGCTGATAGCGTGCTGCTTCGCGGAGCGCGCCGTGGATGGCGTGGGCGATAGTAATGGGTATAAGCCGCAGCGGCGCGTGCCTGCTGAAGAAGAGCAGGCGATTACGCGTCATGTAGTAAAGCGTTGTCGGTCCCAGGTCGTCCGACCGGATCGCAGCCTTGTGCCGCATTTGCGCGGCTGGCTCGAAATGAATCTCGAAGCCAGCGCGCTTGATGCGTGTGCACCAGTCGGTTTCTTCCCAGTACATGAAGTAGCGCTCGTCCAGCAGACCGGTTCGCGCAATCGCGGCGCGTGAAACCATCAACCCACACCCGTTGACAAAGTCCACGCTGCGTGCCGGGTATTGACCCCGGTCGATCTCGCCTGCGCCGGTGTTGCCGGCGTCGGCATGATGCCAGTCGATCACGCCACCCGCCGAGCTGATGAGGGGAGTCTCGTTGAACGTATACACCATTGGCCCAGTGACGCCAATGCGCGGATCGCTGGCGAGCACGCAGGCCAGCCGTGATACACAGTCCGGGTCAAGCAACGTATCGTTGTTGAGCAGGAACACTGCGTCGGCGCCACGTTCCAGCGCGGCCCGAATGCCGATGTTGTTTCCGCCTGCGTAGCCCAAATTGGTCCTGTTCATGACCAGGTGAATGGCTGGGTCCGCTGCGCGAATCGCCTCGGCTCCGCCGTCTTGCGAGGCATTGTCGACGACGATGAGGTCAACCGGGCGGCCCCGGCCAATCTGCAGCGAGTGCAGGCAGGCCAGTGTGTCGGGCAGGCCGTTGTAGTGCAGAACGACCACGCCGACTCTCGGACCCTCACTATGAATGGAGAACAGATGGTCAGGAGTCATCAACCTGTGCTTTTGCGAGCGGATCAGCCCAGGGGCACGACCCGCGCGATCCGTTCTGCTAAATGCACGCCGCGACAATGGCGACGTTGTACGCATCGGCTACACAGCGTTCAGCCACGTGCCAATCCCGGCGGGATAGTGGGTGCTTTCTCTGATCGCGCCGATTGTAGTTGCCACGCGGGCATCGCCCTCCGGTTTGTTACACTAACATACGCTGGTTAGACGAGAGAATGCCCTGGGTTAGAGGAAAGTAGAAACAGCGAGCGTTCGCGAATTCCTTTTGCCGTCGTCTTCAGTTTCATCTTAAGTGTGGGCAGGCACGTCGCCTCTTACTTTTTTCATGCTTTTCCCTCACCACCTTCCGATGTTTTGGCGTTTCAATGACTACGACTTGTAAGGAAAGCACGCATTGATCACCTGATGCGAGATTCATTCCCGGTTCCAGTGCCCGAAGGAGCTTTGCGTGGAGATTGAGACTCAGATCCGAGACTATATTGCGCAGAATATGTTGTTCAGCGACAATGGCTTTGGTTATTCCGACGAGGACTCGTTCTTGCAGGAAGGCATCATTGATTCCGTCGGTGTAATGGAGCTGGTTCTTTTCGTCGAGCAGACCTTTGGCGTGGATGTCGATGATCAGGAGATTACGCCTGACAATTTCGACTCCGTCAGCAAGCTGGCTCATTACGTTCGCCGCAAGAGTGTTGTCACCGCTTGACCGAATCTGGCCCTTGCGGTAACCCGCGTGCTCCGTCCAGGTGCGGACACCTCGACGTCTGCACGCAGCAAGTGCTCAATCGGCGTGCACGATCATCCACCTCTACCTGCTGGCTGCGCACCGAACTGCGCGGCCTCTGAATGCTTTCAGCCGGGATTGCACGGGTCTGACACTGGAGTTCTCCATGCTCGTCCAAGACTTTTTGGAAAACAGCGCCGCACGCCTGCCGAACAAGATCGCTCTTGTGTGTGATGGCCGACGGCTGACCTATGCCGAGATCAACGCGATGGCGAACCGCCTGGCGCACGCGATGATCGAGCAGGGTGTCCAGCGCGGCGACCGGGTGGCGTTGTATCTGATCAATTCGGTCGAGCTCGTTGTCGGCATCTTTGCCACGCTTAAGGCTGGCGGCGTGTTCGTCATCGTCAACCGCACGACGAAGCACGACAAGCTGGTATACGTCCTCAACAACTGCCGGGCCACCGCGCTGCTCACCGAGGCCCGCCCCGGCACGCAGAAAACGCTCGACGGCATCAAGGCCGAGACGCCCTCGCTGAAGTTCTGCGTCGTCAACGGCAACCGCGCCGCCGAAGTGGTTGCCGGGCGCGAGAAGTATATCGACTTCGCGATCATTCAGGGAACCTACCCTGACACGTGCCCCCCCCGTGTCAACATCGATCTCGATCTGGCTTGCCTGATTTATACCTCCGGCAGCACCGGCGATCCCAAGGGCGTGATGAGCGACCACAGCAACGTCGTCTTCGCCAGCGGATCGATCCTCTCGTACCTTAAGAATGTGGAGAGCGACATTGTTATCGACGTGCTGCCGCTGTCCTTCGACTATGGGCTGTACCAGTTGCTGATGGTATTCCGCTTCGGCGGGACACTGGTGCTGGAGCGATCGTTCACCTATCCGGCGGCGGTGCTCAAGCGCATGGAAGAAGAGCGCGTGACCGGCTTTCCCGGCGTGCCCACGATCTACGCCATACTGCTGCAAATGGATCTCAGCCCCTACGATTTATCCAGCTTGCGCTACCTGACCAATACAGCGGCGGCGCTGCCGCCCAGCCACATCCTCGAACTGCGCGACAAGTTCCCATGGGCCACGCTATATTCGATGTACGGCTTGACCGAAACCAAGCGTACCCTGTACCTCCCGCCCGAACAGCTCGACAAGCGCCCCGGCTCGGTGGGTATCGCTATTCCGGGCACGGAAGTCTGGCTCGAAGACGAGATTGGCCAGCGGCTCGGACCGGGCCACATCGGTGAACTCGTGGTGCGCGGGCGGCACGTCATGCGCGGCTACTGGGAGAATCCGTCAGCGACCGCGCAACGCTATCGCCCCGGCCCGATCCCCGGTGAGCGGCTATGTTACACGGGCGACCTGTTCCGCATGGACGAAGACGGTTATCTGTACTTCGTCGGTCGCAAGGATGACATCATCAAGAGCCGCGGCGAGAAGGTTGCGCCGAAAGAGGTGGAAAACGTGCTGTATGGTCTGAAGGGTGTGATCGAGGCGGCGGTCGTCGGCGTGCCCGATCCGATTCTAGGCGAGGCCATCAAGGCGTTCGTCGTCGTGGGCAACGGGCGGATAACTGAAGCCGAGGTGCTGGCCCACTGCCGGGCCAACCTCGAAGACTTCATGGTGCCCAAGCACGTCGAGTTCCGCGACGAGCTGCCCAAGACCTCGTCGGGCAAAATCAAGAAGACCGATCTGAAGTAAGGGCTGAGGAGCGAGACGGGACGATGTGCGGCATTACGGGGATTCTGAATCTGACCGAGTCCGCGCCAATTGAAGAAGCGGCTCTGCGCCAGATGCTGGCGATGATCCGCCATCGCGGGCCGGATCAGTTTGGCATCTACCTCGACGATCGCGTTGGGCTGGGCAGCGCCCGTCTCAGCATCATCGACATTGGAGGCGGGCAGCAACCGATCACCAACGAGGACGAGACACTGTGGATCGTCTTCAACGGAGAGATCTTTAACTACATCGAGCTGCGCCCTGACCTTGAAGCGCGCGGCCATCGCTTTGCGACGAACTGCGACACCGAGATCATCTTGCATCTGTACGAGGACTTTGGCCCCGACTGCCTGGCGTACCTCAACGGCCAGTTTGCCATCGCTATTTGGGACACGCGTAACCGGACGCTGTTCCTGGCGCGCGACCGGCTCGGCGTGCGCCCACTGTACTACACCGTCGCCGACGGTGCGCTGATCTTCGGCTCGGAGATCAAGGCATTGCTGGCCGATCGGCGCGTGCGCGCCGAGATCGACCCAGTCGCGCTCGATCAGATCTTTACCTTCTGGTGCACACTCTCGCCGCGCAGTATCTTCCAGGGAATCGTCGATGTGCCGCCGGGCCACTACCTGATCGCGCACGAGGACGACATCCGCGTCGAACCGTACTGGCCGCTGCAGTTCCCAAACGCCGATGCGCCCGCGCCTAAACGCGACTTCGGCAGCTACCTCGAAGAGTTCCGGAGCCTATTGATCGACGCGACGCAGATCCGCCTGCGCGCCGATGTGCCGGTGGGTGCGTACCTCAGCGGCGGCCTCGACTCCTCGACCATCGCGGCCATCATCCGCAACTACACTCACAACCGGCTCGATACCTTCTCGATCACCTTCAGCGATCCCAACTTTGACGAGAGCGAGTTTCAACTGCGGATGGCGAAGCATCTCGGCACGGATCACCAGGTGGTGCATACGACGCACGCCGACATCGGGCACGTCTTCCCGGACGTGATCTGGCACACCGAGACGCCGATCCTGCGCACGTCGCCCGCCCCAATGTTCCTGCTGTCGAAGTTGGTGCGCGAGCATAACTTCAAAGTTGTGCTGACCGGCGAAGGCTCGGACGAGTTTCTGGCCGGCTATGACATCTTCAAAGAAGCTCAGCTGCGCCGCTTCTGGGCCAGACAGCCCGATTCGCAGATTCGACCACTGCTGCTCAAGCGACTGTATCCCGACATCGTCGATCTATCGAGGAGCAATACTGCGTACCTGTCGGCGTTCTTCGGGCGGGGCCTGACCGATGCCGATGCGCCGGACTACTCACACGCGGTACGCTGGAACAACACCAGCCGGGCCAAGCGGTTCTTCTCGCCGGAGGTGAACCGGGTTGTAGAAGCGCAAACGCGCACCGCGCGCGACTCGGTGTACTACCCGCCGGAGTTCGCGCGTTGGGCCCCCCTGTCGCAGGCGCAGTATCTAGAAATCAGTCTCTTCCTGTCACAGTACTTGCTTTCATCTCAAGGTGATCGCCCCGGCATGGCGCACTCGATCGAAGGGCGCTTCCCGTTCCTGGACTACCGCGTGGTGGAGTTCGCCAATCGCTTGCCGCCGCGTCTGAAACTGCGCGGGCTGACCGAAAAGTATCTGCTCAAGCAACTGGCGCGCGAATGGCTGCCGGATGAAATCTGGCAACGGCCCAAGCGCCCCTACCGCGCGCCGATTCATCGCAGTTTTTTCAACGATCGGACGCCCGACTACGTGCGCGAAATCCTGTCGCCAGAGCAGATCGGCGCGACAGGGTTGTTCAATGCGCCGGCAGTGAGCCGGCTAGTCAACAAGCTGGATCGGGGCTTGCCGCTGGGCGAGACTGATGACATGGCGCTGGCGGGCATCATCTCCGCTCAGCTTGTCCATCAATTGTTTGTGTCCGATTTCCGAATGCCGCCGCCGTTGTCCGAGGCTGATGATGTGAAAGTGTGCCTCGGCCAGCGCGTGACAGCTGCTTGAACCACGGAGGGCACGGATATAGACTTCTGCAAGCCGTGTCATCTGAGGTTAGATTTGGAACGGGGACTGAATGGCTTTCAACAGGGAAGTACTCAACATCGATGCGGCTGCGGAGGCTGAGCGCATCGTCGCGCTGCTGCGAAACAGCGTACGCAAAGTGATGCGCAAGCAGGGAGCAGTACTGGGCATCAGCGGCGGCGTAGACTCGGCGGTGGTGCTCGCGCTGTGTGTGCGCGCCTTCGGACCGGAGCGCGTCACGGCGTTGATCATGCCGGAGAAGGACTCGGAGCCGATCAGCGAGGAACTCGCGCGCCAGGTCGCCGCTCAGTTTGGCAGCGAGCCGATCCGGGAGATCATCACGCCCGTACTCGACGGCTTTGGCTGCTATCCGCGCCGGGACGAAGCGATTCGCCGCGTCTTCCCGGAATACGATGCCGCGCAAGGATACGGCGCGAAGATCGTTCTGCCACCCAACCTGCTCGACGAAGACACGCTCAACGTCTTCTCGCTGATCATCGTCACGCCCCGCGGCGAAGAGAAGACCAAGCGCCTGCCGCTAAGCGAGTACTTTCAGATCGTCGCGGCGTCGAACTTCAAGCAGCGCACACGCATGGCGATGCTGTACTATCACGCCGAGGTGCGTAACTACGCCGTCATCGGCACGCCGAACAAGAATGAGCACGATCAAGGTTTTTTCGTCAAACACGGCGATGCGGGCACGGACGTGAACCCGATCGTCCACTTGTACAAAACACAGGTCTACCAACTGGCGGAGGATCTCAACATCCCTGAAGCGATCCGCCGCCGCCCGCCGACGAGCGACACCTACCCGGCGCACAGCACGCAGGAAGAATTCTTCTTCCGCTTGCCGTTCGCCGAGATGGATTTACTGTGGTACGCGCTGGAACACAACGTGCCGGCCGCCGAGGTCGCGCAGGTGATGGGGCTGACCGAGATACAGGTGCGGCGTGCATTTGAGGATTTTACCCGCAAGCAGCGCACGACCGAGTATCTGCGCATGCCGCCGATGGATATCCATACCTAATGCGAAAGGTATGCGCCGCCTTGTATCAGCGCAGCGTAATCCTGACGGCTATGTCGGTGCGGAGGTTCGACACATCCAAGGTCAGGTTACCCCCGGCGTTTGCCGACAGCGTCTGCGTCGAGGTCGGCTGTCCAGTCTGCGTGTCATACCACGTCACCGTATAGAATGCATTGCTGTGCTGCAGGGCGATGTTCACCGTCCCACTTTCGGCAGGAACGGCCCGGCCGTCGACCACGGCTCGCCAGGTGTGCTGCCGATTATCAATCCACAGATAAGCACTGCCCGCCTGCATATCCTTTTGGCCGAAAACACGGAGATCGGGATTGGAAGCGGTCGCCGCTGCATCCACATAGCGCCCATTAGTAAACGGGATGCCGGTCATGAATCGGTTCCATGCGCCAAAGATGGGATGCAGTGATTTGTCGAAGATGTTATCTGGGTACCAATACAACGGATATACCCCGCCCGGCCCGCAGCGCGCCCAAGTCATCTTATGCAGCCAGACGCCAGTCTGGTCATCGGCGAGGCGCGGCTCCTCGAAGTCCGTGCCCTGCGTGCTGTCGATGCCTTGCTCACCCCACACCACCGGCTTGTTGAAGCCCGCCGCACGCGCATCTAAATCATACTCGTTGAAAAAGCGGGCCGAGTCATTCGCCAGCTCCTCCGTGGGTTCGTTCCAGCCTGTGCCGCGGACGTAAGCGTGAAAGTCGGTGTACGAGATCGGCGCGCTCTCCGGGTGCTTCCAGGCGCTCTCGGCCAGCGTGGCCCAGGTTGAGGTTGTGGCAAGATGCGGATTGCCATCGGCGGCGGCTTGCGTCGCAAGGGCAGCAGTCAATCGGAAATGCGCTCCGAAGCCGGGCGCTTCCTCGTTGACCAGTTCCCACGAATGGATCGAGCGATACGCGCCGAAGCGGGCCAACAGGTAGCGCCAATAGGACTCATGCAACTGCCACGTGGGCGTGCCCTCGCCGTTATTGAAATTGCCGCCCAGCTTGTCCGGCAGGCCATCTGGCCCGAAGGCATTCAGGATGAAGTCCTGCTTCTCGCTAATGTTTAGCTTGAAATACAGGCCGCGCGTATCGGCTTCGCTGAAGATCGCATCCATCCCCGCGCTGCGGCGCTGGTCGAAGGTCATGTATGGGTTGAAGTGCGAATTGCGCAAGAGCTGCGGCCCGAGCGTGCCGCCGGATAGAACTTCGTACACGCCGATCTGATCGACGTAGGCCGCGCCCCCGGTCGTGTTTTCCAGAATGAGGGCCAGGTTCGAGATCAGATCGCTCTGTGCGACGAACGTCGCTTCGGCCACGTGCCAGGGCGTGTCGCCGTTCACGTGCGGGATCAGCGCCGGAATCGATCCCGTCTGTCCAGGCTCCGGCCAGTCGGTGAACTTCACGGTCGCGCCGTAAGGCCGGCCGGAAGTCGCGGGGCCAGTCACACTCTCGGTGCGCCAGCGCACAATCACCCGATACGTGCGCCCCGCAATCAGCCCGGCATGACCGGTGTTCCATCCCTGGAACATGAGCGGGTTGGCGGCATCAAGTCGTAGCGAGGCAAGCCCATCACCGTAGGCACGCTCGACAGTGAGGCCTGTCGCCGGCACCGTAGCCTCGTAATCGAGAGTGCGCGAGGCCCACGCATACCAAGCCGATCCCCACACGTGCCCCGCGATCCACCAGCGGAAGAACTGCTGGTTGCCTGCCCCCATTGTGTTGAACTCATCAACCCCGTCGTAAGAGAAGCGTTCGTTGTCGAATCCGATACTATGCCCTGTGCCGAGGAACGGCGTGCCGTCGGCAAATTCAAAGTAGCGCGAATCGAGTGGCGCGACTCGGATCGGGCCATGGTTGTTCGGGTTCGCCGGCGCGGTCACATTGAACGCTTGCTCACCGGACTGCGCCGTGCCTTTGGCTTCGGCCACCTCGATGCGATACTTCCATGTGCCGAGCGCAGGTGGTGCGAAGCGCACCGCCCACACCGGATTGCCTTGCGGGTACAGCCACTCTTCGCCGCCTTTCAACGAGCGCTCGTAACGCTGGTATAGAAACGCCGGTCGGCGGTACACCGTCCGCCAGTTGTCGGGCGTGAATAAGGCATCGACTGTGATGCCGTCCACCCACTCCAAGCCCGGAGTCGGCGCGGGATCGTACGGGAACTGCGGATGCGTCGCGGCGCTGTTGTCGATCGCAAATGTGATCTCCAATGGATCCCAGCGCTGCACGGATGCAGCGCTCTGAATATTCGACACACCGAGCGGTCCTGCCGGAACGTAGCGCACGATACGCTCGGCAGTAGCCAGGCGCCCGTTCGACGCGCGCGCCTGTACGAGGATGCGATTGACGCCGGGCCGTAGCGGCACGTTGGC
>DATBWU010000225.1:0-11516 GCA_036514635.1 Anaerolineae bacterium | reverse complement strand
GAGCCGGAGCACTTGTTGATGGCGCTGCTCAGCCCGGCGGCGGGCAGCGCCTGGAATTTCCTGGTCGGCCTCCTCGGCGATCCGTCGCCGGTGCGGCAGCGCGCCGAAGCGGCGCTGGCGTCCCTGCCTGCTGATCTGGAGGCGCTTCAACCTCCGCTGAGTTTTCGCACCGAGCGCGTATTGCGCAGCGCGAGCGAAGTCGCCCAGCGGGCGGGGACCCAGGTCGATTCGCAGCATTTGCTGTTGGGTCTGCTCGACGAAGGCGGCGCGGCGGCCGATGCGCTGCGCCGTTCAGGCGTCGATGCGCGCGTGCTGCGCACCTGGCTGCGACAAAAGAGGAGCGACACCGTTCAGCCCGCGCCCGCGCCGATGCCCGTACGCGCCGCTCCCAAGAAGGAACCCGTGATTGTCACCGGGCCATTGCGCAAAGTTCTGCTGCGTCTGATCGATTGGCGTGCGGTGTTCATACTGATCGGGGTCATGGGCGTGAGCGCGTGGCTGACGACACAGCCCGACTATCGGACGGCCGGCGTCCTATTCTTTGTCTTAGGCGGGTGGGTGTTCAGCGTCTGCGCTCACGAATTCGGCCACGCGCTGGCGGCAGACCTCGGCGGCGATCAGACGGTGCGCGAAAAAGGCTACCTGTCGTTCAACCCGCTGGTCTACACGCACCCGGTGCTCAGCATCCTCATGCCGTTGCTATTCTTGCTGATCGGCGGCATCGGTTTGCCCGGCGGCGCGGTGTACATCGAGCGCCACCGGCTGCGAAGCCCGCGCTGGGACAGCGTGGTATCGGCAGCCGGGCCGTTGGCCTCGCTGTTCGTGACACTGTTGATCGCAAGCCCGTTCCTGCTCGACCTCGTTCGGGCGCGCACGCTGCTTGCGAATCTCGATCTGTGGGGCGCGGTGAGCCTGCTGGTCATGCTGAACGTGTGGGGCATCTTGTTCAATCTCTTGCCGATTCCGCCGCTGGACGGCTTCGGCGTCATCGCGCCGTGGCTGCCGCCCAGTTGGCGCGACCGGCTGTATGCGTTCAGTTTCATCGGGCCGTGGCTGGTGATCTTTGGACTGATGTCCATTCCGGCGGTTCGCGATTCCGTCTGGGATACGGTTTTCAACATCATACGGTCGTTGGGCGTCGATCCGCAAGTAGCCGGGTATGGCCTGTCTCGATTCTGGTTCTGGCGATGAAGCAGCCCATCATCAAGGCGAGTGCGTTTTGAGTGAGGGTAGGCTATACTTGGATACGCACGGCTGCCGGGGTCGATCCGTATACGCGAGGTGAGATGATGGCTCAAACCCAGATTGACCTGCCTAGAGACCAGATCGTGGCATTTTGCCGGCGCTGGAAGATCACCGAGCTTGCGCTGTTTGGCTCCGTGCTTCGCGATGACTTTGAGCCGGGCAGTGATATCGACTTCCTGGCGACTTTCGCGCCGGATGCGGCGTGGAGCCTTTTGATCACGTGAAAATGCAGGATGAGTTGAAGTCGAGGCTCATGTCCAGAACAAGTGCTGGAATACTGCTCAGAGCCCGCGTCCTCGCGGGCGTGGCCCACCGCGAGGACGCGGTGGGCGAGCAGTTGCACTTGTTCGATACATGAGCGGAAGTCGATACTGGGACGCGATGTGGACCTGGTCAGCCGCCGAGGGATTGAGCGGAGCCGTCGAGAGGTGAACAATCACCAGGGTGCGGGTCTTGAGTTTGCGGGTGGATCGGGATAAGATAGTGAGCCCCTGAAAACGGGTCGGCGTGAATGTTGAGTATCTTACCCTGTGGTAAAGTAGGAGATTCCGGTGAACAAGTACGACGAACTGCGCGAGATAATCCTGCCAGTTCTTCGGCCCTATGTAAGCCGAGTGGCCGTGTTCGGGTCTTTTGTGCGTGATGAAAGCACGCCGGACAGCGATATCGACATTCTGGTCGAGCTCAAGCCACCCGGTGAATGCCCGCCGCTTGGCCTGAAGTGGTTTGCTCTCGAAGAAGAGCTGAGCCGAATCTTGGGGCGGCCCGTTGACCTCGTCGGTGAAAGCGCACTCAGCCCGTATATTCGCCCGTACGTCGAACGCGAAAAGGTCATCCTCTATGAAGCGGGATGATTCCGTTTACCTGCACCACATCTTGGACGCAATCGAACGAATCTCGAACTACGTGCAAGGCATATCCCGAGACGAGTTCATGCACACCCCCCTCATTCAAGATGGCGTTGTGCGCCAGCTCGAAATCGTTGGCGAGGCAAGCCGCAACTTGTCCGAGGATCTGCGTCAAGGGCACTCGAACGTGCCGTGGAATCAGATCATCGGCCTGAGAAACCGGATCATTCACGCTTATTTCGACATCAACTTGCGGGTCGTCTGGGAGATCGTTCAAAACGATCTCGTGCGCCTGCATCAACAGATACAGGCCATCCTTGAAGAGATGGGACAGAGCCACGCGGGTTGAGTTGAACTCGTTTGCTTCATATGCACCCCATCCGCCCCTGGCTGTTCATCGGCAAATTCAGCGAGACGCAAGATGATGTTTTGTTGCGCCGGCGCGAGATCGGCGCGATGCTGCAACTGGCCGACAGCGTGAAGCAGCCCGGCATCCCATCGCTGTACGTCCCGGTCGAAGACGGCGAGCCGCTGCCGCCCGATCTGCTGCGCATGGGGGTCGAGTTCGTGCGGCTGGAGAAGGCGCTGAAGCGAAACGTGCTGATCGCGTGCGGCGCAGGCATCAGCCGCGCGGCAACCTTCACCATCGCCGTCCTGAAGGAAGAAGAGGGCCTGAGCCTGCTCGACGCCTTTCGCGATGTGCAGGCCAGGCATCCCGATGCGCTGCCGCATCCGGCGCTGTGGGCATCGTTGTGCGAGTATTACGGCGAGAAGGTGCCCTACGCACGGCTGCTGGAGAACGTCAAGCGATAGACTGATCGCGAACAGTGTTCGTTGCCCGCGTCCTCGCGGGCACGCGGACAGGGAGCCATTGAGGGGGAGCGGCAAGGCGTGCCCGCACTCAAACAGAAGCGCCCGGTCTGGGCGCTTCTGCACGTGTGGAGTAGACTATTTGACACGCGCGACGCGGGCGGGTAAGATGCAACCATCCGATTCATAGCGCGGCTCCACCGCAACCGAACCCATTGGACGCTGATTTACGCGGATGAACGCAGATAAAAACACGATCAGCGTAAATCCGCGTTCACACTTGCCCCACTGCCTGCGGCAGCGGGCAGTGCGGGTCTGCGTCCAAAAATCTTCGCGGTCGTGATAGTTTCGGCGGAGCAATACTATAAGAAGGCAATCCGTGTTCACGGGAGCACTGCACCGCATGTGTCCGTGTCCCTGCCATTTGGAGTGAGTCGAATGCGCATTGCGATTGGAGCGGATCACGGCGGGTTCGCGTTGAAGACCGAGCTCGCCGCATGGTTAATCAAAGCCGGGCACGAAGTGCTGGATGTCGGCGCTGATGCGTATGATGCGACGGACGACTATACCGATTTCGCGCAACGCGTCGCCGAGGCCGTCGCGTCGAAGCAGGCCGCGCGTGGCGTGATCGTGTGCGGCAGCGGCGTCGGCGCGTGCATCGCGGCGAACAAGTTCAAGGGCGTGCGGGCCGCCTTGTGCCACGATACCTACTCGGCGCACCAGGGCGTCGAGCACGATGACATGAATGTGCTGTGCCTGGGCGCTCGCGTCATCGGCGTCGAACTGGCGCGCGAAGTGCTGGCGGCGTTCGTCAACGCGAAGTTCAGCGGCGAGGAGCGCTTCGTCCGCCGTTTGAACAAAGTCCTCGCCATCGAGAGAGAACATTCGTAAATCCGCAATCTTCAATCCGCAATTGGAGATCAACATGATGGTCAATCGCGTGAAAGAACTGGCCCGGTTGGGCCAGAGCATCTGGTACGACAACATCAGCCGGCATCTGCTCGCCTCGGGCGGGTTGCACGCGCTCATCGACGACGGCTTGCTGGGCATGACCTCGAACCCGACGATATTTGAGAAGGCCATCGCCGGCAGCAGTGATTACGATGAGGACATCCGCCGGCTCACCCAATCCGGCGCGAGTGCGACTGACATCTACGACGCGCTGACGATCGACGATGTGGGCCGCGCCGCCGACGAATTCCGCCGCGTGTACGATCAGACGGACGGCGCGGACGGCTACGTCAGCATCGAGGTCGCGCCGACGTTGGCGCATGACCCTGGCGGCACTGTCGCCGAAGCGCGCCAGCTGTGGCGGACGCTCGATCGCCCGAATATCCTGATCAAAGTCCCGGCCACGCGACCCGGCCTCGGCGCGATCGAGCAGTTGCTGAGCGAAGGCATCAATATCAACATCACGTTGATGTTCTCGATGACGCATTACGAAGCGGTGGCCGAGGCGCACATTCGCGGGCTTGAACGGCGCGCGGCGGCTAACCAGCCGGTCGATCGCGTCGCCTCGGTCGCCTCGTTCTTCGTCAGCCGCGTCGATACGATGGTCGATGCCCGGCTGGAGGTGATCGTGCGCGCAGAAGGCCCGAATGCGGGGCCGGCCGCGTCGCTGATGGGCAAAGCCGCCGTCGCCAACTCTCAATTGGTCTACGAGCGCTTCCGCCAAATCTACGACGGTCCGCGCTTCGCGGCATTGAAGGCGCGCGGCGCGAGGTTGCAGCGCGCACTGTGGGCCAGCACCAGCACCAAGAACCCCAAGTATTCCGACACGCTGTACGTCGATACCCTCATCGGCCCCGACACGGTCAACACCGTCCCGCCGGAAACCTACGCGGCGACTCAAGATCACGGTTTCGTGCGGCGCACGGTCGATCAAGACATGGATGTGGCGCGCAGGGTGGTATCCGACCTGGCGCGGCTGGGCATCGATCTGAACGAGGTCGGTGAGCGGTTGTCGGTCGAAGGCGTCGATAAGTTCACCGGGTCGTTCCAGTCGGCGCTGGCCGCGATCGCCGCGAAGCGCGAAGCAGTCATGGCGGCGATGCCCGCGCACAAGAAAGCGCCGGCCAAGAAAACAGTGACCCGGCGCAAGCCCGCTGCGAAGAAGCCTGCCACGCGCAAGGCGACTGCCAAGAAGAAACCCGCAGCGAAGAAGACGGTGCGGCGCAAGAAGTGAACCTGACTGTCATTCTGAGCGAGCGCAGCGAGCGAAGAACCTCGCTTTTCAACACGGACGAAGAGATTCTTCGGCGCTTCACGCCTCAGAATGACAGGTGAAACGGGGGAAACAATGGATCGTGAGATTGTCGTCTTGCCCGATCTGAATGCCGTTGCGCGTGAGGCCGCGGATCGCGTGGCGGAGGTGGCTCGCCGGGCCATCGCCGCGCAGGGACGCTTCATCATAGCACTGTCAGGTGGATCGACACCGCGCGCGCTATTCGCGCTGCTGGCGAGCGACGCGTATCGTGGCCGGGTCGAGTGGGATCAGACGATCGTCTTCTGGAGCGACGAGCGCTGCGTGCCGCCCGATCATCCCGACAGCAACTTTCGCCTGGCGAACGAAACGCTGCTTTCGAAAGTGCCGATTCCGGCGGGCAATGTGCATCGATTGCGGGGCGAGACGAACCCGGAGCAGGCAGCGCTCGAATACGAGCAAGCCATTCGGCGCGAAATCGGAGCGCCGCCTTCAGCCGGCCCCGGAATGCCGGCTTCAGCCGGCACTCCATCCTTCGATTTGATTCTGTTGGGCATGGGGCCGGACGGCCACACGGCCTCGCTGTTTCCGGGGTCGCCGGCGCTTCACGCGCGCGTGCGGTTAGTCGTCGCGAGTTCCGTCCCCAAGTCGAGCGCGAAACGTCTCACCTTCACGCCGCTGTTGGTCAATGCTGCTGCGCACGTCCTGTTCATGGTCGCCGGAGCGGACAAAGCGGACGTGCTGCGGGCCGTCCTCGAAGGCGCGCTCAAGCCCGACGTGCTTCCAGCGCAGATCGCCAAGCCGGTGAGCGGCCAGTTGACGTGGCTGGTCGATCGGGCAGCGGGCGCGCGTCTTCAAAACAGGTGACCGGCACTTGCGAAAGTGCCGATCACCCTGACTCCTCTTTGTATCCTGCACACTGCATCACCGGCAGTCGCGGGTACTTCGCAAAGCGCGCATCGGTCTCGGACAGGCGGCACAAGTAGAAGGTGCTGCCGCGCGGCGTGGTGATGCTCCTCGCGTGGCGGCACGTCCGGCACAGCCCAACCGGATCGAACTCTTCTTGCATCTCCCACGCTTCTTCTGATTCGTCACGCATGATTGATAACCACAAAGGCACAAAGACACCAAGACATTCCATTTGCTTCGTGTCCTGGTGTCTTTGTGGTGAATCCTCAGAATAACAACGCCTTGCACGTCACGCCGCCGTCGCGCTTCTCGTACTCGCTGCTGGGCACCCCGTGCACACTGAAGCCGCAGCGTTCGACGAGCGCGGCGACGCGCGGGTATCCGGCAGGGACGATTGCGTGCCGGTCGAGGATCAGCACGTTCGCGGCCACGGCTTCTTCATCCGGCACGAGAATGTGCTCGAATTGAGGAAAGGCGGGCGCGAGCGATCTCACGACGAGCAGGCGATTCGCACCGAGATAAGTACACCCGCTGAGCAGGTGCAGCAGATCGTCAGGCAGTGGCACGCCTTCGACCGGCAAGTCGGTGATCTCGGCCAACTGCATGCAGGCTTCGCGATTCGATCGCGTGGACAGCCCCACGTACACGCGCCGATCGGCGATCAGCACGTCGCCGCCGTCGACCGTCGCCGGATCGCGGAGTTCGGTCACGGGCATGTGGCGCTTGAGGATCGCGATCAGCGCAGCGGCCTCGCCCCGGCGCGAAGCGGCTGCCGATCGGGTCACGATGGCGCGGTTGTCGATGACCAGAACCGGGTCTTGCACGAAGACGGCATCGGGATGATCGGGATCGGGCGGCAGCTCGATCACGTCCAGCCCGCAGGCGCGCAGCGCGGTGACGTAAGCGCGATGTTGCTCGCGGGCCAGTGTCATGTCGATCGGCGGCGGAGGGTTGAGGCGCGTGAGCGCGTCGGGGTAGGAATCGCCTGGCGGGCGGACCATCGCGTGAGCGGGCATTCAATCTCCAAATAGACCGGCCATCAATTTCTGAAACCCGCTGCGCGGCACGTCGCCCACGATGTTGCCCGACTGGCCGTTCACGACCAGCGCATGACGTTTCCCTTTGTAGCGATAACCTGCGATCCATACCGGCAGCAAAACCAGCTTGAACGATTCGATGACCAGGCCGAGGCTGCTCACCGTCAGGTCTTGCACACTTTCACCTCCAAGCGAGAGGTCCGTGATGTGCGTCTTGGCTTCGCGGAAGGCGCGCTGGCGCGCGACGAGCGAGGCGTCGGCCATCGAAACCTGGTACACCTCGGTCGACCAGCCGGCGATTGCGTCGTGCGTGTAGGGCACGATCGCGTCGGTATCGAAGTCGGCCAGGCGGTTCAGCAAGTCGAGCGACAGCGAATGCGTGCCCGTCACGAGCAGGTCGTTGTGGTAGACGATGTGGCTGCCGGTGCGCGGGACCCAGCGCGCGTTCTGCCCCGATCCCTCCTGCACCAGCCCGCGCCACTTCACCTCGCCGCCCACGTCGAAGGTCCAGTAGGGCAGGTACACGCCGCGCGGCGATTCGATCGCGGCCCGTTCGTCCAGATCGTCGGGCCGGAAGCGCTGCCGTTCGAGCCAGTCGCGGATGATCTTTCGGGCGCGATCGACGTCGAACTGGAAGGGCAGCACGCCGCCGGGCTGGATCAACTCGCGCGCTTTGCCGGATGCGACGAGGTGCGCGGAGGCGCAGAAGGGACACGCGCCGGTGACCTGGCCCGGCGGCAGTGTGAAGATCGCGCCGCAGCTCTGGCAGGTCAAGATGCGTTCGATGGGGAGCTCCCAACGCTGCGCTGGGGCGGTGGGCAGCGTCGCGGCGAAGTCTTGTTCTTGCACGAGCGCGCCCTGCTGGATCGCTTCGTACTCCCACATCCGGTTGCCGCAATAGGTGCAGGTCAGCGCGCGGCGGTTCGCGTCAAAGGTCATCTTGCCGCCGCACTTGGGGCACACGTAGCGCCGCACGCTCGAAGCGTCGGGCGTCGCGCTAGGCTGGACGGGTTTCACTGGCTGGCGATGATCGATCTGGTCTTCCGGCTTCAGTTTCCCGTCGAGGATCGCCAGGCCGCGCCGGGCCATGGGGTGACTGGGGTCGATCGCCAGCACGTTTTCTAAACAGTCGCGCCGCCTGGCCGGGTCATCGGTGGTCTGGCTGAGCCACAACCAGGCTTCGGCTTTTTGATCGAAGCTGGCATCGGGAAGGCGCAGAACCCATTCCAGGTAGAATTGCGCTTCCTTGTAATCTTTGGCCTTGGCGGCGGCGATACCGCGAATCAGGAGATCGTGGACGCTGTCGGACACTGTGTGCTTTTCCTTGATGGACGACAAAGGATGGATGACGAAGGACGAACGACAAAGGACGAAGGATGAAGGACGAAGATCATTCGTCTTTGGTCTTTGGTCCTTCGTCCTTGCCGGTGCGCAGCAGCCGGTCGAGGAACTGGCGTGTGCGTGGATCGGACGGCGCGCTGAAGATTTGCTCCGGTGGGCCTTCCTCGACGATGCGGCCATCGTCCATGAAGATAATGCGATCGGCCACCTCGCCCGCGAAACCCATCTCGTGTGTGACGACCAACATGGTCTTGCCTTCGCGCGCCAACTGCTTCATCACTTCCAGCACTTCGCCGATCAGTTCGGGGTCGAGCGCCGAGGTCGGCTCGTCGAACAGCATCACTTCCGGCTGCATCGTCAGCGCGCGGGCGATCGCCACACGCTGTTTCTGCCCGCCCGACAACCGCGCGGGGTACTCGTCGCGTTTGCTCATCAGCCCGACCTTGTCCAAGTATTGCTCGGCGAGCGCGACGGCGTCCTCGCGTTTCATGCCCTTCACCGTGATCGGCGCTTCGATCAGGTTGTCGATCACGCTGAGGTGCGGAAACAGGTTGAACTCCTGAAATACCATCCCCGTGCGCAGCCGGATGTGGCGGATGATGCGCTTCTGCTCGTCAGTCAGGCGATGCCGATCGACGGCGACCACCAGCGTGTCGACTTCGACTGTGCCTTGCGTCGGCTGCTCCAGGAAGTTGATGCAGCGCAGCAGCGTCGATTTGCCGGAGCCGGATCGGCCGATGACGCACACCACTTCGCGCGGCTCGATGGTCAGCGACACATCCTTGAGAACGTGCAGCGGGCCGAAGTGCTTGTCCAGGTGGGTGACCCGAACGATCGGTGTCATGCTCACCGCTCTCCGCGCGACATGCGCTTCTCCAGTTGTGATTGCAGCCACGAGAACACGATCGTCATGCCCCAGTACCACAGCGCGACGACGATCAGCGCTTCCAGGCTGCGGAACTCGCGCCGGCCCAGGTTTTGCCCCAGCCAGGCCAGCTCGTGGACGAAGCCGGTGATGGACGCCAGCGACGAATCTTTGAGCATGGCGATGAACTCGTTGCCGGTGGGGGGAATCACCACGCGCAGCGCTTGGGGCAAGATAATACGGCGCATGAGTTGTGATTGGGTCATGCCCAGCGCCAGCGCGGCTTCGCGCTGGCCTTTGCCCACGCTCTGAATGCCTGCGCGGAAAATCTCGCTCATATACGCGCCGTAGTTGAGCGACAGCGCGACAACGCCGATCGTCGGCCCGGACAGGTTGATGCCCATGCGCGGCAGTCCCAGAAACAAGAACACAATCTGGAGCAACAGGGGCGTGCCCCGAATCAGCGAGACGTAGAACGTCGCCAGCGCGTAGATCGGCGCGATGCGCGACAGGCGGCCCAGCGCGGTGAGCAGCGCCAGCACGCTGGCGAAGAAGATCGACGTGAGCGAAATCTCCAATGTCAGAAGCGCGCCCTGGCTGATGACCGGCGCCGCCCGACTGATGAACTCGGCGTCCAGCTGGATGGTCTGGATATCGATCGGGCCGATCTGAACTCGCTGGCCGCTGAAGATGAAGACCAACAGGCCCAGCAGGGCCATCCAGGAGATGACGACCTGGGTGCTGAAGACACGTTGGGCGCGCACCTGCTGTTGGAGAATCAGCTCGGCGTGCGTCGGCCCGCCGGCGGCAACTTGGGCGGCTTCCATAGGTCATCTCCCGAAGTGGGATAAGCAATGGAAGCGGCCCCGATCGCCTGGTGACCGCTTCCATGCGCTGCCTTAGAGGCAATGGCTCTCCCGACTTTGGCGGGACGCTTCGCAGGAACCGCGAAGGCGCGACCCCGCAAAAAGAAACGGGGCGGGCGGACGCCAAGTTGTTCAAACACTTTGCGCTCGCTTGTCCCCTTCAGGGGATGGCGTCTTGGCGGTGAGACTCTTCCGGTTGAATCCGGAAGAGCCACAGGCTCTTGGTACCTATCCGAAGACCGGATCGCAGGCTTCAGCCTGCGCGGACTGAAGTCCGCGTTCCAAGGTTTTCGGATAGGCTCTTAAGGCGCAGTGGTCAGATCGGCCCCGAACCACTTCAGCGACGACGCCTTCAGCGTGCCATCGGTGTGCATGTCGGTGACGATCTGGCTGATCGCGTCGAGCAGGCTCTTCGGATCCTGGGGCGAGGCTTTGTCGATCGCCACGGCCAGGTTCTCGACGAACGCCGGCCCGCCGACTTTCACGACCGGAATACCCTGCGCGATAGCCTGATCGACGACCGTGCCGGAAGTCATGAACGCCAGGAAGTCCTTGCGGCCGGCCTGGATCGCCTGCGCGCATAGCGCGTCGGTATCGAGCGACACGACCTGCACGTCCTTCGGCGGCGGTACCTTGATGTCCGAGTCCGGGATGCCGACATCATCGCCCTTCAGGTACAACTCGTACGTCGTCGCCGTGCCGACGCACACCGGCTTGCCCGCGATGTCTAGAATCTTGGTGATACCGGAGTCCTGCGTCGCGGCCAGTTGCGCCGGTGTGAAGTAGTAGCCAGGTGTGAACCACAAGACCTGCTGGCGCGGCTTGGTGATCGTCATTGAGCCGACACTGATGTCCCACCGGCCGCCCCAATTGCCCGCTGTGATGATGTCCCACGAGGGAGTCACGAAGCATGCCTCCACACCCAGACGCTCGGCGATCGTTTTAGCCGTGTCAATGTCGAATCCCTCGACCTGGTTGGACGTAAACTCGTCCGGGCCGCACTTGGTATTTGCGGCGCGCGGCGCGCCGTCAACGCCTGAGGATTGCGGTGCGTAGTTCAGGTCGGTCGAGATGCGAATCGTGCCGCGCGTTTTGATTTCGTCGAGCAGATCGGGAGCCGTGGTCGGTTGCGGCGCTTGAGTCGCGGTCGGCGCAGCGGCGGTCTGGCACGCACTCAGCACCAGCGCGGCGATCAGCATCAGGCTCACAACCAGCGATGTTCTCTTCAGCGAAGCAGACATGTCTTTCCCCTCCTGAGAAAGTAACGTGATAAGAGCGGATCAGGTCTGAGCGTGACGGACAATGAGCGCGATGAACACCTCCCCGTTTATAGTATCACGAGAGCATTCGGTAATTGCCTCACCCCCCGGCCCCCTCTCCCGAAGCGGAACG
>DATBWU010000224.1:0-5792 GCA_036514635.1 Anaerolineae bacterium | reverse complement strand
CTCGCTGATTCGCCGGCTCGTTGACTCGCTGATTCGCCGGCTCGCTGATTCGCTGATTCGCCGACTCAATGACCTCACAATCGCCAACCGTCAATCATCAATCATCCATCTGGTTAATGGCTCTCGTTTTGCTCATCGCCGCCGGATTTCGCTTCGCCGCGATCGATGCCGCACCTCCCGGCTGGCGCGACGACGAGCTGATCGAGTTCGACATGGATCGGCGCATCCGCGGCGGCTGGCGTCCGCTGTTCATCGCCGAGGCGGAAGGTCACGAACCGTTTTATCATTACCTGCACGCTGCGACGATGTCGCTGCTCGGCGAGAACATCGTCGGTTATAAGTGGCTGCCGTTCGCGCTCGGCGTATTGAGCGTCGCGCTGACCTACGCGCTGGCGCGCCGCATGTTCGATGCGCGTGCCGGTCTGCTGGCGGCTGCGCTGATGGCCGTGTCGTTCTGGCCGATCATGTACGCCCGCTTCGGGCTGCGGCACATCGGCATCGTGCCGTTGATGCTGGGAGTGTTCCTGTTGCTGTGGCCCGGTTTCACCGCAGAGCACGCAGAGGGCGCAGAGAAGAAAAATGACCTCCGCCTTCTCCGTGCTCTCGGCGATAAAATCCTGGCCGGCGTGCTGCTCGCCGCCGCACTGATGACTTATTTTGCCGGGCGGGCCTTGCCCGTAATGCTCGTCGGTTTCCTGGTCTATCTGCTCGTCTTTCATCGCTCGGTTCTGCGACGAGTCTGGCCGGGTATTATCGGCGCGATCGCAATCGGCGCACTGCTCGCCGCGCCGATGTTCATCGAGATTCGCAACACGCCCGGCGCGGAGAAACGCACGGAGGTCGTCGGCGGGCCTTTGATCGCAGCGACGCGCGGCGACTTTCAGCCTGCCCTCGACACGACGCTCGGCACGCTGGGCATGTTCACCTTCTCCGGTGATCCGGAGTCGCTCTACAACGTCTCCGGGCGTCCGGTCTTCGACGGGTTGACCGGATCGTTCTTTTACCTCGGCGTGCTGCTGTGCGCGGTGCGTGTGCGGCGCATCGAATCGGGCTTCGCGCTGGTCTGGTTATTGGTCGGCATCGCGCCTGCCTTCGTCAGCCTGCCCGCAGCCAGTTTCAGTCACACGATCGCAGCCCAGCCGGTAGTGTATATGCTTGCGGCTCTCGGCATCATTGCGGTGTCTGACAGAGTGACAAGGTGGCAAGGGGACAGGCAGGCCTTCTTGTCCCCCATTCGCCTTGTCATTCTGTCACTCGTCGTGTTCAATGCTTTCCTGGCGCTGCGCGATTACTTCGGCGCGTGGGCGAACGATCCCTTCGTGCGCTTTCAGTATCACGCCCCCACGCGCGACATCGCCCGCTGGCTGGATCAGAACCCGCAAGTCACCGATGTCGCCATCGGCACGCATCCGAATGAGTTGTGGCTCGATCCGCTGGCGTTGCAGCTCGACCTTCGGCGCGAGGATGTGAAGGCGAGGTGGTTCAACCCAGAGGCGGCGCTGGTCGTCCCCGTTCGGGGCTTCGTGCTCTTCTCGGCGATGCAGCCTCCAGATCGAGAAGTTGAATCTCTTGCTCGCGATTCGTCGCCTGAACCCGCTCAGGAGGTTCTTAGCTGGAGCGGCGCGGAAAGTTTCACCTTCTATCGTACGACTCATCCGGGCGAGCCGATAAAGCTAGGAGCTGACTTTGGAGCAGTGGGCCTGATCGAACGTCAGGCCGTGTTCCAGGCAACCAGCCCTGGCGCGCAAGTTACCCAACAGACGAACTGGCAGATTCTTGATTCGATCTCTGCACGACGCTTGAAGCTGTTCATGCACGTTCTTGACGAAACGAATAGCGTGGTCGCCGGCATCGATCGAGAAGATGTCAACGTGGCAACTTTGCGTCCAGGCGATTTGCTTTTGCAGTTTAGCCGATTCACCTTGCCCGGCACGCTCACGCCCGGACGTTATCAAGTTGAGGTTGGCTGGTACAATCCTGAAACCGGCGAGCGCCTGCGCTTGACCGATGGCGCTGACCGCGTTGTGATTGGCTCGCTCGCAGTGACCGCGCCATGACCACGCCTCACGCACCGCGCATTACGTTTCACGTTTTACTCATCACGCTCCTCCTCATCGCCTTCTTCTTTCGCGTGCACGAGCTGGCCGGGCTGGGCCTGGGGCTTGAGCACGACGAAGTGGCGGAGTGGTTGATCGCCGACGGCATCCGCCACGGGCAACATGCGCTCTTTTTCAAAGAGGCCTACGGGCAGGAGCCGCTGTTCCTATACTTGATGGCCGGCTCGATCACGCTGATCGGCGATAATGTGATCGGCGTGCGTTTCACTTCGGTCTTCGTGGCGATGCTAACGTTGGCGGCGGCGTATCGCCTGCTGCGCCGGATGTTCGGCCCGACCGTCGCGCTCGTCGCGCTGGCCGGTATGTCGATCGCGCTGTGGCCGGTATTCTGGGGTCGAGTCGGCCTGCGGGCGATGACGTTGCCACTAGTGATGTGTTTGGGGTTTGACTTCTTGTGGCGTGGACTGACAGAAGAATGTGGAATGAAGAATGCAGAATGTAGAAAGTGGTTTGTGTTGGCGGGTTTGTTGGTTGGATTGTCGGCGTACACGTATCTTTCCTCTCGCGCTATTCCCATCTTGTTTCTTGCTTTCTTGCTTTATCTTGCACTGTTTGCACGAAGTCAAATGCGCGGGCAATGGCGGCACATTGCGCTCTTCCTCGCGATCGCCGCGTTGGTCGCACTGCCACTCGTGTTGGTTCTGCTGGCGAATCCTGATTTGCAATTCCGCGTCTCGGAAGTCAGCCGCCCGCTCGATGAGATGCTGGCCGGCGACGCGAGCGAGGTCGTCGCCAACATCCCGCGTGCGCTTGGAATGTTCACCGTGCGCGGCGATGGAACCGTGCGCGACAACTGGCCCGACCGGCCCGTGTTCCCTGAACCGTTCGGCGCACTGTTGTTTGTCACCGGGTTCGCGATCGCCTTGCTGCGCTTGCGCCAACCTCCTTACGCGCTTGCGCTGATCTGGATCGGCGCGATGCTGATCCCGACCATCGTCACCGCAGGCGCGCCGAACTTCACGCGCGCGCTCGGCGCGCTGCCAATGGTCTTCGCGCTGCCCGGTATCGCCGTTGAGTGGGCGGCGAGCCGTGTGCCGTCCCCGACACGCACGCTTCGCCCAATCTTCGTTCTGGCCTTACTCGTCACCTTCGCCGCCAACGCCTTCTCGACCTACGACGATTACTTCAACAAGTGGCCCAATCACCCCGAGACGCAGTTCGTCTTTCAGGCCGACTTCGCCGCGATTGCCACGGACATCGATACGAGCGACGTGATGGATGTGTCGGTCGGCGGCCTGTCGAACGACACAATGGACGAACCCAGCCTGTACCTGCTGCGCCGACGCAAAGAAGTGCGCGTGCGCTGGTTCGATTCCGGCAGCCCGATCAGCAGCGGCGGGGCGCTGATCGAGCCTTACACGCCTGTAAGACGCATCTACATCCCGTCTATCGTCCCACTCTCGCCTCGATTGGAAGCCGACTTGCATCCTAACCGGGCCACAACGCTGTTCATCGCTGACCACTTCAGGCGCTATCATACGGCCTCCAATTTCAGATCCGGGATTCCCCCCTCGGCGCGCAGCTTCGCCGATACAGCCATTCTCATTCTACCGACGAGTGAGGAAGTGACCTGGATGGCTGTGGCCGGCGCCGACTTCCACTTCGAGACGCGATGGATCGCTCGACAGCCTCTCATCTACCCACGCCGCGTTTTCGCTCATCTGATCGATCCCCGCGCCGGGCGGATAGTCGCTCAACATGACGGCCTCGACGCACCGGCGAAGTTCTGGCGTGAGGGCGATCAGATCGTGCAGCTTCACATGCTGAAGATTCCTGCCGACACCTCACCAGGTCGCTACGAACTCCGAATCGGGCTGTACGATCCGGTCACAGGTATTCGCGTCTTGCAGACAGATGCCACACACTCCGACCCTCCTCGCGATTACGTTGTGCTCGGCACGATCGAAGTTACCCGCTGAGCCTTTCCCTCTTTACTGATAGCCGAACACGCCGATGACTGCACACCAGTCGATTGAACCATGGAGACACGGAGTCCACGGAGATTTCAAAGGGCTTTTCTTCGTGCCTCAGTCCCGCAGGGAGGCTTTGCACTGTCTCCGTGGTAAGATGTGAACAATCACCAGGAACACGGCATTTGCAAAAGACCATCGGACAGGTAGAATATACGCGTGCTAATCATCGGCCAGGCCGGCACGACTTCACACATATCTTGAAACGATCCCCTGGTGACTGCATCTACAAGAGGAGGGCATCATGAGCAAGATCGGAGTTCACGTCTTCATCGGCCCACGCAATGGCTTCGGCCCGTTCCTCAAGAAAATCGCCGACGCCGGTCAGACACTGGCCGTCGTCAAATGCGTGGACGAACTCGGCTCGGCGGCGGAGGCCAAGCAATACAACCCCAAGACCCTGACCGTGGGGCGGCTGAACCAGTTTCGCGACAAGCAGGGCAACGTCGTCGATGCGCAGGGCTTCGAGCCGCTGCTGCCGGATGGCCGCTATCGCAAAGCCCAGGAGGTGGCCGAGTGGTATTATGAGCACGCCAAGCCGATGTGGGAACTGAACCGGAAGTGGATCGACGTCTGGGAGACGTTCAACGAGTTCTCCGCGCACTGGGGCTGGCAGAGCGATTTCTATCTGGCGATGATGGACATCGTTGAACCCGACGGCTATAAGCTGGCGCATTACGCCTGCTCGACCGGCAACCCGCCCAACGCGGCCGCCGCCCGCGAGATGTTCCCCTGCCTGAAAGCGGCCAAGCAGCGCGGCCACTACCTCTCGCTGCACGAGTACGGCGGCGTCGGCATGCCCGTCGAGACGCTCAAGGGCACCCAGCCGTATCACGCGCTGCGCTATCGCGCCTTGTACGAGACCCTCCTCATCCGCAACGACGCCGATCCGCCGCTGATCATCAGCGAATGCGCGCAGAGCGGGGGCTATCAGTTCATCGGCACGCAGATATTCATTGAGGATTTTGCCTGGTACGATTCCGAGTTGATGAAGGACCCCTACGTAGCCGGCGCAGCCGCCTGGACGCTGGGCCGGACGACGCAGTGGCCGAATGCCAACATTCAGGACGCGCTGCCGGCACTGGCCGATTACATCATCTCGCACCCGACACCGGCCGCTCCGCCCCGCAAGCCAGGCGGCGAATCGACGGTCTTCGGCGTGCCAACACTTGAACCGGAACCTGAGCCGACGCCAGAGCCGGAGCCGACGCCAGAGCCAGAGCCGGCGCCCACGCCGCCCACTCGGGCACGCGGCGCACCGCGCGAGCAATACGCGCGCACCTACCTGTTGTTGCCCAACGAGCCGGCGACGCCGGAAGGCAACGCGCGTCTCGAGAAGTGGATTCAGGCCATCGTCGCCAGCGGCGTGCTGTTGCGCTATCGCTGGACGATGGGCGCCTCGGCCGACGATGCCGGCATCGGCGACCTGGACAAGCGAACCGTCATCGCCATCAATCCTGAAACGTGGCCGTCCTCGCTGGCCGACTTCTACGCCAGAGAGTACCCGGGCATCGTCTACGAGCCGGTGCAGGCGGCCACGCCCGACGATCTGCTCAACCGGCTAGCCAACCTGGCATTTGGCTAACGCCTACGTGATTCGGAAACCGACCTCCCTATTCCCCCTCTGTCCCCCCTTCCTCTCCCACTGGGAGAGGAAGGGAGGATGACAAGGGGGAAGGTGAGGTTAAAAGCAGCGCGGTCACCT
>DATBWU010000223.1:0-22334 GCA_036514635.1 Anaerolineae bacterium | reverse complement strand
CTCGCCGGCTCGATCCTGTATGTCGCGCTGATCGCATTCGCGGGCGGCGACTGGATGCCGATGTTCCGCTTCTTCGCACCGATCCTGGCGTGGCTGTGCCTGCTAGCTGCGATTGGCCTTGCCGCGTTGAGTGAGCGGGTGCAGATGCACGCGAGCGCATTCGCGACGACGACCGCGCTACTCGTCTTTGGCCTGTTCCTCGGCGGATCGATCCAGGCGCAAGACATCGATCGAACGACGCGCAACTTCTCCGATCCGACAAGCGGCGGGCCTGCGATGGCCGCCTGGCTGCGCGCGAATTCCAAGCCGGGCGATTCGATCGCACTGGTCGATGCCGGCATGCTGGCCTACGAGACCGAACTGCGCGTGATCGACATGATCGGCCTGAACGACGCGCACATCGCGCATCTCGCGCCGCGCTTCCTGCGCGGGTTGGCCCCGGGCAACGGTTTCGGCAAATGGGATGTCGATTACGTGCTGGCGCAGAAGCCGACGTTCATCCAGGTTCACCTCAGCCGCGAGCAGTGGGCAAAGCGCGACCTGCACACCGATTGGATCGGCACCGACGCGCTGATCAACGATCCGCGCTTCCTGGCGGACTACACCTACGTGGATGATCCGAGCGTCGGCGGCATCTTCAAACGGATCGCGCCCTGAGCACATGAATCGACGATCGCGCTACACGACGTGGGCACTCGTCGCCATCGGCCTGACCGGCCTGGCGCTGCGGCTGGTGTATGCCTGGCAGCCGCTCGATCACCTGATCCTGTGGTCGCTGCAGGACGACGCGTTCTACTATTATGAGACCGCCCAACGCTTCGCGCTCGGCCAGGGCATCACCTTCGACGGTCTCCACGCGGCCAACGGTTTCCATCCGCTATGGTTCTTCTTCAGCGCCGTCGCGTTCACCTTCGTGCGCGGCAGCGCCGGCGTGCAGGCGATGCTGACGCTGGCCGCCGTGCTCGATACGCTTACCATTTTCGTCCTGTACCGAACCGTTGAGCGCCTGACCGGCAAGCGCGTATTGGCGCTGGGCGTGGCCGCGTTCTGGGCCTGGAATATCCGCATCGTGTGGATGGCGATGAGCGGGCTGGAGACCGCGCTGAGCACCTTGCTGATCGCCTTACTCACCTACGAAACGATCGACGCGCTGCTGGCGCGGCGCGTGCGGCCCTGGCGCTTGGGCAGCCTGATCGGGTTGACACTGCTGGCCCGCACAGATGGTATCGTCCTGGTCGGCGTCGCCGCCGTCGTGCTGGCCTCGCTGGGACGGCGAGTGTGGCGGCGGATAGCGCTTGGCCTCGCGCTCGGCGCGGCCATCGTCGCGCCGTGGCTGATCTGGAACCTTGCCCGCTTCGGGACGATGATGCAGGTCAGCGGGTTGGCGATACCGGCCGCTCAATGGGACATGTTTTATCGCCAGCACCCCGATGCCACACTCTTGACGCTGGCCGGCGATGTGCTTACGCGCACCATCGGCGCGATCCCGACCTCGCTTGGATTGATGTTTATCCTGCGGCCCAACGCCATCGCGCTCGGTATCGGGCTGATCGTCGCAGTGGCGCTGGGCGTGGCGCTGGTGCAGCACATTCGGGCGGCGTCGTGGTGGGCGCTCGGCTCGCGCCTGCGATCGAACGGGCGAGTCATCGCGCTGCTCGTGCTGTGGCCGCTGGCGTTCTGGCTCGCGCACGCGGGCTTTCGGCGCGGCTTTCGCTTCGATTACAACGCGGCCATCACGCCGGCCATATTCGCGCTGATCGGCCTACTCATCGGCGTGCTGTTCGATCCAATCCGGGCGCGCCTGAGCCGCGCCTTCCTCGTCGCCGTGCCGGTCGCGCTAGCCGGGCTGCTGGTGATGAGCAGTATCGATCTGCTGGGCAACGAAAAACTATTGTGGGAGCGCGGCCCGCTCGAAACCGCCTCCTGGATTCGGGCGCATTTGCCGGTCGGAGAGGCGATCGGTTCCTTCAACAGCGGTATCATCGCGTTTTGGCTGGAACAGCCGGTAATCAACCTCGACGGCGTGATCAACAACTCGGCCTACGCAGCGGCGCGCGCAGGCCGGCTGGGATGCTACGTAGTGGAATCGGGCATCCGCTATCTGACCGACTATTTCGCAAGCGACGCGCCCGACGCGCCGTTCCACCTGGCCGAATGGGCAACTGACTGGGGCTATCGGCCGCAACTGCGCGCCATCTACGCCAAACTCTATACGCCGGAAAGCTACTTCGGCTGCTGCCCCTGGCACGTCGTCTATCAGGTCATCCCGCCCGCCACACCGCCGCCGGAATGCCAATGATCGCCTTTATCCGCGAACGCCGCCTCCTGTTCATCATCTTCATCGTGCTCTTCCCGCTGTTATTCCGGCCTCGGGTCTACGGTTTCGATCCGGTCGGCTACTTCTCGTGGGTGCGTTCCGTCGTGATCGACGGCAACCTCGACACGACGGACGAGTATCTACACTACGGCAACGACACAATTACCGGCCCGACGATCACCGGCTACAACCACAACCCGTACGCGATCGGCGCGCCGCTCTTGTGGTCGCCGTTTTACCTGGCGGCGCACGCCGTCGAAAGTGCGCGGGCTGGGATCATGCACGCGTCGCCGCCCGATGGCTACGGCGATGTTTACGTGTGGGCAGTAAGCCTCGCCTCGGCGCTGTACGGCTTCGCCGCTGTGCTCATCTTGCACACGCTGGCGCGTCGATTGTTCGGCGAGCCGGCGGCGACGATCGCGGCAGTCGCGGCGTGGCTGGCCTCGCCGCTGGTGTTCTACATGTACAGCCATCCGACGATGGCGCACGCCGCCGACGCCTTCGCGAACACGCTGGTGGTCGCGGCGTGGTTCGCCCTCACCCCCTGCCCCCCTCTCCCGACGCGAAGGGCGGCGTCAGGAGAGGGAGAGCCAAAGGCAGGGGTGAGGAACTGGCTGCTGATGGGCGCATCGGTGGGATTGGCCGCGCTGGTGCGGACACAGAACGCCGTGATCGGCGCTGTGCCCGCCGTGTGGCTGCTCGCCCAGGCGCGCGCCGCGTTTCGATCAGGCATGGGGCACCAGTGGCTCCGGTCGATCGCGGCGTTTGGGCTGGGCGGGGCGCTCGCCTTCGCGCCACAGGCGATCGTATGGCACGCCGTCTTCGGCAAGTGGATCGAGCTTAGCCCGTATTCGTACACGCTGGACGCCGGCCACTTTACCGGCACGTTTCAGGTTCTCACGGTGCTGTTCTCCAGCGATCGCGGCCTGTTCGTGTGGACGCCGATTCTGCTCTTCGCGATCATCGGCCTCGCGCCGCTGTACCGGCAGCATCGCCGCCTGGCCGTGTTTCTGATCTTCCATTTCGTCTCGCAAGTGCTGATCGTGAGCGCGTGGTCGGTGTATACCGGTGCGCTCGCCTTTGGCGCACGCCTGCTTCTGCAAAACACGCCGACGTACTTCATTGGATTGGCCTCCCTCGTCGACTGGCTGCGCCGCCGGGGATGGAATGTGCGGCGGCTCGCCGCGATCGGCGCGGGCTTCGTCGTGTGGAACTTCGTGTTGATCGTGCAATACTCGCTCGGCACGGTTCCGCGTGCCGGCCCGTTCCCGATTGGCGATCTGATCGCCGGCCAATTCACGGTGCTGCCTGCACAATTCGACCGCATCCTTCGGGCGCTGCTCACTCGTCAATGACCCGCCTGCGCATCGTCCTCGACGGACGCATCATCAACGATCACTTTCCCGGCATTGGCCGCTACGCACATCGACTGGCGAGCGCGCTGGCGCGCACCGGTCAGGTCGATCTGGTGCTGCTGCACAATCCGGCCCTGCCCAACACGCGCTATCCGCTCGACGCGCTGAAGTCGGATAACCTTACATTTCACCCAATCGATATCGCTCCTTTCACACTCGCCGAACAGACACGCCTGCCCGCGCTGGCGCGACAACTCAAGCCGGACGTGTGGCATGCGCCGTATTACAGCATGTCCTATCGACGCCTCCGCTGCCCGACTGTAGTCACGTTCTACGACACGATTCCACTTTCGCTGCCGCAGTTCTGGCCGGTGCACCAACGTTGGATTTTCCGGTTCACGCACCGGCTGGTGCTGCGCGTCGCCGATCGTGCTATTGCCATCTCAGACTCGACACGCCGCGATCTGATCCGCTATTTTCGCGCCGATGCGCGTCGTGTTGTGGTCACGCCGCTCGCCGCCGACGAGCACTTCAAGCCGCAGCCTGATGCAGAGATTCGGCGAGTGCGTCGCCAATACCAACTCCCGGATCGACTCATCCTGTACGTCGGCATCAATAAGCCACCGAAGAACCTCGCCCGGCTCATTCAGGCGTATGCGCGCCTGGGCGATGTCGATTTCGCGTGCGTGATCGCCGGAGCGTGGGACAATCGCTATCCGGAAGCGAAACGAATCGCCGCCGATTTAGGTTTAGGCGAGCGGGTGCGCTTTCTGGGGCCGGTGGCCGAGGCCGACCTGCCTGCTCTGTACGCCAGCGCCGATGTGTTCGTTACCGCATCATTGTACGAAGGCTTCGGGCTGCCCGCGCTGGAAGCGATGGCCTGCGGCACGCCGGTTGCGTGCAGCCGTACATCGAGCCTGCCCGAAGTTGTGGGCGATGCCGGGCTGCTGTTCGATCCACTTGACGTAGACGCCATCGCCGGCGCAATCCGACAGGTGATGTCGGATGGTCAACTGCGCGCCGACTTGCGCCGGCATAGCCTGGAACGCGCCCGGCAATTCACGTGGGAGCGTGTCGCCGAACAGACTATCGCCATATACCAATCTGTCGGAGGACTTCGGGACGCGGATTTGCGTGGATGAACACTCGCTTCGTGCCCCTTCGTGTGACTTCGTGGAGAAAAACCTATGCGCATCCTCCACATCTACAAAGACTACTTCCCGGTGTTGGGCGGGATCGAGAACCACGTCCGCGTGCTGGCCGAGGCCGGCGTCGCACGCGGCCACGCCGTGACCGTCCTCGTCACGAGTCTCGATCGGCGCACGCGCGTCGAGTCGATGAACGGTGTGGCAGTTGTCAAAGCGGCACGCTGGATCAACATCTCATCCGCGCCGATCAGCCCGTCGCTGTTCGCGCACGCGCGCCGGTTGGGCCGAGCGGCCGACATCGTGCATCTGCACTTCCCCTACCCGCTCGGCGAGATGGCGTGGCTGTTCAGCCGCTCGCGCGCCAAGACGATCGTCACCTATCACAGCGACATCGTCCGGCAGAAGAACCTGCTGCGCGTGTATCGACCGTTCCTGTGGCGCGTGTTGCGCCGGGTCGATCGCATCCTCGCCACCAGCCCGCGCTACATCGACACCTCGCCGTTCATCAGCCGCTTCCGCGAAAAGTGCACCGTGGTTCCCCTCGGTGTCGATGTCAGTCACTTCGCCACAGTCGATCCCGCGCGTGTCACAACTCTGCGCAACCAACTATCCAACGATCCAACTATCCAACTCGTTCTGAGTGTGGGCCGACTCCGTTACTACAAAGGTCTCGATACGCTGCTGTACGCCCTGCCCGGCCTGCCCTCTGTGCGCTCCGTCATCGTTGGCTCTGGCCCGATGGAAGTCGAGTGGCGCGCGCTGGCCGCATCGCTCGGCGTGGCCGAGCGCGTTCACTTCACCGGCGAAGTGCCGGATGCCGATCTGCCCGTCTACTACCGCGCCGCCGATCTGTTCGTGCTGCCCGCCAACGCTCGCGCGGAAGCCTTCGGCACCGTGTTGACCGAAGCGATGGCCGCCGGCCTGCCGTGTGTCACCACCGAAGTCGGCAGCGCCACGTCGTGGGTCGTGCAGGATGGCGTCACCGGGCGAGTCGTGCCGCCGCGCGATCCGAGTGCGCTGGCGCAGGCCATCCGCTCGATCCTGGACGACCCCGAACGTTGCCGGGCGATGGGCCGCGCCGCCGCCGAGCGCGCCCGCGTCGAGTTCGACGAGCGCGTCATGATTGACCGTGTCTTCGATATCTATCGTCTACTCACCGGCCAGTGATCAGTGGATCAGTAATCAGTGAAACAGTAATCGGTGAAACAGTAATCAGTTATCACTGACCCACTGATCACTGACTCACTGATCACTGACCCACTGATTACTGGCTCACTGATCACTGACTCACCGCTTTTCAATGCGTAATGTATAATTGCGCCCATGCGCGTGTTGATCACCGGTGGCGCGGGCTTCATCGGATCGCACCTGGCCGAGCGGGCGCTGCGCGAGGGATGGCGCGTCGCGGTGCTAGACAACCTCAGCACGGGCCGCCGCGCGAACCTGACCGGCCTCGACCTCGACTTTGTCGAAGGCGACATCTGCGACGAGCCGTTGGTGCGGCGCACGATGCAGGGCTGCGACCTGGTCTGCCATCTGGCTGCGGCGGTGGGTGTGCCGGTCATTCTGAAGGATGTTCTCGGCGCGCTGCGATCGAATGTGCGCGGCACGGAAGTTGTCTTGGAGACCGCCGCCGAGTATGGCATCCGTGTGTGCCTGGCCTCGTCATCGGAAGTGTATGGCCGCAGCGACCGGCTGCCCTTCCGTGAAGACGACGCCAGCCTGCTCGGCCCGACGAGCGTTGCGCGCTGGTCGTACGCTGCGGCGAAAATCGTCGACGAGCATCTGGCACTCGCCTATCGCGCGCAGCGCGACCTGCCGGTTTCTATCGTCCGCTACTTCAACGCTTACGGCCCGCGCACCAATTTGACCGGATACGCCAGCGTGATCGCGGTGATGATCGTGCAGGCGCTGCGCGGCGAGCCGATCACCGTGTACGGCGACGGATCGCAAACGCGCTGCTTCACCTACGTGACCGACATGGTCGAGGGCACGTGGCGCGCGGCGACGCTCGATGCGGCGATCGGCGGCGTGTTCAACCTGGGCCGGCCGCTCGAAACGCGCATCATCGATCTGGCGCAGCAGATCAAGCAGATCACCGGCTCCGCCTCGCCGGTGACTGGCGTGCCCTACGAGAAGATATTCGGGGCAAAGTTCCAGGATGTGCCCCGGCGCGTGCCCGACGTGAGCCGCGCCACCGAGATTTTAGGATTCCGCGCGAGCGTCTCGCTGGAAGAGGGCTTGCGAAGAACGATCGATTGGATCAGGGAGTCTCATGACCTACTCGAGTCGCCTGAGCGCACTATGCGACAAGATCATTGAAGCCGGATGGCTGGCTGCCGTCGTGCTCGTCCCTCTGTTTTTCAACATCTGGTCCAGCCGTGTCTTCGAGCCGGACAAGATCACGCTGCTGCGCACCGTCGCGCTGATCATGGTCGCCGCGTGGATCGTGCGCGTGATCGAGGAGCGCGCCGCCAAACCCGCCAACGGTGAAGCGCCTGCGCGCCGGCTGCTCAACGGCGTCGATTGGCGCACGCCGCTGATCTTGCCTACGCTCGTTCTTGCCGTCGTGTATATCATCGCCACGGCGGCCTCGCTCGTGCCGCGCACCAGCCTGCTCGGCTCGTACCAGCGCCTGCAGGGCACGTATACCATGTTCTCGTACATGATCATCTTCCTGATGATCGTGCAGAACATGCGGCGGCGGCGGCAGCTCGACCGGCTGGTGACGGCGATCGTGATGACCAGCCTGCCGATCGCCTTTTACGGCGTGTTGCAGCGCGTCGATCGCGATCCGCTGCCGTGGGGCGGCATTGTCACGGAGCGTGTCGCGGCCAACATGGGCAACGCCATCTTCGTCGCGGCCTATTTGATCATGGCCTTCTTTCTGACGCTGGGCCGCGTCATCGAAGCCTTCCGCATCATCCTCACCGAAGAAGAATCGCGCGTCTCGGACATCCTGCGCGCCTCGGCGTACATCTTCGTCGGCGCGGTGCAGTTGATCGCGTTCGCCTTCGCCGGCAGCCGAGGCCCGCTGTTGGGCTGGCTGCCGGGCATGTTTGTGTTGGGGCTGGTCGGGCTGTTGATGCTGCGGGTGACATTGCACAGCCGGCAGACGGCGACGGATGCGGAACCCGCCGCCGGTCTCGCCGGCAACGGCAACTCGATCGCAGGCGCCGACGTGATCAAAGCGTTGTTGATGTCGCTCACCAGCGTCGTCGCGGCAGGTGTCGCGTTCCTGCTGGCCTACAGCGCCTTCCCCGGTCAGACGCAGACCGAGCTGGGCGCGGTGGCTGCGCTGATCGGCGGGCTGGTGCCGCTGCTGGTCGTCGCCGGTATCCAGCGATCGGCGGCGCGCTGGCTGTGGGCATCGTGGATCTTCTTCGCGATTATCGGGGCCATCGGGCTGTTCGAGATCAACTTTTCCGATTACCCCCTGATGGTCGAGCTGCGCCAGCGCGGCGCGTTCGGCACGCTCGGCACGCTGTTCGAATCGGAGAGCGGCACGGGCAAAGTCCGCTCATTGATCTGGCAGGGCACGGTCGAGCTGATCTTACCGCACGAGCCGATCGCGTTTCCCGACGGCGCGCGAGATCCCCTCAATCCAATCCGCCTGCTCATCGGCTACGGGCCGGAGTCGATGTACGTGGCGTACAACCGCTTTTACCCGCCCGACCTGGCGCATTACGAGGCGCGCAATGCTTCGCCCGATCGATCGCACAACGAGACGTGGGACTCGCTCGCCATCACCGGCGGAATCGGTTTCGTGGCCGAGCAGTTCCTGTTCCTCAGCGTGTTCTTCTTCGCGCTGAAGTTCATCGGCTGGGCGCCGAACCGCAGGGCCGCGTTCCTCTTCATCGCGATGATGATCGTCGGCGGAGCGCTCGGCGCGATCGGCTGGGGCGCGATCAAAGGTCGCCACTTCATGGGCATGGGCTGGCCGGGCGGCGTGGCGGCGGGATTGGTGCTGTACGTCATCCTCTTCGCGCTGTTTCACTTTCGCATCTCGGCGCGCGTGTATGCCCTGGTCAGCGGCATCCTGATCCTCTTCGCCGACGTGGCGATCTTCGGCGCGACGTTCACGCATGACAATGGCATCTTCGTCATCGCGCTCGCCACCGGGTTGGGCCTCGCCGGAATGGCTGCGCTGTATGCGATCGGACGCCGGGCCTTCGACGAGACGGCCGGGCAGCCGATCTCGATCAGCGGGCACGTGTTCCTGATCATCGCGCTGTTCGGCGGCATGCTTGCGCACTACCTGGAGATCAGCCTGGCGGGCATCGCCATCGCCGCGACGCGGACATACTTCTGGACGTTCGCCGGCATGCTCGTCGTGGCCGGACTGAACTGGGTTCCTGCCGACGACGCCGAGCCGGCGACAACAGCCCGACCCGAGCCAGCGCCAGTCGTGAAAGCGCCGCCGGCCAACCTGCCGCGCCACAAGAAGCGCAAGGCGACGGCGGCCCGACCCGAACCTCGCCCGTCCATCACCCGGCCACAGGCGAATTGGATCGGCCCGGTGCTGGCGGCGGCGATGATCGGAGCGTTGATCCTGATCACGCTCGGCTACAACTTCATCAACACGCCGCCGGTACAGAGTGTCGATCAACTGCCGACCAGCGCCACTGAGGTAGTGGCGAACTCGCTGACGCGCCTGCCGTACAAGAATAACGCATCATCGCCCGGCGTGCTGCTGCTATTCTTCATCACCTGGGCGTTCGGCGGCATCGTGTCACTCACCGAGCTGCGTCGCCGCAACATCCTCACGTCCGGCAACTGGCCGCAAGCCGCCGGGACGTATCTGGGTGTCTCGATCGGTGTGGCACTGGTGTATTGGATATGGCACGCCTCCACGGCGCGCGACGTGGTGAGCCAGTTGCTCACCATAAACGTCCCCCCTCCCTCGACCCTGAACGAATACGTGGGCCGCTTCACTCGCCTGGCCGAGAACATGGCCGGCCTGCTGGGCCTGTTCTACGTCGCAGTCATCGTCATCATCGTCTCGACCGGGTTGAGCCTGATCGGCGAGGCGCGGGCGCGCGCGCTGCCGATTGCCAGCGAGTGGGGCCTGCTGGCCGGCGTGCCCGTGTTCGTCGTCGCTTTGGTGCTCGCGATCGCCTTCAACTTCAACCCGATCCGCGCCGATATCATCTACAAGCAGGGTCAGCCCTACATCGCCGGGAATGCCTGCAACGGCGCGGGCAATCCGCAGGCCGGCAATCCGTTCAGCCAGTGCGACCTCGCCATCGCGCATCTTAAGCAGGCGCTCAAGTACGCGCCGGACGAAGACTTCTACATGCTGTCGCTAGGCGCATCGTATCTCAACAAGTCGGCCGCCGCTCCCGACCAGCCGCCGCTGCTCGTCGAGGGCAGCACTTACGAGTCGATCCTCAACCTCGACGCGGAGCGCACGGCGTTCTTCAACCGGCACGACGCGCTGACCGCGGCGCGTATCACGCTGGAGCACGCCTTGCAAGTGAATCCGCTCAACACCGATCATTCGGCCAACCTGGCCCGGGCGCATCGGGCCTGGTCGGATCTGGCGGCGGACGACACGGAGCGCGAGTTACGGCTGAATCAAGCCAGCGATTTCTATCGGCAGGCGACGACGCTCAGCCCGCATAACGCGCAGCTGTGGAACGAGTGGGCACTCGTCATCCTCCAGAAGTACAGCCTGGCCGCCCGAACGGGAGACGCCGCCGCAGCCGATGCCGCACTGCAAGAAGCCGAAGCCAAACTGAACGAATCACTTCAGTTAGACGGCGTGTTCAGCAAGACCTATTTATACAAAGCCAGCCTGGAAGGAGCACGCGGCAGGCGGGAGAATGCCGCAGCGTCGTTTCTCGATGCGTTGCAGTACAAGCCCGATCCGGGCAGCGGCGACGACTGGGGCGGCAACGAGCTCAACATCGCCGAGAACATCTGGAACTATCTCCTGCAAGACTATCTGGCTACGAACAACTTCACAGAGACTTTGAAGGTCACCACCCGATTCGTCGAGGAAGTTCCGGACTACCTGCCGGGCTGGCGTGTGCTGGTGCAGGTCTACGACGCGCAGGGTCGATCCGCCGAAGCGATCGATGCGGCGCAGCGCTCTCTGCAATTGGGCGAGAGCTACCCGGATCACTGGCGAGACCAGCTCCTGATGGCCGAAGCGCTCGGGCGAGCGGGCCGGCTAGACGAAGCCTTGTCCTACGCGCAGGCCGCGCTGGACGCCGCTCCGCAGGATAACAAGGCCGAGGCGCAACGAATGCTCGATGCGATTCAGGCGGCTTTGAGCGGATCGCAGCAACCGGTTCCGTGAATCAGCTAGAACCTGACCCGTGGAAACTTTGCCGTTTGTGCAAAGAATTAACCACGGAGACAGTGCGAAGCCTCCCTGTGGGACGGAGGCACAGAGGTTTGGCCTTTCAGTTTTCTCCGTGTCTCCGTGCCTCTGTGGTTTTATTCCGCATTGGGTTCCGGCTTGACCGGGTTGGGATTTTCACCACGAAGAACGCAACTCCGCAAACAGATGCGGGGCGGGCGAGCGCAAAGAAAACGTGGGGCTTCTTTGTGTTCTTGACGTGCTTGGCGGTTCAATGGCATGACGCCTACGAGTGTGGAAGTATGGGAGTAAGGAAGAAATGACGACGGCCATGCTCATCTTCGCGGGCGCGCTGATCTTGGCGATCGGCGGCACGCCGCTGGCCCGGCGGCTGGCTCCGCGCCTCGGCCTGGTCGATCAGCCCAGTGCGCGCAAGGTGCACCAACACCCGATGCCGCGCATGGGCGGCGCGGCGATCGTGCTGGCCAGCCTGATCGCCGTGTTGATCTTCCGCGATCGCATCGAGTTCCAACAGTTGATCGGCATTGTGTTGGGCGGCGCGTTCGTGTCGCTGGTCGGCGCACTCGACGATCGCTGGGGCATGTCGCCGCTGGTCAAGTTGATCGCGCAGTTCTTCGGGGCGGGGATTCTCATCGTCACCGGCGTGACGGTGCAGCTCTTCGACGCGGCGTGGCTCAACCTGGCGCTGACGGCGCTATGGGTGATCGGTATCACCAACGCCTTCAACCTGCTCGATAACATGGACGGTCTGTCGAGCGGTGTGGCGGCGATTGCCTCGGCGTTCTTCACACTGCTGGCATCGATGAGCGATCAGATTTACGTCAGCGCGCTGGCTGCGGCGGTGCTCGGCGCGACGATCGGCTTCTTGATCTACAACTTCAATCCGGCCAGCATCTTCATGGGCGATTCGGGTAGCCTGTTCCTGGGGTTCGTCCTGGCCGCGATCGGCATCAAGCTGCGCTTTCCGGCCAACGTCAACTTCGTCACGTGGATGACTCCCGTGCTGGTGCTGGGTGTAGCATTGTTCGACACGTCGCTCGTCTTCATCTCGCGGCTGCGGCGCAGGCTCAACCCGCTGACCACGCCCGGCAAAGACCACACGTCGCATCGGCTGGTGGCCGCCGGCTTCACGCTGCGCGAAGCGGTGATGATCCACTACCTGGCCGGCGGCGCGTTCGGCCTGATGGCGATCTTCGTGACGCAGGCGACGGTGTTTGAAGGTTACGTGGCCGGCGGCGCGACGGCGCTGGTCGGGCTGTACACACTGATTCGTTCGGAAAACCGGTTCAGACAAATGGCTCTCCCGGCTTTGACGGGAAATAGGACGCGGATAAACGCGGATGAACACGGATCGGACTGAAAAATCTGCGTGAATCCGCGCAACACTTGCCCCACTGCCCGCTGCCGCAGGCAGTGCGGGTCCGCGTCCAAAGACTTTGCGGTGAACGGTGTTTCCCGCTACAACCGGTAGAGGCAGAAGAATGCAATATGACTAAACGCGATCAACTCGTGGCCGTGATCGGCCTGGGCTACGTGGGGCTGCCGCTGGCGATTGGGTTGGCGGAGGTGGGGCACACGGTGATCGGCCTCGACATTGAGCCGCGCCGCGTCGAGCGGTTGAATCGCGGCGAGTCGCACATCCCCGACGTGCCGGGCGAAGCGGTGAGTCGCAGTGTGCGCGCGGGGCGCTTCCGCGCCACGACCAACGCCGACGAGTTGCGCGCGCCCGACGCGATCTTCATCTGTGTGCCCACCCCGTTCGACGCGAACCGCGCGCCCGACCTGTCGTTCATCCGTAGTGCGGCGGAATCGATCCAGCCGAGGCTTCGTCAAGGGCATCTGATCGTGCTGGAATCGACCACTTATCCCGGCACGACCGAAGAAGTGCTCCAACCGATGCTCGAAACGAGCGGCCTGCGCGCGGGCATCGATTTCGACCTGGCGTTCGTGCCGGAGCGCATCGATCCCGGCCAGGTCGAGAGCAAAGGCTGGACGATCATCAACACGCCCAAGGTGGTCGGCGGGCTGACGCCGGAAGGGTCGCGGCGCGCGGCCGAACTCCTGGCGACGATGGGCGCGCCGGTGCACGTCGTGTCGTCGCCGCGCGCCGCCGAGATGGCGAAATTGCTGGAGAACACGTTCCGCAGCGTCAACATCGCGTTGGTCAACGAGCTGGCGCTGCTGTGCGAACGGATGCACATCGACATTTGGGAAGTGATCGGCGCGGCGGCCACCAAGCCTTACGGCTTCATGCCTTTCCGGCCCGGCCCGGGCGTCGGCGGCCATTGCATCCCGGTCGATCCGCTGTACCTCTCGTGGAAAGCGCGCGAGTTCGACTTTCACACCAACTTCATCAACCTGGCGACGCAAGTCAACGAAGATATGCCTTATCACGTGATCGATCTGATCACCCGCGGGCTGTCCCGCCAGGGGCGCGCACTCGACGGTGCGCGCGTGCTGGTGTTGGGCGTCGCCTTCAAGCGCGACATCGACGACGCGCGCAACTCGCCCGCCGAGCGCATCATCGAGCTGCTCATCGGGCACGGCGCGTCGGTGGCGTATCACGATCCGCACGTGCCCCGATTTCGCGTCGGCGGCGACGTGTTCCATCGCAAACGCGAGACGCTCGAGTGTGTGCCCCTGACCGACGAGACGTTGGCGCGCACCGACTGCGTGGTGATCGTCACCGGCCACACGGCGATCGACTACAATCACATCACGACCCAGGTGAAACTGATCGTCGATACCTGCAACGCCGTCCCGCGCGACACGGCCACGAGAGACAACATCGTGCGCCTCGGCACACCCAATCAATGATGAATGATGAATGCGGAATGTAGAATGTGGAAAGGATGTTTCTTCATTCTGCACGCGAAGCGTCAATTCTCGATCAGGAGCAGGACATGGCAAAGCGATATTCAGTCCCACCGCCGATGACGATTGATCCGAAGAAGAGATACACCGCGACGATCGTCACGCCGAACGGCAATGTTGTCGTCGAGCTGGTTGCTGACAAAGCGCCGGAGACGGTCAACAACTTCGTCTTCCTGGCGCGCGAGGGCTTCTACGACGGTGTGACGTTTCACCGCGTGATCAAAAGCTTTATGGCGCAAGGCGGCGACCCGACCGGCAGCGGGCGCGGCGGCCCCGGCTATGTCTTCGACGACGAGTTTCACCCGAATCTTCGCCATGATGGGCCGGGCATCCTGTCGATGGCGAACGCCGGGCCGGGCACGAATGGCTCGCAGTTTTTCATCACCTTCGCCGCGACGCCGTGGCTGGACGGCAAGCACACGATCTTCGGCAAAGTGGTCAAAGGCATCGACGTGGTGCTCAAGATTCCTGAACGCGATCCGGCCACGGCCCGCACACCCGGCCTGGCGATCACGCGCATCGAGATTGCGGAATCCTGATGGGCGAGCCTGATCCGGTCGTGACCAAGGTGATCCCGGACGAACGACCCCAGCGGCGACTGCGGCTCGTTCAAGTTCTGACGCTGCTGATCATCGCCGGCGCGTTCGCCGGCACGCTTTACGTGCTGGGCGATCCGTCGCGCCGGACGCAGGTGGAGCATCTGATCCAGTCGCCCAGCGGCCTGCTGGCGCTGTTCGTCATCAGTGCGATCAGCAATGCCACGCTCATCCTGCCCGTGCCCGGCCTGGCGCTGACCGCACTCGCCGCGACGGTAGCCGATCCGTTGGTCGTCGGCGTGGTCGCGGGCGCAGGACAGACGCTCGGCGAGATGACCGGCTACCTGGCCGGTTACAGCGGCCAATCGCTCGTCGAGAAGAATCCACGCTACGCTCGGCTGGTCGGGTGGATGCGGCGCTTCGGGCCGATCACGATCTTCGTGCTGGCGCTGATCCCCAATCCGCTGTTTGACGTAGCCGGCATCATCGCCGGTGCACTGCGGATGCCGGTATGGCTGTATGCCCTGTCGGCGGGAGCGGGCAAGATCATCAAAAACGTCGGTGTCGCTTATGGGGCAGCACGCGGCATTGAGTGGCTCACAAGGATATTTGGGGGATGAATCATGATTCAAGTTCGGACAGTCTACCAAGTGAAATTCGGGAAGATCGATCAGGCGGTCGAGCTGTTCACGCGCCTGCCGAACATCGTCGAGCCGGATGCGCGCCGCGCGATGCATTACCATCTGCTGAGCGACATGTCCGGCCCGATGTACACGCTGGTGGAAGAGCTCATGATTCCCTCGCTGCGCGACTGGGAAACGACGCGCGACAGGCTATTCTCGCGGCCGGAATTCGCCGAATGGTTCAAGGGATTTCAGTTGTTTGTCGAAGATGGACGGAACGAGTTCTATACGATCGAGGGTGAGTGCGAAGACTGGTCGAGGCCCGGCGTGGTCGTCGTGCGAGAGGCATATCATGCGCTGAAGTGGCAGATTCGGCCGGCCGTCGGGCTGCTCCAACGCTACGGCGCATTGATGCTGGACTCCGGCGTCGGACGCAGGCCGCGCATTTCGACCGACGCCAGTGGGCCGATGTTCCAGGCCGTCATCGAGATCGAGACGGACGGCTTATCGGAATGGGAGAATCATCGCCGCACCTTGTATAAGCGACCTGAATTCCAGGTGTGGTTCGTTCAACTGGCGAATGCCGTCGATGCCGGGTCGCATGAGTTCTATCGCGTGGAAGCATAGGCTTGGTGATTGCACACAAGTGCTCCAGGCCCGCGTCTCGCGGGCCGTCCGCGAGGACGCGGACGGAGCGCCATCGAGATGTGAATCATCACCAGCATGGGCAGGTTGACGCTTACCCTATCCAATGCTACAATGCCGCCCGCAACGACGGCGAACGAGAGGAGTAGGCATCGGATGCCGCCAGCGATCGAGGGCCCCGGCTGAAAGCCCTCGTCGGCTCAAGATGCCGAATGTCGCTCGGGAGTCGATTGGCTGAACCGGGAGAGTAAGCCAATCCGGGGCCGCCCGTTACAGCGAATCGAGTGCAGCAACGGATGCACATCGAATAAACGGATGGCGTTAGCGTATTCGTTTACGGGAGCACTGCACCGCATGTGTCCGCTGCCCATCCGATGCTGAAGCAAGGTGGCACCACGGGGGATTGAGTTCCTCTCGTCCTTGAGGCGAGAGGAACTTTCTTTCACCCTACACTTCCACCCTGTTCAAGGGGAATGTTCATGGCCGAGATGACGATGCCCAAGACCTACGACTTCACATCGACCGAGCAGCGGCTGTACGCCTGGTGGGAGAAGAACGGCTGGTTCAAGCCGGAACTCGCTAAACGCGGGGCGAAGCCGTTCGTCATTTCCATGCCGCCGCCCAACGTCACTGGCGAGCTGCACCTCGGCCACGCGATGACGGCCTCGGTCGAAGACGCGATGATCCGTTACCACCGCATGCGCGGCGACAAAACCGTGTGGGTCCCCGGCTCCGATCACGCCGGCATCGCCACACAACTACAGGTCGAAAAGCACTTGTTGAAGACGGAAGGCGTGACCCGCGAGCAGATCGGGCGCGAAGCGTTCACCCAGCGCACCTGGGCCTGGAAAGAACAGTACGGCTCGACCATCACCCAGCAGCACAAGCGGCTCGGCGCGTCCACCGACTGGGAGCGCGAGCGCTTCACACTCGACGAGGGTCTCAGCCGCGCCGTCCGCGAGTGCTTTATGCGCCTGTACGAGAAAGAACTGATCTACCGGGGCACGTACCTGGTGAATTGGTCGCCCGGCCTGAAGACCGCCGTATCCGATCTGGAAGTAGAATACAGCGAAGAGCCGGGCCTGTTGTATTACTTCAAGTATCGATTGGCCGGCCGCCACGACGAGTTTATCCCGGTGGCGACGACGCGCCCGGAGACGATCCTGGGCGATACCGCCGTCGCCGTGCACCCCGACGACGAGCGCTATCGCCACCTGATCGGCGAGACGGCGCTGGTGCCGATCCTCAACCGCACGATCCCCGTGATTCACGATACCCTGGTCGATCCGGCCTTCGGCAGCGGCGCACTGAAGATCACGCCCGGCCACGACGCGACCGACTACGAGATCGGCCAGGGCCACGGTCTGCCGATCATCAACGTGTTGAACCCCGACGCGACGATGAACGAGAACGCCGGGCCGTATCGGGATCTGGATCGCTTCGAATGCCGCAAGCGGCTGTGGGCCGACATGCAAGCCGCCGGGCTGACGATCAAGACTGAGCCATACCAATTGACCGTGCCGCGCTCGCAGCGCGGCGGCGAGATCGTCGAGCCGCTGCTCTCGACGCAGTGGTACGTGAAGATCAAGCCGCTGGCCGAGCCGGCCATCGAAGCCGTGCGGTCGGGCAAAATTCGCATCATCCCGGAGCGATTCGCCAAGGTGTACTACAACTGGCTCGACGCTTCGCGCATCCGCGACTGGTGCATCAGTCGCCAGTTGTGGTGGGGACATCGTATTCCCGTGTGGACGTGCAAGGACTGCGGGCACGAATGGGCAGCGCGCGAAGACCCATTCTCGTGCCCTCAGTGCGGACGCCACGCCATTGCGCAAGACCCTGACGTGCTCGACACGTGGTTCTCGTCCGGGCTGTGGCCGTTCTCGACATTGGGCTGGCCGGACGAAACGCCCGACTTCAAAGCGTTCTACCCAACTACGGTGATGGAGACCGGCTACGACATTCTGTTCTTCTGGGTCGCACGCATGATCATGCTCGGCCTGGAGATGACCGGTAAAGTCCCGTTCCACACGGTATACCTGCACGGCCTGATCCGCGACGAGCACGGGCGCAAGATGAGCAAGACACTCGGCAACACCGTCGATCCGGTCACGATCATGGATCAATACGGCACCGACGCGCTGCGCTTCACCCTGCTCACTGGATCGACGCCGGGCAACGACATGAACTTCAGCCTGCAGCGTGCCGAGTCCAATCGCAACTTCGCCAACAAAATCTGGAACGCCGCCCGCTTCGTCCTCGGCCACCTCGAAAGCGAGCGGCTCCATCCAACCATCCAACCAACCAACCTTCTCTCCTTACCCGACCGCTGGATTCTATCTCGCCTCAACCGGACCATCGCCAACGTGACGCGGCTGTTCGACGACTTCCAATTCGGCGAGGCCGGGCGCGTTCTGTACGAGTTCCTGTGGGGCGAGTTCGCCGACTGGTACATCGAAATCTCCAAGCTACCTCTCAACGGCCCGGATGCTCAGGCTCGCCGGCGAACCTTGTCGATCCTGGTGCACGTGCTCGACCAGGCGCTGCGCCTGCTGCACCCGTTTATGCCGTTCGTCACCGAGGAAATCTGGCAACACTTGAAGAGAGCAGTTGGAGACAAGCGCTGGCCGGAAGCACTGATCGTCGCGTCGTGGCCGCAGGCCGGCCCCACCGACGCCGCCGCCGACGCCGACATGGAATGGGTGATGGAGGCCATTCGCGCCGTGCGCAATGCGCGCGCCGAGTACAACGTGAAGCCCGAAACGCGGTTGGCAGCGATCATCATCTCGGACGACAAGTCCGCGTTGTTCGAGTCACACCGCGCAGCCCTGGCGCAACTGGCGCGGCTCGACGGCGACGGCCTGCACATCGCCGGGTCGATCGAGGCGATCCCGGACAGGGCACTCTCACTCGTCATGCCTGCCGCAACCGTGTACCTGCCATTCGCCCAGATGGTCGATCTGGAAGCCGAGCGTAGCCGCCTGAAGCAAGAGCTCGCCGACGCGGAGACGCAGATCGCGCGCAGCGCAAAGCTACTGGCAAGCGAGTTTGGCAGCAAAGCGCCGGCCGTCGTCGTCCAAAAAGAACGCGACAAGCTGGCTGTCCTCAAAGACAAACGCGCCAAACTCGAAGAGCAAATCAAGGCTTTGGATTAGTATTACTGGCTCTCCCGACTCTGGCGGGATTTGAGCCGCGAAGGGCGCCAAGTCTCTCAAGCACTTTGCGCTCTTTGCGCCTTTGCGGTTAGTTTTTTCCCGTTAAACCCGGAAGAGCCGTATTACTTCATCCCTCATCCTTCATCCTTCATCCTTTATCCTTCCGGCGCATGGTATAATCCGGCCGCGAGGTTCCCCCATGAACCGCGATGACGCCTGGATGCTCGTCAGCGAGTGGACACAAAACGACAACTTGCGCAAGCACATGCTGGCCGTCGAAGCCGGCATGCGCACCTACGCGCGCCGCTTCGGCGAGGACGAAGAGAAGTGGGCTGCCGTCGGCGTGCTGCACGACTTCGACTACGAGCGCTATCCCGATGTCGCCGTCGAGGGTCACCCGGTCGTCGGGTCGAAGACGCTGCGCCAACTCGGCTGGTCGGAAGAGATCATTCGCTGCATCTTGTCGCACGCCACCGACATCACCGGCGTCGAGCGGCACACGCGCATGGAGAAGGCGCTGTACGCCGTGGACGAACTGACCGGCCTGATCACGGCTGTCGCACTGGTGCGCCCCAGCAAGAACATCGCCGACGTGACCGTATCGAGCGTCAAGAAGAAATGGAAGGACAAGGCCTTCGCGGCAGGCGTCCACCGCGACGAGATCGAGAGGGCAGCTGCCGACCTCGGTGTGCCGCTGGATGAGCATATCGGCGTGGTTCTCACAGCCATGCAAGCCATCGCGCCCGCACTGGGGTTGGACGGGAGCGCGGCGTGAAACTGCCCGGCCGCAGGCCGACTGAAATCAGCGAACCCGAAATACACGAGCGGTCCCGACTGTGCCCGCAGTGCGGCACACCCGTGTCCACTCGCGCGACGACCTGCGCCATTTGCGGATACGACTTCGTCGCGGCGCAGCAGGCCGAGCAGCGGGTGCAGGCCGAGCGGCGGGAAGAAGCCGCACAGCGGCCCGTGCGTGCCATCGCGATTGGCGTCACGGCCATCATCGTCCTGCTGCTGATCGCCGCGCTGATCGTCCGCAATCGCGCCGAAGCGATCGCCGCGCTCACGCCGACGACCACACCGACTTCAACGCAGACGCCGACCCCATCGTTGACACCGACGGCGACACCCACGCCGCCCTTCACGCCGACGCCGCCTCCGCCGCGCGAATATAAAGTCCAACCCGGCGATAGCATTTTCTATATCGCCGACATATTCCAGGTCAACTACACGGACATTCTGGCGTTCAACGGCCTCACCGAAAACTCGATCCTCCAGGTCGGCCAGACCATCCTCATCCCGCCGCCGACACCCGCGCCGACGCTCACGCCCACGCCGCTCGACAACGCGCCGGCGCTCAGCCCCACGCCGAAGCAAATCATTTACGTCGTCCAGCAGGGCGAAACGCTGATCGCCATCGCACAACGCTACGGCACAACCGTGGCCGCTATCATGGCAGCCAACAACATCCAGAATCCCGATCAGATCCGGGCTGGCGATCAATTGATCATCCCACAGAACGATGTGCTTGCGGCCGCTCCGGCTCCGGGAACGTCGACAGCCCTGCCGAACTACGGCGCGGTCACACTCCTCCAGCCGTTGAGCGGAAGCCAGGTCGTGGGAGCGGACAAGCCTGTGCTCCTTCAGTGGCTCTCGGTTGGCATTCTGCGTGACACCGAGACGTATCGCGTCACGGCGGAGCAGATCGATGGCGCAGGCCGCCTCCCCCCTACCAATATCCGGGCCACCTCCCTCCACCTCCCGGCAAGCCTCTCCCCTGCGCCGGATGATCCCCATCGTAGCTTCCGCTGGACAGTCACGATCGTGCGCCAGGTCGGCGTTGGCAACGACGGCACACCCCTGTACGAGATCGTCAGCTCGCCGGCGTCACGCATATTCCATTGGCTGCCCAGCGTGCCCACCCCGACACTCACTCCTGAGCCTGTCCCCACCGGGCCGTGAGCATCCAACGCGCGGAAAAACTCGCTTCAGGCAGCATTTCTCCATGTCGATAGCGACTCTTCTATCATGAGGAGTCGGTTCATCCCATTCTAGGAGAATCGGTTTGATCTTCATAAGAATCCACCCAACCGAAACCAACCTTTCCATCACCTGATTTCCAACCTACCCTATCCCGGCGAGCACTTATGATGAAACCGAAGTGCTTCAGTTAGCTGGCGTACACGATCAATGTGCGGCGAAATGACCGAGCGCGTTATGCTTCACACAACACATCCAATGCGGCTTCGCCCTCAGGTATCAGTGTTCAGCCACGTGGCACCGACGGGCGTTGACTACCGCGACTCATGGATTGCCTTTGTCGGCAAACTCTCGCTCGAAAAGGGCGTGCATTGCCTCATCGCCGCTGCGCCGGAAATCATCGCGCGGGTACCTCGGGCGCATTTCTTGCTCATCGGCGATGGCGTGGCGCGCCAGCATTTGGTGGCGATGCGGGACGCCCTGGCTGAAGGCGATCTGGACAGGGCCGCGCAGGCCATGCGCCGCGCTGCGGAAACCAGCCCCGAGTCTTACGCCGAGTGGGTGGCGGAGTATTGGGCCAGACTCGATCTGGATGCCTATCGCGATCAGGCCATCACGGCCGACTTGAAGCGCCGCATCGTCTTCACCGGCTATCAGCCCGCCCACAACGTCGCCCGGCTGATCACGCACGCCGACCTGCTCGTCATTCCCTCGCTCATTAAAGAGGCATTTCCCCTCGTCAGCGTCGAAGCGCTCGCCTGCGGCGTGATGTTCGTCGCGCCCTACGACGGCGGCCTCGCACCGATCCTGGATCGAGTCGCCACCGAGCTCGATGATGTGGGACACCTGGCCCGCATCACGTACAGCCCGGATCGCCTGATCCCGGAAATGATCGACCGCGTGAGCACCCTGCTTCAATTCACACTCGACGAAAACCGGCGGCTGGAACTCGCCAAGATGTGCCGGGACTTCGCGTTGAAGCATTACGATTGGACCAACATCGTCAGCCGCATCGAAAGCGTGTACATTTCGGCCTTATACGGCAGGATTTGAGAACAACCTCAGCCTGAACAGCGACGGCTCAGAAGCCGGCCCATGCCGCTCTGAGCCGTCGTTGCGTGTCTGGCGCGAAGTATGCTATCCTTCTGCCTGGCACGATTTTGCCGCTACGGGAATGGAGAAGGATAGGATGAAGATTCACGTCCGTCTCAACAGTGAATGGCGCGGCCTCGACGTGCAGCCGGGTGAGTTGCTGCTTCACGCGCTGCGCCGCGCAGGCTGTACCGGCGTCAAGCACGGCTGCGAGACAGGCGAGTGCGGTGCGTGTGCGGTGATGATCGATGGCAAAGTCGTCAACAGTTGCGTGAGGCTCGCGG
>DATBWU010000222.1:0-2932 GCA_036514635.1 Anaerolineae bacterium | reverse complement strand
CCACGAAGTCGAGATGCTTGAATTCAGCATCGTGCCTGTGCCGGCAAATCAGGCGGCTCTACGATTGGCAGCTAAGGCGATGGAGCCGAAGTCGGTTGCCAAGCGCGGGCGGGTGCTCTCGGCGACGAATGAAAAGCGCATTCGGGAGGCGGTGACTTCCCTTCAAGAAGTTCTGGCGTCGCTTGGAGAAGAAGAGCCGGAGCAGGACAGCGTGGAGCCGCCGGAAGTCAAGACGGTCATCCCCTACCGCGACCAGGGTACGGCCGACGAGGGCGAATCCTGGAGCGCGCCTGGCCTGAGCGATTTCACCGACGGCACGTTTGCCGACATAAGCGATGCCGAGAAGCGGCGCATTGCGGCACATTACACCTGGTCGGCCAACATGCCGCCAGAAAACTTCGGCGATTTGAAACTGCCTCATCACAGGGCGGCAAAGTCGGGCGTTGGGCCGGCGGTATGGAGGGGAGTTGTAGCAGCTATGGGTGCTTTGATGGGGGCGCGACAGGAAGTCGCAATCCCTGATGCGGATATGGAAGGCTGCCATTCTCATCTGGCAGGTCATTATCGCCAGTTTGGGCGAGAAGGGGATGATATTCCCGAATTACGAGCATACAGCGAGGAGGAGCTATTAAAGCTTTTCCCCGAGGTAGTTGACGGCGCGGCAGAAAGCGACGCGGAGCCAAACACTAATGACGGCCATCCTGCGGATGGCTTGACCCACGACGCGAGCGAAGCAGAGCTGGAAGCCGTGACCGATTCGTTATCCGTTTTACTATCGACTTTCAGAGAGGTAATCAAATGAGTGAACAACTAGAGCAGGTGATCGCTGAGATCGCTGAGCTGACCAACACGATCAAGGAGCACGTTCCGAAAGATTCGACCCTCGACTGGGGACAGCTCGAGGAGAAGATGGAAGGCTTGCTCCAGAAGCATACCCAGGCCGTCATGGACACGATCCCCGTGCGGGCTGGCGATGTTTCTCCGACCCTGTTCCGCGCCGCGGAGCAGTACCAGGGCCGCTACAAGACCGAACTGCGCGACATCATCGAGCATGGCGAGTACAAACTCGGCAACTGGAAGTTGCGCGCCGTCGATCTGTGGATGGCCAAAGCCTTGCTGGACAAGGCCAATGACATGAAGTCCAGCCGGATCGGTTTTGCCGGCGAGGAGAAAGTGAAACCGGCCTCCGAGGACCTGAATACGGTGGTCAAGCTGATGACATCCACCGGTACGGCGACCGGCGACGAGCTGGTGCCGACCGGGATGGCTTCTGAGCTGTGGGACGATTTCTTCATGGCCTCCCGCGTGGCCGCCGACCTTCCCAACCAACCCATGCCGACCGACCCGTTTGACATCCCGTTGGGATTGGGTGACGTGACCTGGCGCAAAGGCGGCCAGGGGCAGGTTACAACGCCTCAGAACGTAGCGACCGGCAAATCGACCCTGACCGCGACCGAGCAGATCGCCGAGGTGGACTGGTCATATAACCTGGACGAGGACAGCGTTGTAGCCATGATGCCATCCCTGCGGCGGCGGCTGGGCATTTCCGGCGGCGAGCAGATGGACGCCTTCAGCCTGAATGCCGACGCGACCGCCACGTCAACCCTGAATATCAACTCGGACGACGGTACTCCCGATGCGGATTCGTACTATCTGACCTCCGGACAGGATGGCATTCGCCACCTGTACATCGTGGATAATACCGCTCAGCACGTCAACGCCGGCGGCGACGCCCTGGCAGACGCCGACATGACCGGCGCGCTTAACCTGCTAGCCAAGTACGGGCTGGATCTGAATTCAGTCCGCATCGTGCCTGGAATCGGGGCTTACTTCGCCATGCTCGGGTTGACTAACGTGGCGACGGTGGATAAATACGGCCCGCAGGCTACAATCCTGAAGGGTGAGTTGGCGCGCTATCGCGGCGTGCCTGTGCTGCCCTCGGCTTCACAACCGAAAGCGGAAGCGGACGGCAAGCTGTCCGTGACCGCGGCCAGCAATACGCTGGGGACGATCAGCTTCTATAACCGCAACATGTGGACGGTCGGTTTCAAGCGGGGGCTGCTTATCGAGGTGGACAAGAATATCCGTACGCGCGAGCTGTACATGGTGGTCAGTTTCCGCATCGCCGTCGCTGCGCACGGGACGCGGGCGAGCGCCACTCATACGAGCGGTATTCGCAATATCCTGGTCTAATGGCAGGATAAATATCAAATCAAATAACGGGGAGGCTGTAAGCCAGTCTCCCCAAGGAGCAAAAAGAACATGGCTGGCGAATTATCTCCCGAACACGTGAGCGTTGCCATCGGATACTCGGTGGCTAACGCGGTTACTAATGCGGCCGACGTAGACTTGACCAGGACGGGCGGCAATACCATCGCGGTGATGCAGAAGCCCGGGTCTATCGTCGGGGTTTCCGTTAACGCTACAGCCGATCTGACGGCTGGATCGGTGACCTTCGAGGTGCATAAGGACGGCACGGAGTACGCTGTTGCGTCCGCGCCGGTGCTGACTCTCTCTGATACGGTTCAAGAGAGCTATGCGTCGGTTCGGCGCGGCGCGCTGACCTTCGCGGCCGGCGAGGGAGTCGGGGTGAGCTATTCCAGCACTACCGACGCGGCCCCCACCAACACGAATGACTACGACGCACTTCTGTTCGTGGCGTTCGATAACGACTAACCCTCTATTCTCCTTTAGTACGGCTGGACGCCGGCCCCTCCCCGGCGTCCAGCCGAAAAGGAAAAAGGAACGATGCCGTCTGAGCCAAGATCGTGGGGCAAAATCTGCCTGGGAACCCGCCTGGAAAAACAGGTGGAGGCCGATTTTGTGCTTACATGGACAGGACTGCTGCTGAGCGGACTTCGAAAGGGGGACGCGGTGCGCACGGAACGCGGCAAGGTGGCGCATGTGTCGGCTAACTCGATCATCCGCGCTT
>DATBWU010000221.1:0-7108 GCA_036514635.1 Anaerolineae bacterium | reverse complement strand
GAAGACGGCGATGCTCGGCTCGTGACCGATTATCGCGCCGTGTTGTACGTAGCCGTGCGATTCCAGCCATGCGACGATGCGAGTAGGATCGGGAATGCCGATCTGTGTGACGATCTCGCCTTCGACCTTGTACCAGCCGTGCAGGCCTGGTCCCTCGAGCGCAACGTAGACACCGCGCAGTTGCGCGGGGTTGGTAGCCATGTCAGCCCTCCAGTCGTGAGAGCTGGTGGATGGCGTCGATGGCTGCGGCCGGAGTGTAAGCGCCAGCGAGCAAGCCGAAGACGATCTGCTCAGCCGGATCGAGTGTGAGCCGGTCGTTGGGGACACACCGCGCAATGTGCGCGAGGGCGTTGTGCATCGCTTGTGCGTCGGCTGCCATGCGCCGTTGGTCGTCCGCGATGTCGGCTCGCTGGAACAGGTGCAAGGGCGTGATGCAATCGCCCAGGCGCGCGACGCGGCAAGAGTGATCGCACGGCGGGTAGAGGTAGTAGATGTGCTGTGCGAGGGCGTCGAGGTGGCAGAACCCGACTTGCGGGAAGGCCTGGAAGTAGCGCTCACGTTTTGGATCGGACGGCTCGCCGCATGTGAAGCAGCGATAGGGCGGGCCGATCTGGATATCTTCGGGCAATTCCATCGCCTCGAAGATGCTTGTAGTGCGTGGTATAATCTGAGTTGTCACGTCGTTTCCTCCTTTGGGGGAAGCGCGGCCCGGACGATCGGTAGTCGTCCGGGCTTTGTTATTTTGGGTTACAGATCGGACACAAGCGCGGCGAGTTCTTTTGGTTCTTGAGTCTCCTTTCCGCTTGCTTGTCGCCCGGCCATGTGCGGGACACAACGAAATCTAAACCGGCCTCCAGGATGACCTGTATCAACCGTGCACCACTACCAGCGCGATGGTGTTGCAACCGCGCCTCAAGGTTGGAGGCTGATCCCATGTAGTGGCGGGCGTGCTTGTAGGGCCGCGAGAAGTGCAGCAGGTATACAGTGTTGGTCTTCATGGTCAGCCTCAATCACCGAAGGCAAGTCCGCTCTCTCTGAGGCTCACGTAGCGGCCCAGGCCAACGACGATATGATCGAGCACTTCGATGTCGAGCAGCTTGCCGGCCCGGATGATCTCGCGCGTCAGGGCCGTGTCTTCGGGCGACGGCGACGGATCGCCGCTGGGATGGTTGTGCGCAATGATGACGGCGGCGGCGTTGAGCGCGACGGCGGAACGGAACACCTCGCCGACACGTATCAGCGTGGTGTTGAGACTGCCTTTGTACAGGTTCTCGCGCCGGATGACGCGGTTGCGCGTGTCGAGCAGTATTACGTCGAAGTGCTCTTGGGCGTGAGCCTGCATGTCCTGAAACAGCACGTAGCAGTCGACAGGCGTGCGGACCGACGCGCGGTCATCGCAGATAAAATGCAGCCGCATGGCGGCGCGCAAGCGCGCACGCTGCCGGTCGGTGAGATCGGCCTGATCGAGATTTTGCAGCAGCCGGGTGAGCGACCCCCACCAGCCTAGCAGCGCGTCGCCTTTTCCGCGCGTTCCCAGGATCGCGTCGATGGTGTCGGCGTCAGGAAGCAGGGACATAGCGGCCTCCTGCAGCCCGGAGCCACGACGCGTGCTTGACCTCATCCAGCAGCGCCTCGAAGTCGGGCGGTTTCTGTCCCTGCTCGACGCGCGCCGCGACGAAGTAGCCCTTGGCGTTGATACTGGCGGCGTGCGGCGATAGCGCGTACTGTGCCCAGGCCAGCAGGAGATCGTGCGTGTTGGCCGGGACATCATCGCGGAGCAGGGTAGTGGTGATCGCCTGCTCCGCGCGTTTGCGGCCGCACCCCAGGCTGACCAGATGCGCGACGAGCCGCTCGAAGCGTCCGAACTCTTTGGCCTGCTCGAGCGTGTGCGGCTGAGTCCATTTCGGTCTTGGCTCTGAAACGCCCTTTAGGGTGCGCATGTCAGTTACACCCTTCCGGGCATGACCGGGCGAAGCCATGGCTGCATCTGGAGTAGTAGTCTTCCGGCTCGCCAAGATGCCCGCTCGTCAGATCGGCCTCGTAATCCTTTGCATGGAAGACGGATTGGAAAGCGGGATCCGGATCGGGAACCGGCTGTCGATCAACGTCGAACCAGCCGCAGTTGCCACAGAAGGCGGCGACCTCGACGATGTTGCCTTCGGCATGGGATTCGACACAGGCGGTCTCGCCGCAGCGTAAGCAGATCATGATGCACCTCCCAGCACGAAGCCGAGCAGTTTCGAGAAGACGGCGCCGGCGATGTAGTGTTTGCACCGGTGCGAGCGCGGCCAGTCGGGGCAGGTGCAGCCCCGCGCCGTGACGTGATAGCCGTGCTGCCCGGCCTGGCTTTTCACGCGGAGTGTCAGGCCGTCCGGCCCGGCCAGCACCATGATGAGACGCCGGGCTGGATCGTCGAAGTGGTTGTGGAGAATCGCCTGGGCGCGGTCGATGCGCGCGGCGTGCTGCGGGTAACGCTTCCTGGCGTTGGCCCACAGATTCGGTAGATCTGCGGGAGTCATGTCGCACCTCCTTGTGCGGGTTACGAGTAGATGAGAAGAGCCCAATAGGCGAGGTAGTCTCTCGCCTCTTCAAGTTCGGCGACGACAGCGCGTGGTGACTTGTACATGGAATCTCCTTTCTCAAAAACTCGGATTGGAAGACGAGGACGACTACTACGACCACTGGCAGAGCGTGTTGGCTGGGCGCGGGAGCAAGTCTGACCGCGCGTTTTCGCGGAGCCGTTACGATGCCGTTTGGACGTGCCGCAACCCTGTGTTGCAGTAACGCCTCTCTCAGAAGCGCTCTTTCGCTTTGCCTTCAAGCGCCCCAAGCGCGTGAGAGAATCTGTTGGGGGATGAAATCCCGGTTTGACTCGTAGGCCGCCTGGGACCGGCGGGAGTGTTGTTTGACCGCCTGCAGCCATTAGGCCATCTAGTCGCGCCGGTATTTCTTTGTTAAAGAACTGCCCCGGCTCTCGCCACAGCGCACGAAAGCCGGAAAGCACCCGTAGGGCGCAAGCGTTTCGGCAAAAACCGGACAAAGGTATATGGCCGGGAACTTCCGGCCTGTACCTTTGGCCCACAGCGCTTTACGCTGGGTTTTTGCCGTCGCGCTGCGAGCCGGGCGCTTTTTCCGGCTTGCTTTCCGGCTGCGCTGTGGCATCCTTGAGGCAGTTCTGACAAACCACCGGCGCGGACTGGCTCCTGCGTGGACGGTAGCGACAGCCGTCAGCAGTTTGGCTTTCCGGCTCTGTTCGTGTCGTTCTTATTTTTCTGGAAACAATTCAGTTCGTGGGCGGCGACGCGCTTCGTGGCGATGGCGACGTTGCGCATGGGTCCCCGATTCCGCCAACTGACGGGGACCGTCGCATCAACGCGCAAAAAAAGGGTGAGGCGAAAGCCTCACCCCGAACACACCAACCACAACACCAATGCTTTAACCACGTCCCCGTGACAAGCCAACGGTTTACACCAACACCCCAAGACCACGCCCTGCCCCGATTTTGCCGCCTCCACCAACCGAAGCACCTCACGCCGGACTTCACCACCCTTTTTGTACTGTGCCCACAACCACGCTTTGTACTTTTGAATGACCACCTCACGACTGCCGTCCACCCCCAATTTGAACGGATTGCCCAAGACTGACGCCCGCCAACCCGCACAAGCCCGGCCCACGTACACCACGCCCTTATCCCCTGCCTGTATGTCACGCACATTTACCACACAAACCTTACACATGATGTGCCTCCTTTGAGTTTGGCGGCCCCGCCGCCGTTTTATGCCGAAGGCGGGTCTTGAGATCGACCTTTGGGTGCGGAACGAACGGTGGGGCGTAGGCCGCCGCAGGCCCCCGCGCACCAAGCCCTACAATGTGGGCGGCGACGCGCAGGGCACGCGGAATTGAGCAAGCCCGCGCTTTTGTCGTTTGCGGGGTTGCGTCGGCGTTTTGTGTCGCCGCCCGCGCGCCCTGGCTAGCCGCCTTCCTTGCGGGCGATCTTTGTCCCGGCGACTGCGCGGGGGATCGGCGGCAGCATAATGAGAAAGCGCGCGGCAGTGGAAGGGGAGAAGAGGAACTTCTGTTGTCAACCCTGTACGTCGGCCGGCCTCAGCTCAATCGGCATGTCCAGCGTGAACGAGTGGAAGCGGTTGGGCTTGACGCCGGCCTCGAAGGTCTCGTAGCCTGCCGCCTTGACGGTTATCCAGATCGTCCCTGCTGCGTTTGCCGGTACGACAATTTCTGCGATGCTCACGTCGTGCAACTCCTGGATGACTTGCTCGCCGGCTTGGCGTCCTTGGCTGACGGTGAGACTGGCAGCGATGGCTTTCCCGGCTTGGTTGGTGATGCTGATTTTCAGCAATCCGAGCGGCGTTTCTTCGGTTGGGCCTGCTCCGGTTGCTTCGATTCTCACCGAGCCGCCTGGCGGTACGAGGGTGGTCGCGGGTCTTGGTGTTTGGGTTGGGTTCTGCGGGATGCATGCAGTGAGTAGCAAGAGCATGAGCGTAAGGACGGGCAGTTTGTTTGCCATGCGAATAGTGTAGCACAGCTTCATGGGTTCACGGCAATCGTCACTAGATCGCCGTCGCCGAATCTGATCTTGCAATTGCCGTCGGCGGCGTCGACGAAGATTTGCGCGCGGCCTTCGCTTGCGCCCGGCGCGTCGAGGCCGTCGAGCAGGCTGACAACAGCCCCGCCGCCGCCTCTCTCCGGCAGCTGGTTGAGTTGTATGACCTGCTCGAACTTTCCCGGCAGATTCGTTTCGCGGTAGCCGGTGACGAGATTGCCGCTATAGGTGTCCGTGGCCGCGTTGGGCATGATGAGCGGGCAAAAACTCATCAACTCCAGCCCGTGAGAGGGGAGGCAGTAGATAGTGGCCGGCTTGCTGTTGAAGCTTTGAGAAGATAACTCGGTCTCGATGCGAACGCCAATGTCGTCTATCGTTCTTAGCGCGCTGTCGGTGATGGTCTTTCGTCGATAGCCCGCGAGCGAGATTTGCGCGCCCGTCCCGTCTACATTCGAGATGCCTCCGGCCCCAATGACATGGTATAGGTTGTGCTGCTGGAGGCTGAACCCGAATTCTGTGGCGGGTCGCACGGGGTGATCGCTGTTCCAGCCAAATCTGTACTCGTCAGGTTCGCTGAACGACACGATGTCGAATGATTTGATCACGCCATCTAAACCCGCAAAGAGAAAGTCCGGCAGTGAATTGAGGAGCCGGCTGAGCGCGGTGTGCGCCGACTCGCCGACCGGGAAGGTGAAGTTGACGCTGACCGCTTCGAGTGTTGCGTCGAGCGTCAGCCCGGCCAGGTCCAGCAAGTATTCGACAATCGTCTGCGCGAGCGTGTTGCTCCAAATGACTTCGGTTTCTGGACGGATGCGGTCGAGCCTGCCGCGCCAGTCGATGCAGTCCACGAGAAAAAGGCTTTGGCTCTTTTTGTGGGTGAAGCGGTAGCCCTCGACCCACAGACGCGGTAGTTTCTCCAGGTGGTTCATTCCGTCGATGCGCGCGCCCCGGCGCAGATCGACTATTTCACCGAGGTAAGTGTTGTTGGGGATCGATTCGCCGTCGGCGCAGAATGCGTCGTGAAAGAACAGGTCGCTATTGTCTAACACGAGCACGGTTGGTTTTGGACTGCCGATGTCTTCGCGGTAGTCGTAGCCGATGAAGCGGGAGGACAGATCCACGCCGCCAATGCTGACGCTCTTGGCCGGCGTGTAATTGGTCTTCTTCTGCTCGGCGAGGAGCGCGGCGTCGATGGTGCGCATGGGAGGGATGAATAGTGAATGCAGAATGTAGAATGCAGAAATCAAGAACGCGGCACGCGGCGGCGGCGGGCGGGTTGCCATGCGACGAATCCGCCTGCCGGTTTGTTGCGGATGCGCTTCAGGCTGTCTTCGAACTCCGCTAGCCTGGCCTCTGCCCACTCCCGCAACTTCGACGGGACGAACGTTTCTACGTTCCTTTCCTGTGCGCGCATTTGTGCGACGAGTCCGGCTGCGCCGATGACGATCAGCGTTTCAACGTCAGGCGCGATGGTGGTGACGGTGGCGCTATCGAGTCCGCTGAGTGCGTGCAGGCGCGTGTACCAGATGCGCGCCACGTCGCCGCTGTTTGGCTCGTATCCGTCGCTGATGTAGAGGACGTCGCCCGGCCATTGCTCGAACGAGCGCCAGCGGGCTGGCTCGTCGGCCTCGTAGGGCAACCACACCTTTCTGGTCTTGAGCATGTCGTCGAGGCTGGATATGTCGATTTCTCGCCCGTCTGCTTCGAGCGTGAGCGTGGCGATAGTAACATCCGGCTCGACCAGGCTATAGCGGTGCAAGGCCCAGCGCAGGGCTTCGTGAATGTCGTCTTGTGAGTAGGCAAAAGCATTGCGTTGCCATGCCGGTTGCTGCTTGTTGACCCCGGCGCGGAAGTTGGCAAGGTGTTCTTCTGCAAGTTTTCTCAGGTTCTCGTTGGTCTTGCTGTCGAGCGTGGCTTCCTCGACGAGTGCTACCGCTCTGCTCAACAGCGCGAAACCTGCTGCGCCAGTGACGATGTAGCCGATGTCCTCGTTGGGAATGGTGGTGTTGTCGCCCTCGTCGAGTCCGCTGATCGTGTGTGGCTTGGTGTACCACACACGCACGACATCGCCGATCTGTGGAATGTCTTCGTCTTCTATGAACAGGATCGCGCCCGGCCATACCTGAAACTGCTTCCAGTTGGGCGCGTAGCCCGGATCGCTTTCGTCGTAGTTCCACCAGACCCTTTCGACGCGGCTGACGTTGGCTAGATCTGAGATGTCGATTTCTCTGGATGCGACTTCGATCTGCTTTGTCCCGATTGCGGAATTGGGGCTGACCCTGCTGTATTGCTCCAGCGCCTTGCGTAGCGCCTCGGTAAGATCGGACTCCTCCCAAATTTCGGCGCTGGCGTCTTTGAGCGTGTTAGCCAGGCGTGTTCGCAAGAGGTCGATATCCGTATTCGCCGCCGTGACGACCAGTGGGTCAGGCGCTCCGGCTACGGCCTCGACCATGACGCGCACCCGATCTCTTAGGCTGGCGAGCGTTGCGGTCGATCCGCTGGCGGCTGGTGTGCCGGTTCCTTCTCCTGGCATTATGGAACCTCCTC
>DATBWU010000220.1:0-2458 GCA_036514635.1 Anaerolineae bacterium | reverse complement strand
AAATCGCAACTCGCCAAAGCCCCGATCAGGTCGGGGCCTCACTCAATCACTATGCGAGCGCCAATGCCAGGCAGGGCATCGGCAACTGGAGGGGAGTCGTCGTGGGACACCTGACATCGATTTCCTTGGAGATGGTGCGCGAGCTGATGAAGGTCGAGGTCGAGCCGGGCGATATCGCCGCGCGGCGCGATAAAGCCGCCGCCGCCTTCTTGTTCCTCTCCGGCGCGAGAGCGACGGCGTTCTGCACGCTCACTTTGGAGTGTGTAGACATCGCCGAGCGTACGGTCAAGCAGTATCCGACGATGGGTGTGAAGACGAAGAATGGAAAGGCCGGCCTTACTCGACTGCTTGAGATTCCCGATCTGCTCCAGGTGGTCGAGGACTGGGACAGCTTCGTCCGAACGCAACTGCCGCCGACCGCTCCGTGGTATCCCATCATTGACATGGCATTCGGCGTGCAGGCGTGACGGCTAATCAGCCAGGCCGGTATCGTCATGTGTCGCTGCCGCCAACCTCAAGATGCTCTTCGAGAAGGTAGGCTTGCCGCCGATGTCGGCGCACAAGTTCCGTCACGGCCACGCCGTCTATGGACTGAAGCAGGCGCGCGAAGTCAGCGACCTGAAGGCAATCTCGATGAACCTGATGCGCTCCAGCATCGGCATCGCGGATTCGATCTACGCTGTGTTATCCGACAAGGATATGCAGGAGCGGATCGCGAGGTTGGGACAGGCGGTTGGAGTGAAGCCCAACGACGGCAAGGAGAATCTCGCGGCGATGTTACGCGAAGTGCTTGCGCAACTTGAGGCATGAAACTCTGATGAGCTTCTCGCCTCAAAAAAGACATCAGCGGCTCTCTAAATGGTTAGAGAGCCGCCGCTTTTCAGATCATGTCCGGCGCGATTGGGGACAAACAGTGGGCGGTAGAGGACTTGAACCTCTGGCCTTTGCGATGTCAACGCAACGCTCTAACCAACTGAGCTAACCGCCCGAACACGCGCCATTATACGCGCAAGCCGATCGATTGGCAAGACGTCACGCGGCTGGCTTCTCGACCAGGCCTTTGCGCGCGAGCAGCAACTGCGGACTGACACTCAACAGCCGATATAGCTCGTCGACATCGCGCAAGGTGAGCAGGCCATGGAATTGACCGTTCTCCATCACCGGCAACGCCTCGACGTTGTGTTCCATCATCATCTGCTGCGCCTTGAATAGATTGTCGTTGGGCGAAACGTGGGGAAACTCCTTGCGCATCACGCTGACGACGAACGCATTCGAGCCACGCTTTTGCAGCGCCGCGAGCAAATCGGTTCGGGTCAGCAATCCAACCAGTTCGCCACCACGCAACACCGGGAAGTCGGATTGGAAAGAACTGAGCGTGAGATCGACGGCGCGGGTTAGTCGATCGTCGGGATCGAGGACTTCGGTTCGACGCGAGAACGCCTGGCGCACTTTCAGGTCCTCCAACACGCTCTTCACCTGTACCATCTGCCCTTCCGACCCAGCGCCCATGAAGACGAAGATCGCGATCAGCAGCAGGCTCAACTGCCCGGTCAGGAAACCATACAAGCCGGCCAACAACGCCAGGTTCTGCCCGACAGCGACGGCGATCGCCGTGGCCCGCGTGTGATCTACGCGCGATGCCAGTAGCGCGCGCAGGATGCGGCCACCATCCATCGGGAAAGCCGGGATCAGGTTGAACACTCCGAGAAACAGATTCGCGGAGAACAGGTACGCCAGCAGGCTTGGCACTTGCAGCCGAAGCAGGCCGCGCTCCAGCTCGCCCAAATCGAACCCTAACTGAGTGCTGGATAACACGCGCGCGATGGCGAAGATCGCGCCGGCGATCACAAAGTTCACCGCCGGCCCGGCGATGGCGATCCAGAACTCCTGCGACGGCTTTTCCGGCATTCGCTCCAGCCGCGCCAGGCCGCCGATCGGCCACAGCGTAATGTCCCGCACGACGATGCCGTAATGCTGCGCCACAACGCTGTGCCCCAGTTCGTGCAGCACCACGCACACGAACAGCAGCAGCGTCGCGACAATGCCGAACAGCGCGCCGTTCGATCCGCGCCCCCCGGCACCGAACGCGAGCGCCGCGTAAATCAAGATCAAAAAGAACGTGATATGAATCTTGATAGCGATTCCTCGCACGGTCGCAATCTTGAATGATCCGCCCATGGGTCCCCCTATCACCGGCTATACGTCAATTCTAATTTATCACACATCCCCGGGCGCGGCAACTCGAACTTGCGATCCGCTCCTCACGCAGTTACAATCACGCGCGATGGACGGCTCATCCCACACGCATTGGCCGATCGTCGGGCACGCGTGGGCCGTGACTCAACTCGAACGCGCGATCGCGGACGATCGTCTCAGTCAGGCCTACCTGATCACCGGCCCGGCCCACATCGGCAAGGCGACACTGGCCCGCGCACTGGCCATGACGCTCAACTGCACC
>DATBWU010000219.1:0-8025 GCA_036514635.1 Anaerolineae bacterium | reverse complement strand
TGGACGAGCGCCGCTCGACGCGGAGGCGATCGTCGCCGAGTACACGGCGCTGGCCGAGCGCTTCGCGCCACACCTGGCCGACACGACGGCACTCGTCCACGCCGCACTCGAACGTGGCGAAACGGTGCTGGCCGAAGGCGCGCAAGGCACGCTGCTCGACATCGATCACGGCACGTATCCCTTCGTCACCAGTTCCTCGACGACCATCGGCGGCGTGCTGATCGGGCTGGGCGTAGGCCCGAGGCACGTCACGCGCGTCATCGGCGTGGCGAAGGCATTCTGCTCGCGCGTCGGCGCAGGCCCCTTCCCCACCGAGCTGCACGACGCGATCGGCGATCGGCTGCGGGGAACCGGATCGAATCCGTGGGACGAATTCGGATCGACGACCGGACGCCCGCGCCGTACCGGCTGGCTCGATCTCGTCGCGCTGAAACATGCCGCGCGCATCAACGGCCTGACCGAGATCGTGCTGACGAAACTTGACGTGCTGACCGGCCTCGAGCCGCTGCGTGTGTGCACGGCTTATTCGGCTCGGGGCGAACGGATGACGGACTTCCCCAGCGATGCAGCCAGGCTGGGCGAATGCCGGCCCGTCTTTACCGACCTGCCCGGCTGGCGCGATGGCATTACCGCAGCCCGCTCCCTCGACGATCTGCCGGCCGCCGCGCGTGCGTACATCGAGCAGATCGAAACGTTCACAGGCGTGCCGGTGTCGCACGTTTCCGTCGGGCCGGACCGATCGCAGATCTTCTCGCGTCAGTTGGATGGTTTGTTGGTGGGATAGTTTGCTGGTTGGATAGTTAGCTGGTTGGATAGTTGGTTGGTCATTCGTCGTTCGTCATTGGTCGCCTCCGGGAGCATTCAACATTCATCATTCACCATTCACCAATTATCAATCTCCATTTACCTGGCGCTATGGCTCGGACGCGATGCGCGCGATCTGGAGCGAGGTGCACAAGCGCAGGCTGTGGCGGCGCATCTGGGTCGCGCTGGCCGAGGCGCAGTCGCATTTCGGATTGGTCACACCGGAGCAGATCGACGACCTCCGCGCACACGTCGATCAAATCGACATCGATCGAGCACAGGCCATCGAAGCGGAGATCAAGCACGATTTGATGGCCGAAGTGAAGACCTTCGCCGAGCAGTGCCCGGTCGGCGGCGGGATCATCCACCTCGGCGCGACATCGATGGATGTCGAAGACAACGCCGACGCGCTGCGCGTGCGCGAGTCGCTCGATCTCGTCATCACCGATCTCCAGTCTCTCCTTCAATCACTCGCCGCGCAAATCGAACAATGGGCCGGCACCCCAACGATGGCCTTCACGCACCTGCAGCCTGCCGAGCCGACGACGATCGGCTACCGGCTGGCGCAGTACGCGCAAGACCTGCTGACGGATCACGCCGAACTCGCACGCATCCGAAGTGAAATGAAGGGCAAGGGCCTCAAGGGCGCGGTGGGAACGTCGGCCTCTTATATGGAGCTGCTCGGCAAAGTGACCGGCCCTTCTGCCCCGGTCACTTCGAGCACGATCGAGCAGCGCGACGAACTCGAAGCGCGTGTGATGAACGCGCTCGACCTTCAGGCGTTCGACGCGGCCACGCAGACGTACCCGCGCAAGCAGGACTGGCTCGTCCTGAACGCGCTGGCCGGCCTGGCGATGTCGCTGCACAAGTTCGCGTTCGATCTGCGCATCCTGCAATCGCCGCCGATCGGCGAGTGGGCCGAGCCGTTCGGATCGAAACAGGTCGGCTCGTCGGCGATGCCGTTCAAGCGCAACCCGGTCAACGCCGAGAAGATCGATTCGCTGGCGCGCTACCTGGCGCAACTGCCGCGCATCGCCTGGGACGACGCGGCCAACTCGCTGCTGGAGCGCACGCTCGACGATTCGGCCAACCGGCGCATCATTTTGCCCGAAGCCTTCTTATGCGCCGACGAGCTGCTCATCACCGGGCGGCGTCTGGTTGAAGGTCTGGTCGTGAACGAGGCGGCTGTCGCGCGCAACTTTGCCGCATTCGCGCCGTTCGCCGCGACCGAGCGGCTGCTGATGGCGGCGGTCAAAGCCGGCGCGGATCGGCAGGCCCTGCACGAAGTGATCCGCGAGCACGCGCTGAACGCCTGGACCGAAGTCTCGAACAACAGACCTAACCCGCTCGTCGACGCGCTGTGCGCCGACTCGCGCGTCACGTGCTACGTCGATGCCGCTTCCGCGCGATCCCTCCTCGACGCGAGCGCCTACGTCGGCGACGCGCCGCAGCGTGCCCGATTCATCGCGGCAAGAATTCGGGCACTATCCCCCACACTCCTTCGCACTCCCCCACTTCCCTGAAGCCTCGACACCCAACCGTAATTGTTTCCCCTGCCGCCTCGTTGTATAATTCCAGGCAAGGGTTTCGATCCACGAATAACACAAATCCGCACGAATGCGTGTTTATTTGTGTGTGCTGGGGCAGGCCGCGCCGAGGCAACGGATGGGCAACAGACACATGCGGTGCAGTGCTCCCGTAAGCGAATCCGCGATCGGGGTGTGGCGCGCAGGTCGTATCCGGTTATCCGTTGTGGATTCGTTGCACCGATCTCCCTGAAGCACTTATTCAGCCCTTTCGTGTTCGTGGAACTGATGTTTTGGCTGCGGCGGAGCCGCGCTATGCAATCGTTGGCCCAAATTCTCAACCTGTTGACTCAGCCGCCGGGGAGCCTGGTCTTTCACCTGATCACGCTCTTCGCGCTGATGTTCATGCTGTACGCGGCGATAGGGCAGGTGCGCGCACGCGGATCAGCTGAGCCGTTCCCGCGCCTGCACTGGGCGGCGGGCGGCGTGCTGCTGGGCCGCGTGATTCTGATGGTTGCCGCGCTGCTCGAGTCGAGCGGTGTCTTTCCGCCGCGCAGCATCCTGCCGCCGCTGGAGCGCTTCATCGATCTTGCCAGCCTCGCGCTCCTGGCCCTCGCCTTCGTCCCGCTGCTGATCGACACGCAGCGCCTCGGCCTGCTGATTGCCGGCGTCAGCGTCGCCGCCGGATTCATCATCTATGCCGCCCTCGCGCCGATGTGGTATGCCGTCAGCCAGCAATCGACGGTCACCTACACCGAGCAGGACCTGGGCTGGGAAATCGGATCGGCGGTGCTCGCGGCGTTCGCCGCGCTTGCGGCGCTTCTGCGACGGCGGGGCCAATGGGCTTACGTCTTCATCGCCTTCGCCATCCTGGCCGCCGGGCACACCTTGCAGGCGGTCGTGCCGGACCTGGCGACCGACTTCGCCGCCTGGGTGCGCTTCGCGCAGCTCGCCGCGTATCCACTGCTCGCCGCCACGGTGTATCGCGGGTACATCGACACGCGCCCGGAACTGGTGCCTAAAGCAGAGCGCGTGGCGCAGATGATCCCCGGCGTGTCCGATCCCTGGCCGGTGATCGACGCGATCCGCCAGGTCGGCGGGAGCGCCGATTTGCAGCTCACGCTCCAGAAAGTGTGCGCGGCGGTCGCTACGCACCTGCACGCCGATCTGGCCGCCATCGGCCTGCCGGGTTCGTCGAGCAATCTGGTCGAGCTGGCCGCGATTCATCATCCCGGCGCAGCGCCCACGCCCGGCGCACTCTTCGCGCTCGAAGAGCAGCCCATCGTGAAACGCGCGATCGATCGGCGCCGCGCGGTGATCGTCGGGCCGCAGGATAACGCCGCCGATGTGTCCGGGTTGTTCGGCCTGCTCGGATCATTTGTGCCCGGCCCATTGATGATTCAGCCGCTCATCACCGAAGAGAATGTGTTGGGTGTTTTGCTGCTGGGCAACCCCGGCAGTGGACGCGCCTTCAGCCTGATCGAATCCCAACAGGCGCGCACCTTCGCCGACCTGCTCAGTGCGGTCCTCGCCAACACGCGCCAGATCGAATCGCTACAACGGCGCGCAACCGAACTCTCCGAGACGGTGCGCCAGCAGAGCGTCGAGCTCAACGCGCAGCGCGCCGCACTGGTCGGCGCATCCCAACAGACCCAGAGCGAAGCCTCGCGGCTGACGAGCCAGCTGGCCGAAGCCGAACGGCGCGCCGAGCACGCCACCCGGCGGGCGCAGGAACTGGCCGCGTTCATTCAGGCGCAGGAAGCCGATACCTCGTCGATGCGCAATGCGGCGGCATGGGAAGAGAAAGCCGGGCAACTGGCCCAGGAACGCGCGGCGCTGGACACACAGCTGCGCGAGGCGCGCGAAGAGATCACGCAGTTGAACTCGCTGCAACAAGCGCTCGAAATGCAACTCAAGCACGCGCAGCAACAGATCACCAGCCTGCGCGACGAAATGGAACGCCAGTCCGTAACGGCCCAGGGCGCGGCCTCGCCGGTCGATCGCGGCGAACCGGGCGTCATCGTCAGCGATACGTTGGGCCGAGTCACCATCGTCAGCGATCAGGCGCTGCATCTGATTGGCCGTCCGCGCAGCGGGCTAATCGGCCAGCCCATTCACAACGTATTGAGCGATCCGCGCTGGCGCGAAGCGCTCGACCTGCTCACGCACACACCCGACCTGTCCGCCGCCGGCGAGCCGCCGTATCGCTTCGAGGTCACGGCCAACGGCCGGCCGCTTCACGCGGAGCTTGTGCCGTTCCAGGACGGGACGGGCGACACTTTCAACGGCCTGCTCATCACGCTCAGCGGCGAGGCGACGCAGATCGGCGCGCAGCGCGAGGAAGTCATCGCCTCGATCGCGCAGGAGCTGCGCACCCCCATGACGTCGATCAACGGCTACACCGACCTGCTGCTGGGTGAATCGGTGGGCATCCTCGGCGCGATGCAGCGCCAGTTCTTGCAGCGCGTCAAGGCCAACGTCGAGCGCATGGGGGGATTGTTGAACGATCTGATCGGCGTGACGGCCATCGACACCGGCAAAGTCAAGCTGGAGCCGGAGCCGATCGACGCCATCGAGGTGATCGAGGAAGCCATCATGGGCTCGTCGGCGCAGTATCGCGAGCGCGGCATCACCATCCAGCTCGACCTCGACGAGAGCCTGCCCAAGATTCAGGCCGACCATGACAACGTGTATCAGATTCTGTCGCACCTGTTGTCGAATGCCAGCAGCGTCACGCCGCAGGGCGGCCAGGTTGTCGTCGGCGCGCACACGAACCCGGAAGCGCCCGACTTCGTATTGATCAGCGTCACCGACTGCGGCGGCGGCATCGACCCTCAAGATCGGCAGCGCGTGTTCAATCGATTGTATCGAGCCGATAATCCGCTGATTCAGGGGCTGGGCGAAACGGGTGTGGGCATGTCGATCGCTCGCGCGCTGGTTGAAGCGCATGGGGGCCGTATCTGGGTGGACAGTGAAATGGGCAAAGGCTCCACCTTCACGTTCATCATGCCGGTCGCCGGATCGATGAACGGCAGCGGAGGCGGCGCGTGAGCGTGTGGCGTCAGTTTCTCGGAGGCGTGATCGGCGGCGCGATCGTCATCGCGCTGATCGCGGGTGGTCTGCTCCTTTCGGCAGGCGATCTCAACCTCGCCTTCCGGGCCTCGCCGATTCCGACGAGTGCCGGGTCGCCCAGCGCGACGGCCACACCGCGACCCGCGACTCCACTCGAGGCAACTGCAACCGACACGCCGACGCTCGTCCCCGCCGGAACCTGTCCGCGCCCGAATGGCTGGATCGATCACGTGGTGACCGGCGGCGAAACCCTCGCCGGCATCGCCATGGAGTACGCCATCGATCCGATCCAGCTCCAGGTCTTCAACTGCCTGATCGATCCCGTAGTGCAGCCGGGCCAGGTGCTCTACGTGCCCGCGCCGCCGACGCCAACACTAACGGCTACTGTTCTCGTCACGCCGGGGCCGACGTCTGTCGTCTGCGGCCCGCCTGTCGGCTGGGTGGTATACATCGTCCAGCCCGGCGATACACTCACCTCGCTGGCGCGGGCGACTGGCACGAGCGTGAACGCGATCAAGCAGGCCAACTGCCTGGACAGCGATACCATCAAGATCGGCCAGCGGCTGTACCTGCCGCGTTACCCGATCCCCACGCCGACGCGCGTCCCATCTGCAACGCCGACGCCGACACCGTCGCCGACCGGCACGAGCACGACGACGCCCATCGCCACAGACACACCCACGCCATCGCCCACGTTCGTCTTGCCATCGGACACGCCGACGGATACGCCAACGCCGGCCGTGACGCCGTCGGACACGCCGATCCTCATTCAGTCGCCGACGCCAACCCCGACGATTGATCAGGCGCCCACCGCGACCGACACCTTCGAGCCGACGGCGACACCCACCGGCATAGTGCAGTAAACAAAACCTCCCGCAGGCTTGGAACCTGCGGGAGGTTGTTCCCGTGACTCACTGGCCCAGAGTCGGATCCGCCGGCACGCGGTCTTCCCACCTCAGTACCTGAACGTTGAGCCTTGTTCGGCGCTCACTCAGCCAGTCCTGGAGTGTTTTGGACTTCAGCCGCTGCAAGGCATCGGGGTCCAAGTCGCGCACCTCGCGATTGACGACCTGCCCGATGTAATAGAGCGCATTGGCCGTGTTGGTGATCACCCCGAACGTGCTGCTGATGGGTGTCGTGAACACCGCATCGGTGAATTCCTGTCCGAACTGCGGCAAGGTATCCAGATCGAACTTTGCCAGATACGGATACTCGATCGCTGTCACGTTCGTGATCGTGAATGTCTGCGACAGCACCTGCCCGTACACCGTCTCGAAGCCGTCCTTCGCCACAGCCTGCTGAACCACATCGATGGCGGGTGGTGTTTCCGCGCCGATGTAGCGGAACTGCGCCTGCTCGGTCCGGGTGGGCACATCACTCTGGATGATGTCCTGAACTTCCTGCACGATCAACTGTGTCTCCCACCAATGCCTGAAATCGGCCTCCGAGAAGCCCAGCGCCGAAAAGTCATTCAGGCGCTCCCGGTACAATGTCTGGTAACCCTCAAACGTGACCGGTGTGGGCGTTGGCTGCGGGGTGAGAGTCGGCGTGGGTGTGGTAGGCGTCAGCGACGCGCTGGCGGTGATCGTCGGCGAAGGCGTGAAGGTCGGGGCCGGCGTGTCGGCGGGTTGGGGCGTCGGCGTGACGCTAAAGTAACCGAAGGCTTCCTCGATCGAGCGGTCTAGCTCATCCGCCGTTACCGTCACGCCCAACTCCGGAGCCGCCTGCCGATACACCTCTTCATCTACCATCTGTTCGATCACCTGTGAGCCAATACTGGCCGCGTTTTCCGGGATCAACGCACTCGCGATTTGATTCGCGTTATCGCTCAGCCCAAGGTTGACATAGAAGTCGTATTGATTGATCAGTTGTTCCCGTTCCAGCCGGACACGCTGCCAGAACGCGCGGGTCATGATCTGCTGATCGCCGACAATCGCCACCGGCTCATTCGGCAATAAGACGTTGTCGCGGAATATGCCGAAGCCGATGAGCAGGATCGCCAGCGCGAGTGCGCCTCCTACGGCGAGCAATAGAATGCGCGTTTTGCGCGCCTCGCGCTCCGCGCGCGACAGGTACTTTCGAGACAACTCTCTGGGAAGTTGCGGGGTCTGCGGACTCTTGGACATGAAAGGTCGAACCTCAGCCACAAGGCATAGGTTGCCCTATGCCCTGTGGCTCACTATTGACATGGTCGTTCCGCGCAGTGCGCCGACTTAGAACCTATCCGAGAACTGGAGTGCAGGCTCAGGCTCCCCGTAGCGCGCCTAACGGCCCACCGCCGCACAGCGGCGGACATGGGCAAGCGGAGTGGGGTCAGCCTGCCTCGTCTGAAGCGGACTAAAGCCCGCACTCCGAGGGTTTTCGGATAGGCGCTTAGTGCAGCGCGCTGCTGGCGAATGGCAGCAGCGCCAGGTGCCGGGCGCGCTTCACGGCCACTGCCAGCAACCGCTGATGGCGCGCGCACGTGCCGGTCTGGCGGCGCGGGCGAATCTTGCCTCTGTCGGTGACGAAACGGCGCAGCACATCGGCCTGCTTGTAATCGACACGCTGGCCCTTCTCCACACAGAACAGACATACCTTGGGTTTGCCCTGGAAGCGGCCCCTTGGCCCGGCCGGCCCGCCA
>DATBWU010000218.1:0-30354 GCA_036514635.1 Anaerolineae bacterium | reverse complement strand
TTGGAGTACCAGAGGAAAAATATGAGATACACGGGCGGGTAGAATTGTGGTACAACCCACCGCGCGGCTGGATCATACTCAAAGATGGGATTGTCGTCGAGATGTCTCTACTTCCGCGATCTTTGGGAGAGGTGGTGAATCAATACGGAGAGCCCGACCAAGTGATGATAAGTATCTTTAAAGATGAACATCACGGTGGCGCGTCAACATGGCTGCTGTTCTCTCAGCACCATCTGGCAGTTGGAGTCAGCGGAGAGTTTTATTCGTTCAGCCCCGACCTGCGAGTAGGCGGCTACAAAGTCGCACCCGACTACTTTGACGAGTTTGTGAAGGCATGGGGGCTTGATGGTAATTCGACGCCGGGTGAGACCAAACTACCCATCGCTTGGCCTGGCTTCGCAGTAACACCTACTCCTTAGAGTTGGCTACTGTTCGATCTCTCCGTTGGGCGCGGGTTATCTAACCGCGCCCCTTTTCTTTTCGGGTGTGGTAAGGCGCGTCGGATTCAATCGCTGGACTCACCGGTGTGTACACCGTCTCGGTGATGACCCCCGCTCGCGAGGGCAGGCCGACACCAGCGCGTTGCAGATGTGGCTGCCCAGCATGTCACTGACCTCGGCGAACTTCACGGGGACGCTGGGGCATCACTACACCTTCGTCGTCAGCGCGACGGACTACGTCAGCAACACCGGGCAGGCGTCAGCGGCGACGGATGCCGTGCAGGTGACGAAGTATTACTACATCGGCTCGAGTCGCGTCGCCATGCGGCAGACGAACGCGGTCAGCAGCACGGTCACGTATCTGCACACGGATCATCTCGGCACGGTGAGTATCGCTACGAACGGAGGTGGACAACTCGTGGCGCGGACGCTCAACATGCCGTATGGCGGGGTGAGATGGTCAAGTGGCGCAATGCCGACGGACTTTGGGTTCACCGGGATGAAGGAGCCGCTTGGGACAGGATTGGTCTATCTGCACGCGAGGTATTACTCAGTGGACTTCCTGCCTGCACGAGTTCCCGATTCGCCAGCCAGGCCGATGCCAGATGCATAGCATCGTACGCCCGCAGGGGATGGCGAGCGGCCAGCATCTGGGCAGTATTAACGATCGTGGGGGTAACCTCGATGAGGTTGTAGCGATACGTGAAATCGTATTCGGAGGCGGCGACAGCCTGATTGTAGTCGGCTGGCGACAACGTGCCTTCGCGTCGTCTGCGGGCGAAAGCACAGGCTGTTTCCAAGGCGCTCAGGCGTGACGTGAACGCGGCCGCTGTCTGATCCGCCACCAAAAGCGATCGCACCCAGTTGCTTCCCACTTCAGCCACGTATTGCTTCACCAGCGCGCTGGTGTCGAGATAGACGATGGTCACCGCTCGCCCCGATCCTCGATGACAATCTCCGACAGGGGCTTGCCCGGCGCTCTCGACAGTCGCTCAGCCAGCGCGCGACGATCCTCTTCTGACACCGGGTCGGGAGGCGGCGTGGTTCGCTCCGGGCGATGCATCAGCCCGGCGGCGATCAGGACGCGCACGGCTTCTGCGCCCTCATCTTTGACAGCTTCATCAGACAAGACCTGAACCCGAACCGTCTGATGTTCGCGTAGGTTCAGTGGCTTCAGCGGTCGCAGAGTCCCATTCTCGTACACGGCTTTTACAATCTCCGTCATAGCGCACCTCACGAACAAGCATATTCCTTATCTGGCCTGCTCGAAGCGTCACGCAGATTATAGCACACACCGATCAGGGCATTCGCTACTTTCACCTGGCCTTGCCTCGCTTTCGGGGCGGAAACAACGGCTCGCCACTCAGTCCCAGTTCATAGGCATAGAAGAATGGGGCTTCCAACACCCAGGCAAGCGCCTTCTCGTATGGTTCAGTCGGCGGATCACTGGGATACAGGCTGGCCATCGGATCGAGAGTGGCTGCCAATTGTCTCGAGAGACTGACCGTTACCCGATACTCCGAGTTGCTGTCATTGCTGTTGGGCGGCCGCACCGTCACCAGCAAGTGCTCGTTCCGGCCCATGCCCATGTGACGGAGCCAGACATCCCAGATGATGCGCGTCGTCAGGTTCAGAGTGACGGTCATACCTGCCTGCGACTTGATAAGCGGCAGCGCTCGGCTCAGGCCTTTCCGCAGGTCATCGTTTTGCGACAGATTCAGATAACTTCGCAGGGCGTTCAGCGACTCGACAGGAAATGCGACCTGGTCAAACACATCGTATTCGGAAGGGTATTCGTTCACGTCTGGATAGGACAGACTGTAGATGATCTTGGCGAACGCCACGAAGTCCTTGACCCTGAAGTCGACATTGCCAGCCAGCATGTCCTTTAGTAGGCGATCCTCGACCCTCGTCGTGGTGTCCGCCTTTCCCTCCGAATTCGCGGCGCTCGGCTGCGGCACTAAACGCACGCGATGCGACAGGCCTTGCCAATCTGGATTCTTCAGAAACTCTGTCAACACTGCGTAGTACAGATTGAACTTGAGTGGAGCATGATCCGCCGCGACTTGGTCAAGTGCTGTCTGCCAGACGCGCAAAGTCGAGTTCAGGTCACGCTGTGCAACGTTGAAAAGAATGGTCACGTGAGGCGAAATGGCCTTGGCATCTGCCTGCGCGAAGAACTTGGCCCAGTTGACCAGACGCTCCACGATGCGCGCCGCGAGCGCAGCATTGGCCGCCTGTTCGATCTCATACAATCGCGCGGGCTGATCCGGCACCGCGAGCACACCATCTGGACGAATGGTACAGCCATCGTCGCTAAGGACTTGTTCGGCTGCCATACTGAAGCCGGCGCGTTCTGCCGCCGACGCCATTTCAAGAATGCACAGACTATGAATGAGCGCCGGCGCTTCCTCCTGTCCCGAAGGCCGGATTTCTTTGACCAGTCCTTCCTCGTGCAACAGTGCTGCTCCTAACCAATCGAGGCGGTACACGGTAGCGCCGCGTCCGGCCGCTCCAGCCAAGTGATTCACGTTCGGCCCTTGAAGAAGTATGCGCCGCTCGTGTTCATCCTGGATAGTCAACAGATGCCGGATGATGCGGTCAACCACGTCGCGCGAGAAGCCGGTCGCTGCGACCAACTGAGGAAGGGTCGCCACGCGCACGTGACGGAACAGCCGCAAGACCGGCAACCAATCATAACCTTCGAGTTGCAGGCGAATGTCAGCCAAACCATAAGGGTAACTCATGAATATCCTCCGGAAATGGGGAATGTGCAGCCAACCAAATAATCTGTATGTATTGTCTGCATATAGACTTCGCCCGGCGAAGGGATTATTGGGCTGGGCGGTTCGCGTGTCAGGTGTCACATTCACGTTTCGATGTAACACCGAATACGCTCGACGCTCACAGATCGTCGCCCAACCCGAACAGATCGACATCCGTCACGGCCTCTGGTACAGGGCACAGGTCGGATTGGATGCTTGCCACACCGGAGTGCATCGCCGCTCGAATCACACCGGCCAGCCCGCGCGGCGGCGCGTTCTGTATCAAGGACAGCAGGCGATCGTCCCGGCCTGGCGCCAGAGTCAAGCGCACCGTGACTACGACGCTGCCGTTTGCGCGCCTAACGAGGGCTGGCATAGCGCGCTCCGAATTTCCACAGCCCGCGCACGTTGACCACAACCGGATCATCCGGCCAGCTAACGGCAACGCCCTTGGCGATCAGAGCCAGCTTGAGCCGGTCGCCCAGAACTGAGGCTCCGCCGCCTGCAGGGATGACGGTCGCGAACCGCTTCAACGAACGCCAGGTGCGCTCGGTCACTGCCAGTATCTCGCTGAGCCATGTGTCCAAATCATGCGCCGACGGAGTGAGTCGGCCGGTGCGCAGATCGCCATCCATCTCCTCCAGATCACGTCCGTTGGAATGCACGAGCTCGAGCAACCGGCGCACGCCTACCTTGTCACCGCCGATGTAACGAGGAACAGCTTGACCACCCTGGAGCACGTAGAGATCGAGGGTATTCATGCCGATATCCATGACGGCCACTTCGGCCTGAGTACCACCAGGCCGTGGCTTCAGGTCGTCTGTGTACAGCCAATCCATGTATGCCCCGACGGGCTGTGCCAGCGCCTTGATTTGTGTGATCACCACCGAGAACTGGCAGCCGCTCGTCTCGAAAGTGTGCGTCCGTTTCAGGTCCTTGAGACCCGTCTTGACGTGGGCAGCCTGCTCCGCATCCATCAGTAATGGCACAGGCAATCCAATGATCAGCACAGCATCTTCAATCTGTGAATTGGGCCGGAGAAGATCGGACAGGGTTGCGTAAAACAGGGCCCGGCGATCGGGTGAGGCAATGGCTGTGTAGTCCATTGAGCCGCGCGGTGCGCCCCACAGCCACGAATAAGCGCCTACCCCAAATGTGCGTCCGCCGAACTTCACACTGCGCACATCCGAGTGAACCTTGACGCCCAGCGTCGCCAGGCCAATCTCGCGCGGCTCAGCAACGGCGGACTGCAACATAGATACCCGACCGTCCATACAGACTTTTGTGTTACCGAAACCGGGATCAACAGCAATGACCGTCGTCATTTTCAGATTCTCCTTGTTAGTCGTTCACGATAGACGCATCTTCGGCCTGCCACGTTTGCGTTCAACTAGGCCGAGATTATCGATGGGGCTGTATTGGCGGTGTTTCTCTTTCACGTCGCCACTCGCCAGCGTGACGTACTTCCGGGTCATTTCGAGCGAGGCATGGCCGAGAATCTTCTGGAGCATAAATACATCCCCACCGTTCACCAGATAGCGCACGGCGAAAGTGTGACGCAACAAGTGCGGATGCAGTCGGGGAATCTGCGCCCTTCGCGCCAGCCGCTGGATGACTTTCTCGACGCTGTCTTTCGAGATCGGCTCACCCGCCACCGTCAGGAACAAGCGATCTTCGCTGGGATTGATGGGCTGTGGCCGAAAGTGATCGCGGTAGCGGATGATGGCACGACGCGTGGCAAGGCCCATCGGAACAATGCGTTCCTTGGCCCCTTTGCCGAAGACCTTGAACTGTCCGGCGACGAAGTCGATATCGGACAGTTTCAGATTGACCAGCTCAGAAAGCCGGACGCCTGTGTCGAGGAAGATCATCACGATCGCCAGATTGCGCACGCCTTCGGGCGTATCTTGTGGGATGACCAACAGCAGCTTGCGAATCTCATCTTCAGTGAGAGGCTGAATCAACACCTGTGGGAGTTTCGGCGGCTTCAGACCCTGGAAGATGTGCTCCTCGGAATATCCTTCTCGTTGTAGCCAGGAAGCGAAAGTCCGAATCGACCTCACAAAGCCATGCACGGTCTGGGGCGCAAGACCGCCCTCGACCTCTTTGCGAATGACGTGCTCACCGTATCGGGTTTTGCGGTCCATCAGTCCCTTGACGAACGCGCGCCCATTGTCCAACCTGAGATCGGACACTCGTAGCGGATCGCCTCCGTTCTGCAGGAACCGGCAGAATGCAGACAGTTTCTTGCGATGCCACAGGATGGTCTCGGGGCTCTTGCCTTCGAGGGCAAGATCGGTCAGGTAATTGTCGACGGCTTGATTCACGGTGACGGCCATGCGTTCCTTCCTTCTGCTTGGGTCAACTCCGCGTGCCATTATGCCTCTCCTTTCCAGGGGTGTGGTAGGCTGGCGTGCGCCAGTGTATGCAGGTGTACGCAGAGCCGGAAAGGAAAATCAAAAGTCTCTTGGAATTTATTTTTCCAGGCGAGGCAGTCAGCGCACAAAATCGGGGCCAAAGTTGGGGAAACAAAAAGGCCCGTTCTCTAGAACAGGCCCCAAGATCGAGGCGCTCGAACGCGCCTCAGCTCGAAAGTTGGGGGTCTTTTCGAGTCATAGTGGCGGCGAGTAGATTCGAACTACCGACCAAGGGCTTATGAGTCCCCTGCTCTACCACTGAGCTACGCCGCCAGGTCAACGCGGCGCGATTTTACCCAAGAACATCGAGCGTGTCAAATCACTCCAGATTCTGCTACTTGCTGAGAGGCCTGAAGGAGGAGTACAATCGCGTCATGGCGCACGTGACCCGGCTGCCACTGTTCCCGCTCAACACAGTGCTGTTCCCCGGCCAACTTCTGCCGCTGCACATTTTCGAGCCGCGTTACCGTTTGATGATCAGCGAGTGCCTGGCCGGTGGGCTGTCTTTCGGCGTCGTATTGATCCGCGCAGGGCACGCGGTCGGCGAAGAGGTCACCCCCTACGACGTGGGCACGACGGCGCGCATTGAGCAGGTCGATCGGCTCAACGATGGACGTATGAACATCCTGTGCGTGGGCGAAGCCCGCTTCAAACTCACTGCGCTTCGTCACGATCGTCCTTTCCTGAATGGCGATGCTGACTTGTGGCCGTGGGAGCCGCTGCCCACGGCGCAGGCCGCGTCGCGCGCAACTCAGATCAAGAACCTGCTCACCACGTACATCAAGCGATTGGCCCAGGCCACCGGCAATCAGGTGCAGTTGGACGAGATGCCCGCCGAAGCGGCTCCGCTCGCCAACCTGGCCGCGATCGTCCTGCAAATCCCCAACCGCGAAAAACAGGAACTGCTGTCCGCATCGACCATCGATCATCTGCTGGATGCCTGCATCCGCGTGCTTCATCGGGAAAACCGCGCGCTGAAGATCGCCGCCGCGCTGCCCCTCGCTCCGCACGACGACACCATCCCCTTCTCCCGCAACTGACACCGCCGCGCTCCCTACGGCTTTGGCCCAAGGTCGCGCCGTGTGCCCGCAAAGGTTGTCACTTCGCCACCGCCGGGGGCTGAAGCCGCCCGGCTCAACTGACGAAGCCCGGCACACCGGGCTGAACACAGCCGGATTCATCCGGCTTTGCGATATTAGCCCGACGATTGATCGTCGGGCGCAAACGGCCTGACATCTCTTGCGTACACACGGTCACGCCACTTTCGTTGACAAGTCTGCATCCGTCAGGTACAATCCGCGTCACTTCCCGTCAGGCAACTCAGGAGCCACACCTCCATGCGAATCGTAGTCGATGCGATGGGCGGCGACCACGCACCGGGCACTGTGGTCCACGGTGCCGTGCAGGCCGCCCGCGACTTCGGCGTTGAGATCATCCTTACCGGCAAGGAAGACGTCATCCGGACGGAACTGGCGAAACACCATACAGCAGGAGTGTCGATACGCATCGTGCATGCCTCGGAAGTCATCGAAATGCATGAGCATACCCTGGCGGTCAAAGAGAAGAAAGACAACTCGATGAGCGTCGGCATCCGCCTGGTGAAGGCGGGCGAAGCCGACGCTTTCGTGACCGCCGGCAACACCGGGGGTGCACTGGCCGCCGCGCTGTTCACGCTGGGTCGCATCCGTGGCATCGATCGGCCCGCATTGTGCTCGGTCTTCCCTGCCTCAGTCACGCCGGCGGTGCTGATTGACATCGGCGCAAACACCGATCCCAAACCGGAGAACCTGGTGCAGAACGCGATCATGGGCAGCCTGTACGCCGAGTACGTGCTCGGCATCCAGCGCCCTCGGGTCGGCATTGTCTCGAACGGCGAGGAAGAAGACAAAGGCTCGAGCGTGGTGCGCGACGCGTTCAAGTTGCTGAAGACTGCCCCCATTCACTTCGTCGGCAACCTGGAAGGTCGCGACATCCCTAAAGGCAAAGCCAACGTGATCGTCACCGACGGGTTCACTGGCAACGTCATCGTCAAATACACCGAAGGCATCGTCTCGTTCCTTCTGAAGTTTATCCGCCGCCAGCTCACGGCCGGCCCACTGGCGAAAGCCGGCCTGGTCTTGTTGATCCCCGGACTGATCTTGATGCTGCCCGGCCTGCTCGCGCTTGTGCCGAACGTGCGCCGGCTGCGCAAGCGCGTCGATCACCGCGAACTGGGTGCGGCGCTGCTGTGCGGCGTGGACGGCATCGTGCTCGTCGGGCACGGCGGCTCCGACGCGCTGGCCGTGCGCAACGCCATTCGCACCGCGATGCGCGTCGTCGAGGGGTGCATCGTCGAGCGGATCAAAGATAGCCTGAAGGCCATGCCGTCGCTGGCGTCTGTTTGATTGAGAAACCGGATGGGCTTTATCTCGAACTGATGTAATCTAACGTCCTGAAGCGAGGTTCAACTTCTTGGAACTCCGACCGAACTCACAACGTGTTGTCGTCACTGGAATGGGCGCGCTGTCGCCACTCGGTCACTCGGTGGCCGAATTGTGGGATGGACTGATCAATGGCCGATCAGGCATTGCTCCTATCACGCAGTTTGATCCGAGCGCATTGCCGACCCGTTTCGCCGGCGAGGTGAAGCACTTCGACCCGACGAAGTGGATCAATTTCAAAGAAGCGCGGCGCATGGGGCGCGCGTCGCAACTGGCCCTGGCCACTGCGCACGAGGCCCTGGCCGACGCCGGATTGCCGCTGCCGGTGGACGAAGCCCTGCAAGAGCGCATCGGCGTCCTCATTGGCACGGCGATGGGCAACTTCGATAAATCTGACGACGAATTGCAGATCTACCGCACACGCGGGATGCGCGCCAACAGCCCCTTCGCCATCACGGCATCGCTGGCGAATATGCCGGCGCATCACGTCAGCGATCTGGCGAAAGCCAAAGGCCCCATCAACTGCATCATCGCCGCGTGTGCCACCGGCACACAGGCCATCGGCGAGGCCGCCGAGTACATCCGGCGCGGGGCGGCCACGATCATGATCGCGGGCGGCGTCGAAGGCCTGATCCGCGACTTCGCCATTGCCGGTTTCGGCCTGATGCGCGCGCTGTCCACGCGCAACGAATCGCCTGAAACTGCCTCGCGCCCGTTTGACCGCACGCGCGATGGCTTCGTCTACAGCGAAGGCTGCGGGCTGGTCGTGCTGGAGCAGCTGGAACATGCGAAAGCGCGCGGTGCGCGCATCTATGCCGAAGTGCTGGGCCAGGCCAGCTCGTCCGACGCCTATCACGTCGCCGCGCCCGATCCCGAAGGCGCGGGCGCGATCCGCGCGATGAAGTGGGCCATGCGCGATGCGCGCGTCGATCCGGGCGAGGTGGACTACATCAACGCGCACGGCACGTCGACGCCCATCAACGATGCGGTCGAGACGCTCGCCATCAAGCGGGCATTCGACGAGCAGGCGTACAACATCCCGATCTCGTCGAGCAAATCGATGATCGGTCACTGCATGGGCGCGGCCGGCGCGCTGGAAGCGATCGCCATGACGATGATCATCGCTACCCAGCACATCCATCCGACGATCAACTATCACGAGCCGGACCCGGAGTGCGATCTGAACTACGTGCCGAATACGGCGCGCGAGGCTAAAGTGCGCGTGGCGCTGTCCAACTCGTTTGGCTTGGGCGGCCACAATGCCTGCCTGGTGCTGGGCCAGTATCGAAACGGCAAAGCCTAGACGAAAGACAATAGACGCAGGATGAACGACAGATGACACCGCGTTCTCGTCCTTCGCCGCCGGTCTTTCATCGCTTGTAGGAGCCATCGTGCGCATTATCCAAAACGACAAGCACATTCAATCGAGAAGACGGATTGGCCGGTATGCCTTCTTCGGCGGATTCGGCATCTTGATCCTCGGCCTGATCATCTCGTTCAGCGCAACCAGCGATCCTAAACAAAGCGTCGAGTTGTTCCCGTTGTCGCTCGCGTGCCTGATCGTCGGCCTGATCCTGTCGCAATACGGCGGCTACTACGTGCGTCGTTTCGATCGCGGTGAAGTGCCGCACCTGGCCCTGTCCAAAGCGCTGAAAGGATTCGACGACCGCTACACGTTGGTGAATTACACCCTGTCGGCCTCGCACGTGCTGCTCGCGCCCGATGCGGTGTATGTGCTCCTCCCTAAACCGCAGGCGGGGCGCATCACCTACGCCAACGGGCGCTGGAGCAACCCGACCGGCCTGCGCCGCCTGCTCACCTGGATGAGCGAAGAGGGCCTGGGCAATCCGCTGCGCGATGCCGCCGTCGAGGTCGGGCGCTTCCAGCGCTACGTGTCGGGGAAGCTGCCCGACACGCCGATCGAGGCCCAGCCGATCATCGTCTTTCTGCACCCGAATGCCGAGCTGGACACGGCTAACTCACCCGTTCCGGCCGTTCACGTCAAGAAACTCAAAGACTATCTGCGCGCCCAGCCCAAGGGCGACTTGAACCGGGACGCCCGCGCCGCGCTGATTCGCCTCGTCGAACCTGCCGCTCCATGAACATCGAAGAATATGAAACCATGTATCGCGTCGAAGACGCGCACTGGTGGTATCGCGGCATGGAGACGATCACGCGCGCCGTGCTGGATCGCGCCGTGGGCCGTGGCCGCGATCGGCGCATCCTCGACGCCGGATGCGGCACCGGCGCGGTGATGGGCTATCTGGCCGATTACGGCTGTGTCACCGGTTTCGACTTCGCCGCGGAAGCTTTGCACTTCTGCCGGATACGCCGGCGCGATCGGCTCAACCGCGCCTCGGTGATGGCGCTGCCTTACGCCGACGCCTCGTTCGATCTGGTCACATCCTTCGACGTGCTGTGCGAGCGCTCCGTCGTCGACGACGAAGTTGCGCTGCGTGAGTTCGCGCGTGTGCTCAAGCCGGGCGGGCGCGTCTTGTTGCGGCTGCCGGCCTACAACTGGCTGCGCGGCAAGCACGACGAGGCCGTCTACATCCGTCACCGCTACACGGCCCGCGAGCTGCGCGACAAGCTTCGGCGCACCGGTTTCGCGCCGGAGCGCGTCTCCTATGCCAACATGCTGCTCTTCCCGATCGCCGCGCTCAAGCGCGCAGCGGAGCATGTTGTGCCCATCCGCCAAAACGGATCCGACCTGACCATCGGCACGGGTTTGCTCAACGCGCCGCTCCGCTGGATTCTCAGCGCCGAAGCGCCGTTCGTCGCGCGCACCGGCCTGCCCTTCGGATTGACGGTCGTCGCTCTGGGCCGGAAGACGGCAACGGATGGACAGGGCACTCATCATGCAACCACGCACTAAAAAGCTCTCCAGCATCACCGCGTTTTTTCCGTGCTACAACGACGCCGGAACGATCCCGACCATGATCATTCGCGCCATCCAGACTTTGCGCGAGATCACGGACGACTACGAGGTGCTGATTATTAACGACGGCTCGACGGACGACGCGGCCCGCGTCTTGCGGGACCTGGAAGCGCATTATGATTGTCTGCGGGTCATTTACCGCACGCACCCTAGCGGCTACGGCGGCGTGCTGCGTGCCGGCTTCGCCGCCGCGACGAAGGACTGGGTCTTTTACACCGACGGCGACGCGCAATATGACGCCCGCGAGCTGGCGCTTCTCGCCGAGGCCGTGACGGACGGCGTGGACATGGTCAACGGGTACAAGATCAAGCGGCGCGATCCGTTCCTTCGCGTCGTCATCGGCCTGGCGTACCAGTATTTCGTGAAGCTCGCCTTCGGCCTGGTCATCCGTGATGTCGATTGCGACTTCCGCCTGATGCGGCGCAGCATCTTCGAGCACGTCACCCTGGAATCGACGACTGGCACGATCACGTTTGAGATGGTAAAAAAGATTCAGGACGCCGGTTACCGTATCGTCGAAGTCCCGGTTCATCACTGGTATCGCCAGTACGGCCACTCCCAATTCTTCAACTTCCCGCGCGTGGCGCGGACGCTAGTGGCCTTGATCGGTTGGTGGTGGCGGCTGGTGATCAAGCGTGAGCACTTGCGCAGCCGGCCCGCATTGGCGCAATCCAACCCGCACGAACCCATTCCATGAGCGACGGGAACTTCTTCTCTGGAAAGCGCGTCCTCATCACAGGGGGACTCGGTTTCATCGGCAGCGCGCTGGGTCGCACATTGGCCGACCTGGGCGCGCAAGTGATCCTGGTCGATTCGCTCATTCCGGAATATGGCGGCAACCTGTTCAATCTCGCCGGTTACGAAGACCGGCTGCGGGTGAACATCGCCGACGTGCGCGACGAGTTCAGCATGAACTACCTGGTGCGCGACCAGGACATTTTGTTCAACCTGGCCGGCCAGAACAGTCACCTGGACTCCATGACCGATCCCTACACCGACCTGGAGATCAACGTTCGCAGCCAGGTGTCGATCCTGGAAGCCTGCCGCAAACACAATCCGTCGATCACGATCGTCTACGCCAGCACGCGCCAGATTTACGGCAAGCCCGATTACCTGCCGGTCGACGAGAAGCATCCCCTGCGCCCGACCGACGTGAACGGCATCAACAAGATGGCGGGCGAGTGGTATCACATGCTGTACCACAACGTGTACGGCCTGCGCGTGACCAGCCTGCGGCTGACCAACACGTACGGCCCGCGTATGCGCGTGAAAGATGCGCGGCAGACGTTTCTGGGTGTATGGCTGCGCCGGCTGATCGAGGGCGAGCCGATCGAGGTGTGGGGCGATGGCGGCCAACGGCGCGACTTCAACTACGTAGACGACGTGGTCCAGGCGATGCTGCTGTGCGCCGCCGACCCGCGCGCCAATGGCCGCATCTACAACCTGGGCAGTCCGGAATCGATCTCACTGGTCGATCTGGCGCAGCAGTTGATCGCGATCAACGGCGATGGAACGTACCGCGTCGTCCCGTTCCCGGCCGATCGCAAGCGCATCGACATCGGCGATTACGTCGCCGACTATGCGCTGATTCGCACAGAGCTGGGCTGGGAGCCTGGCATCCCCTTGCGTGAAGGGCTGGCCCGCTCGCTTGAATACTTTCGCAAGTATAAGCAGTATTACTGGTGATTGCCTCACCCCATCTCAGTCAAAAGGAGTGTCCCGTGCAACCGACAACTCAATATCGCTGGCGCGTCATCGCTGCGATACTGATCTGCGCCGCTTTCCTCGCCGCGCTGATCGTGTCCCAGAGCGCGATGGCGTTCGGCCCAGGCGAGCCGGAGGACCTGAAGCCGCCGTTTAAGTTTCAACCCGACGATAGCCTATCGGCGCGAAGCTTCGAGCCGTTTCCGACCAATGCGACCCGTCTGCTGACCGAGACGTTCGACTCATTCACCCCAAGTTACTCGCCCGTCAGCACATCCACGACGACGTGGTACGTCTTCACCGACACGGGCAGCGCGAACTTGTACTGGAACCGGGTCAGCCCGTTTGCTTCGGGAACCTACGCCAACACGGCCTGGGCTGCCTGTGGTCGATGCGACGGAACTCCTCCGAGTCTCGATCCCGATACGGATGTCTATCCACCCAACATGGGCACGTGGTTGATCTACGGCCCGGTGAATTTGAGCAAATACTACGACGCCGAGCTTTCCTTCCAATACTGGATCGATGCCGATCCGGCCGCGAACGGCAGCGGCGACTACGACTTCTTCGGTTACGGTGTGTCGGACGACGGCAGCAACTTCACCGGCCCGATCGTGACCGGCAACAGCGGCGGCTGGCAAACCGCCACGCTGCGACTGCGCGACCAGGCGGCCCAATCGGGCGTGTACCTCGGTTTCTTCTTTCACAGCAACGACGGCGCGAACCCCAGCCGGAAGGGCGTCTTCGTGGACAGCGTCAGCCTGCGCGGCGTGCCATACCTTCAGGTCTTCCTGCCCGAAGTCGCCGTGAATTTCAGCGGGGGTGGAACCTCGCCCGGAAACTATTTGTACAACTACACCTGGCCGGTCGGCGGTGAAAACGATCCCGACCTCGTAACCTGGGGCCGAACCTATACCAGCACTTCGGGCAGCACGATCATCTACAAGCAAGAGCTAACCAGCGGCAACCCGGGCAGCGGCATGGACCTCTTCAACACGCAGCCCTATCTGGCGAGCATGGCCGGACCGAACCTGACCGTGTCGGGCAATTACGAGATCAGCGCCCAGTTCAGGGTAGACAAGAGCAAGGACAACGCCCGTTACGGCATCGTTTTCGGCGCGGATACGTCTGCCTTCGGGCGCAACGGGACACAGCCCACGTTCAACGCCAATCTGGGTTACTACCGGTTCGCGCTGCAATTCCCCAGCCCGCCGAACGCTAACATTCCTGCCGATTTCCAACTAGAGTTGTGCAACACCGGGGACGGCACGAACTGCAACAAACTGGTCGACCGCAGCGACATTCCGTCCGGCGCGGCCCCCACGGGCAGTTGGGACACGCTCAAGGTTCGGCGACAGGGGAACCAGATCACGATTTACCTGAACAACGCCCAACTCGCCTCGGTCAGCGACGGCACGTACACCGGTGCGCGCAAGTTCGGCACGTTCATCCTGGCCTCGGCGCAGAACAACACCTCCAATCCGCTCAAGGTCTCCTGGGACAACTTCACCGTCACGCAACTGCCGTAACGACACATGAAAAGGTGACCGGCACTTCCAAGGTGCCGGTCGCCTCTCACAAATGACTATCCCCGCTGCCAACCCTCACGCGCAATACGCCGCGCACCGATCCGAGATCGACGCGGCTATCATGCGCGTGCTGGAAGCCGGACACTACATCCTGGGCGAGGAAACGCGCGCTTTCGAGCAAGAGTTCGCTGCGTATGTGGGGGTGGAATATGGAATCGGAGCCGGATCGGGAACCGAGGCGCTGCACCTGGCGCTGAAAGCGTGCGCGGTCGGATCGGGCGACGAGGTGATCACGGTATCGCACACCGCCGTCGCCACAGTCGCCGCCATCGACATGACCGGCGCGACGCCGGTGTTGGTCGATATCGATCCGGCAACCTACACGCTCGATCCGCGATTGTTGGAGAAAGCCATCACGCCGCGCACGAAGGCGATCATCCCGGTTCACCTGTACGGCGCGCCGGCCGATCTCGATCCGATTCTGCGCATCGCCAGGCAGCACAACGTGAAGGTCGTCGAGGACTGTGCGCAGGCACACGGCGCGCGGTACAACGACCGGCGCGTCGGCGCGTGGGGCGGCCTCGCCGCGTTCTCGTTTTACCCGACCAAGAACCTCGGCGCGATCGGCGACGGAGGCTTCATTGCCACGAACGATCCGGCGCTGGCCGAGCGCGTCCGCCTGTTGCGCGAGTACGGCTGGCGGGAGCGCTACGTCAGCGCGATCGGCGGTTGGAACTCGCGGCTAGACGAATTGCAAGCGACGATTTTGCGTGTGAAGCTACGCTACCTCGACGCCGACAACGCCCGCCGTCGCGCACTGGCGGCTATCTACGACGAAATGTTGCCATCCTCGATCCAGAAACCGATCGTACGCGACGGCAGCGAGCACGTGTATCACCTGTACGTCATCCGCCACCCACGCCGCGACGAACTCGCCCGATATCTGCGCGAGAAAGGCATCGGCACAGGCATCCACTATCCCATACCGATTCACTTGCAGCCCGCCTATCGAGGCCGGCTCGGCGACATCGGCTCATTGCCCGAAACCGAACGCGCCGCACGCGAAATCCTCTCGCTGCCGATGTATCCCGAACTCACCGAAGCACAAGTGCGGCAGGTGGCCAATGCAATTCTATCGTTTGCAGCGTAAGAAGACCCCGACATCCGGCGGGTCCAAAAGGTTGGCCCTGCCAGACGCCAGGGCCGCGATCACAGCCTTCGGTATATTCACCCTGGTCGGGCTGGCGCTGACCGGGCAAGCCGTGTCGTGGCCGATGATGTACGACGATCTGCACTTGATTCGCGCTTTCTCGAATGAGCAGCTCGTCTCTTCCCTGTGGGGCAGCTGGGACCCCGACGGGCTGGAGACACCGGGCCTGCGCCCCTTCACGTTGCTGTTCAACCATGTGCGTTACCTGGTGTTCGGCGAAAACGTTGTCGCCCACCGCCTGTTTTTGGTTGTGCTGCTGGCCGCATACCTAACGCTGATTCACCAGCTGGCGCAGGGGTTCGGCATGAGCGGGTTCGCGGCGCTGGCGGCCGGGCTGGTGTTCCTGTGCGCCAAGCACAGCATCTATCACTATACCTGGATCAGTGACGGCATCCACATCGTCCCCGGCTTGGCGTTTGGCCTGTCGGTCAGGTGGTTGGTGACCGGGCTTGAGCGCGTCGCCTGGAAGCGGTTGGCGCTCTCCCTCGTCGCATTCGCCGCAGGCTTGCTGACCCGAGAAGATATGCTGGCCGTCGCGCCGATCACCGTTCTTCTCGGCTTCGTCGCCGCCGCTCGGCTCCCGGCGGCAAGCCGCCGCACAATGATCGCTTACACCGCTTGTCTGATCGCAATGACCGCGGCGCTGATGGCCTACCGGTTCGCGGTTGTCCCCAGCCTTGGAGAGAAGCCGCCGGCGGGGCTGCCCGGTTATTTCGACACGCTGGGGATGTCATTCAACCCAATGGGGCCGAAGTCGTTCGGCGGCTTGAGCGATGTGCTGCGCCAGGGTTGGCCCGCGCTGATCCTCCTGCTCCTCGTGAGCGGCTGCCTCATGAGCCGATTCAAATTGCCCCTGCGAGGCCCGTTGCTCTGGCTCGCCTGCTTCGCGCTGGCTTGCCTGCCCGGCGTGGTCGAAACACGGACGAACCTGTTGTTCTTCCCGGTCACCTTCGTCGCGCTCTTTGTCGTCGCGGCGCTGACCGCGCTCGCCCAGACATTGCCCGTATTTCGAGCGCCGGCACTCATCACGCTGGCAGCGACGGTGTTCGGCGGGTTCTACATGAGCACGATTGCCATGCTCGGTTTTCATCCCTACAGTTCTGTCGTCGTGCGCTGGAACAGTGAATTCCTGTATGGGCAGTACGCTGCGCAGGCGACGATTCCCGATCAGCGTCGCCAGGCCACGGCCGAGCGGCTGGCCGCCGCAGGCATCCGATCAGCTGACGACATGGGGAGTATCCTGCCGGAACTGATCCGGCAGGCTACCGACGAGCAACGACATTGGCCCGGACCGGACGGTGTCGTGTTTGTGCCTTTGATCAGGCCCGGCTTCTAAAACCAACGCCCCGCCAATCGTAGGATTCGCGGGGCGTTGCCTCGTCGTTGACGCGAGCCGAACACTTACGACGACAGAAAGTCATCCAGCGTCTTCTTGGCGATGCGATACGACTTGCCCACCTTCTTCGCTTTGATGTCACCCGATTCGATCATCTGATTGATTTCTTCCTCGGTGACTTTCAAGTAAGCCGCCGCTTCCGCCGGGGTCATCACGTCGGGGGCGGGGCCGCCACCACCACCGCCGCCCGCAGGCCCTTGCGGAGCCGCCGGCTGTTGCGGCTGCTGGAACGATTGCGCCATCGCGCCGGCCATCACCTGTCCCAGGCCAATGCCCGCGCCCAGGCCGACGCCGGTGCCCGCCGCACCACCCGAGGGGTTTTGCGCCGCATCGCGCAGGCCACGCGCCGCCTGGAACTGCATGTACTTCGCCATATCGCCGATCGCGCCCATCTGCGCGCGCTCGTCGATGGCTTTGGCCGTTTCCTCGGTCGGCGAGATCGAGCGAACGTACAGCGCCTTGAGCCGGATGCCGCGCGCCATGAAATCGTCTTGCACCTTCGCCTTGACGCCCGCGCCGATCTCGTCGTACAGCGCCGGCAGGTCGAAGATCGATTTCTTCAGCTCGCCCAGCAGGTCGGTCATCCGGCTGATGACGATCCCCCGCAGGAAATTCTCAATCTGCGTCGTCTCGTAGATGCCCTGTGTACCGACGATCTTGTTGACGAATAGCGACGGATCGGAAATCTCCAGGTTGTACGTGCCGAAGGCGCGCAGCCGCACGAAGCCCAAATCGCTGTCGCGCATCGTGATCGGTTCGGGCGTGCCCCAACCCAGGTCGAGAAACTCGCGCGTGCTGACGAAATACACTTCGGCGGTGAACGGCGTCTTGCCGCTCGTGCCTAGCTTCAGCAGGTCGATCAACAACGGGAGATTTGCCGTGCTGATGACGTGCTTCCCCGGCTGAAATACATCCATCGCCTTGCCGTCGCGGAAGAAGATCGCTGCCTGGCTCTCGCGGACGATTACGTTCGACCCAAAGCGAAAATCGCCCGAGCCGCGCTCCGGGATGCGGTGGATCATCTCCTTGCCGGTCTCATCCATAAATTCGACGACATCGATAATTCGGGGCATGGTTCGTTCTCCTTATTGGGCTGCAAGAAACCAGGTTTCCCGAAGGTCCTCGGAGCAGAGCGCAGGGGGTGAGAAACCTGGTTTCTTCACTAGACTGATCCGATCAACACGTGCTCGCGCTGCGAGTACAGATCGTTGATAGCCGTGGCCGCGCCGATCAGCCCTTGCACCGCCGCGCCCACATCGCCGCTAGACGACATGGCTGCGGTGACAGCGTCAATCGCCGCAGCGATCTTATCGGCTTCGCCAAGCAGTTGCTCGTCCCAGTGATAGACGCGCTCCAGGTCATCTTCCTTGATCTTGACCGCGTCGAAGAAACCGGCATAGCCGCGCACACTGGTCTTCAGACGGTCGACGAACATATTGAGCTTGGTCACGGCGCGCTCAACATCGTCCACGAACAAAATGCCGCCGCTGTTGAGCATCTGCTGCTGAATCTCCGGGAGCCGCCGCATCTGTTCCTGAAAGCGCGCGGCGACCGCGTCGCGCAGCAACTTATCGGCGTCGCGCCGCTTCTCCTTGTCCAAGTAACCCCGGAATCCGGGAATCTTGTCGGCGATGCGCTCCAGCAGGCCGCGTTCGCCTTCGACCCGACTGATCATGTCGCCCATCAAGTTCCTCCTCGGTGAATCGGGTGGTTCGTCGTCCGGGGAAAGTATAGCACACCTTTCTGTCAGCGGATGGGGAACTTGGTGATGATTCACATCTCACCACGGAGGCGCAGAGACACGGAGAAAAGCCAATGGGTTGCTCCGTGCGCTCCGTCCGTTTCAATCCGTTTGTCCGCTCAACATCCGTTGATCGCCGCCCCTTTTCCTACTTGACACTCGTCGGCGGGGCAGGTATAGTCCCGCGCATGCCAACGCTGTTCAAACGGAGACGACCCGAGTCGGGCTCCGTCGAACCGGAGCAGCCTACTCCTAAGCCACCGATTGTCCTCTCGCGTGGGCAGGTGCGCTTGCTATTTGTCTTCATTGCGGCGAACGCGATCTTGTTGATCCTCTTCGGCACATTGGCCCTTCAGACACCTTCGGTCATCACCATCGTCCTCACGCCGACGCCGCTGGCCTTGCCCCCGCGTCCGACATCGACACCGACCGCCACGCCGTTTATCCCCACGCCCACGCCCGATCCGTTCGGCGGCGGCGGCGCGATCGCTTTCGTTCTGCGGCGCAACGGCAACTCGGACCTTTACGCCATCAACGTCGATCGCGACGAATTGATCCGGCTGACCAGCCACCCCGCCGACGATCGCGATCCGACCTTCTCGCCCGATGGCCGACAGCTGGCCTTCGCGTCGCATCGCGACGGCAACTGGGACATCTATCGCATGGACATCGAAACGGGCATCGCGGCGCGGCTGACCTTCAGCAACACCTACGAGGCCGCGCCGGTCTGGTCGCCCGACGGCGAGTGGCTCGTGTTCGAGTCGTATCGGGACAACAATCTGGATTTGTACATGATGCGCGCCGACGATGGCGGCCAGGTCACACGTCTGACGGCCAATCCCGCGCCGGATGTGAACCCGGCCTGGTCGCCCGACGGCAAGAGCATCGCCTTCGCTTCGTACCGCAACGGCAATATGGATATTTATTTGCTGCCGCTCGACTCCGAACAGGGCGAAGACGACTTAGCCAATCTCACCAACAGTCCCGATCGGGACGAGGACAATCCGGCCTGGTCGCCGAACGGGCAGCAGCTGGCATACACGTCGGGCCGGCCCGGCGATCAACTCATCTACGTCAACACCTTCGACCCGGCCTTTCGCAGTCTGCAGGAAGCCGAAGTCGGGCTGTTCGGGCAGGGCAGCGGGCCGACCTGGTCGCCCGACGCGAGCGCGCTCGCGTTCACGTACCATCGCCAATCGAGTGACGTGTTGATCGCGGCAAATATCGGCGGCTGGGGCCTGGCGCGCGAGGCGTTCGGTGGGCGCGAGTTCATCAATCATCCATCGTGGACGGTGCGACCGTTGTCTGACGCGACGATTTTGCGCACCGTCTCCGAAGCGCCGCTGGCGGCCCCGCCGCTCTACACCGAGGTGATCAGCCCGACCGCATCGAGCCAGCCGCAATTCGCTTTCGTTCGACTCGACGACGTTGCGCCGGGCGGACACATCTTGAGCGACGCGGTCGACGATTCGTTCCGTGCGTTGCGGGCGCGCGTCGCACAGGAGACAGGCAACGATTATCTCAGCCTGCTCGGCTCCTCGTGGCGACCGATGAACCACACGCCGCGCGAGGGGCAGAGCCGCCGCTCGTACCACGTCGCGGGTCGCGCCATCGACATCGATCAGACACCGTACAACCTGGGCGGCGATCAGATCGTGTTCGTGCGCGAGGACATCGGCTCGGTCACGTACTGGCGCGTGTACCTCGAGGCGAGGAAACAAGACGGCACGCTCGGCGAGCCGCTGCGCGAAGCACCGTGGGTGTTGGAGATGGACGGGCAGACCGGCGGCAGGCCGATGGCGAGAATCCCTTCCGGCTACTACGTCGATTTCACGACGCTCGCCGCCGACTACGGCTGGGAGCGCGTCCGCGCGATCTGGCGCTGGCGCTCGTTCTATTGGGATGTCGAGTGGTGGCACTTCCAGAAGGCCGACGGCCTGCCGTGGTGGGATGCCATGAAGCAGGTCTACGCCGAGAAAGACATCATTGCCTCGTACGGCCCTTACCCCGGACGCGACAACTGAAGCCGTCTCATACCAAGCTCATCTTGAATTCGATCCGATGTGTGTTACGATGTGAGCGACCTGTCTAGCCGCAGGGAATCGCATCGCAGCTACGACGCTTTTCACAAAGGAGAAAGTTACATGAAGAAGATGCAATTCGTAATCGCCGCGCTGCTGCTCGCCGCACTGATGGTATCGGCCTGCCAGACGGCCTCGCCGCCCAGCGGGGGCGGTGTGCTCGCACCGACGAAACAGGGTGGCGAGTCGGGCAGCACCAACCCGACCCCGACTGTCGCGAGCAGCCAGCCGACGCCTACCGCAGAGAGCGAACAACCGTCTCCGGGCGAAGGGCAACCGGTCGAGTTGTCGGATGTTTCGGAAGGCCTGGGCGCGCTCGATTCGTACAAGGCGGTCTTCAACCTGTCCTTCGACGGGACAGACGAGAACGGTCAGCCGGTGCAGAGCAGCATGTCGTTCGAAGAGGAGTTCCAGAAGAATCCTCCGGCCAAGCACTTCAAGATCACGGGCCTGGGTGCGGACGCCGCCAGCATCGGCAACATCGAGACGATCGAGGTCGGGGGCAAGACCTACACGTTCTTCGGCGACACCTGCATCTCGGCCGATGCGAGCGAGGCCCCGACGGCCAGCGCCACACTTAATCCGTCCGACATCATCGGCAGTGTTCGGACGGCGCAGCTCGTCGGCGCGGAGAACATCAACGGCGTGCCGGCCAAGCATTACCTCGTCGATGTCACGGGCCTGGAGGCGTTCGGCTACGCGCAGGCCGAAGGCGAAGCCTGGATCGCCGATCCCGGAAATTTCCTCGTGAAGTATGTCTTCGAGGCCACCGGAACAGACACGACGTTGGGCTTTCTCGGTGGGGCGGGCGCAGAGGGCACCATCCATTGGGATTACGAAGTGACCGACGTCAATCAGCCGGTTGACATCACAGCGCCGGAGAACTGCGGCGGCGCAGCGGAAGACATCCCGCTCATGCCGGACGCCCAGGACACTGCCTCCTTCGGTGAGATGACCACCTACAGCAGCCCCTCTCCACTGGCCGCTGTCGTCGCGTTCTACCGGGCCGAGATGCCGGCCAATGGCTGGACGGAAGACGAGAGCGCAGGCGGCTTGAGCACCGACGAGTTGGCGATGCTCACCTACACCAAAGAGGGTCGTACCGCATCGATCACGATCACATTCGATTCATCGAGCAACACGACATCCGTCTTGATCTCCGTCAGCGGCGAGTAGAGTCCTCAACCCCCGTGCCCCCTTCTCTTCTCCGTGCCGGAGAGGAGAAGGGGGTTGGGGGATGAGGTGAGGTTCGTGCCCCTATCATCCATGCGCTGACCAGGGCCACAGCCGCAAAGCCAATCACCACCGCTGCAATCCCCCATCCGACACTCAGCGTCCAGGTGTGTAGCGCGTCGAGCGCGGGCTTCAAGCGAATAAAGTGCAACGGCGCGATCGTCGCGCCGGCGATGCCAATGACGATCCATGCAAACGCGGCAAGGCGTTCGGGCAACCGGCTGCCGAATGCAAGCAGAACGAGGCACACCGCTGCCGCCACCAGGCTGCCCCAGAACGACAGGCCAAACTCCGGCGACCGGTACGCGTCGAGGATAAACGGATACATCGGCATCGGCCATACCGCCGCATAGATAACCAACGCACCCACCATCCAACGAACCCACCTGCGGCCCGCATATTTCCCGAACCACAACGCCAGCCCGATCGTCGCCAGCCAGATCGGCAAGAAGAACAACTCGCGCGTGATCGACACCTGGCCCGATCGAACGGCCGGCATGAACTTCACGAACTCGGACAGATCGTCGGCGGAGTAGCGGAAGGCGATGGCGGGATGCCACGTCCACGGTCCAAAATAACCGACCAGTGCTGCCAGCAACGCGAGGAGCAAGAGGATGCGGAGGCGCACGGAGTCACTTTCGGCGCGAGCGGGTCTTGCGCACAGGCAGATGAATGACGCGCGCGATCTCGGCTTCTTCTTCGCGCTGATCGGCAAAGTATTCAACGATGAACGGGCTGCGGCGCTGGCGCAAGGCCATCGGCGCGACGGCCGCTAAGTCTTCCCGCATGACTTCCTTGCGATCGTCCACCGCCGCCCGCGCGCGCGCGCCCTCAAACAAGGTCACCTCGGCACGGTGCGAATCGATGCACAGGTCCCGAATCCACTTCAGTCCGATCTGCTCTATCGCGTGCGGAATGGTCACCTCGCGCAGCGTCTCGCGCGCGGCGGCGACCTCCTCGGCGACAATGCGCGTTTCGTCCCACCACGCCGCGATCACCGCGTGCGGATTCAAGCGGAAATCACGCACGCGATGATAAATCTCCAATCGCGCTTCGGGATCGGGCAACCCTCGAACGAGCACACGTAACCCAAATCGATCTTGAATCTGCGGGCGCAGCCGTCCCTCTTCCGGGTTCATCGAGCCGATCAGTACCAATCGCGCGCGATACGTCGCCGACAACGGGCCGCGCCGCACAGTGTATTGTCCCTGCGCCGCCGCATCGAGGATCGCATCGGCGATGGCGCTCTCCAGCAGGTTCACTTCGTCGATGTGCAGCAGGTTCTGATCCGCCGACGACAAGAGGCCGGGGACTACCCGAACCCGATTCTGCTCCAGCGCCACGCGCTCATCGACCCCGCCGACCACGTCGTCCAGCCGCGCGTTGAGCGGCAGCTCGACCAGCCGCATCCGATCGGGAGCCGTGATCGATTCGCCGCGTCCCAGCCGCGTCGCGCAGTCGGTGCACACCGCATCGATGCCGAGCGCAAAGGCCGCGTCCGGCTCGCAGCCCAGCCCGTTGACGCACGTGCCGCGCTGAACCTGGGGCAGCAGATCGATCAACCCACGCACGGCGGTCGTCTTGCCCGTGCCGCGCGGGCCGATCAGCAACACGCCGCCCACGTTCGGATTGACGAGCGCCAGGATCAGCGCCAGCTTCATCTCCGGCTGGCCGACCAGCGCCAGGAAGGGGAAGCGAACCGAGTCGGCCAGATAGCGATCGGGACGGCGAGCCTTCAGAACGCGCTGAGCCGGGCTTGCGCTCTCCAGGATGCGTAGAAGCTGCGAGGTGGGTTTCTCAATCGCCACGGCTCGATTATACCATCTGCGAATCTACGGCAACGAATGGGCAACCGATAAACGAATACGAATCCGCCGAGATGCAGACGCGAAGCGCGGGGTTTGACCACAGATTTCTCCGCATTCTCCGCGCTCTCTGCGGTTAAATCATCTTCCCTGCTCGCGGGCGCGGCGAGCCAGGCGCTCCGCTTGGCGTTGCCTGGCAAGTTCGTATCGGTTGCGTTCGTCGTCGGTTTCCAGAATCAGCGGGGGAACTTCGGCGGGGCGGTTATCGTCGCCGAGCGCCACGTACACCAGGTATGCACTGTTGGTGTGTGTGCGCCGCCCGGTGAGGATGTTCTCGGCTTCAACGTGAACTTCCGCTTCCATCGACGTGCGGCCGGCGTAGGTCAGGCGCGCGGTGAAGGTGACCAGATCGCCGACATGCACCGGCTCCAGAAAAGTCAACGAGTCTACGGCGACCGTCACCGCAGGCCGGCGCGCGTGGCGCGTGGCGCACAGGCCGCCGGCTTCGTCGATCAACTTCATCAGCCAGCCGCCATGCACGTTGCCGAGCGGATTAGCGTGTTCAGGCTGCATGAACTGCGCCAGCGTCACACTCGACTCGGAGACACGTTTGCCTTCCACGACTCCTCCCTGAACATCAAACCATCCAACTATCAAACAAAACGGGCCGTCGATCGGTCATCGATCGCGGCCCGGCGAGTGGGCAGAACACGACCTACTTAGTGACCATACGCGTTTGGATATACTCGACCGCCTGGCCGACCGTGGTAATCGTCTGGGCATCTTCGTCGGAGATCTCACCGCCGAACTCTTCTTCAAACGCCATGATCAACTCGACCAGGTCGAGCGAGTCGGCTTCGAGATCTTCTCGGAAACGCGCTTCCGATGTGACCTTGCTGGCGTCAACGCCCAACAATTCGACAATGATGCCCTTGATGCGGTCAAATGTGTCCGTCATGTGGCCCCTCCTTAAGGGTTCCCCCGTGAAGAATAGCCGTATTTTAACCGGCTGATTGAGATTGTCAAGCGAGTTCGGCGCAAAAGGCTTGACAACACCTGAGGACGTGTTAGACTTGCGCCGCCACACGATTCAAACCCCACGCCGCGCGGAAAGTTGCGCACCACTTCGAGAGAAGCCATGAGCGTCGAACAGCGCAAGGCCGATCACATCCGCATTAACCTCGAAGAAGATGTGAATTTCGACCGCTTGAGCGTCGGTTTCGAGCGCTACCGATTCGTCCATCAAGCCCTGCCCGAGCTCAACCTGGCCGACATCGATCTCACGACCACGTTTCTCGGCAAGCGTCTCAACGCGCCGTTGTTGATCTCGTGCATGACCGGCGGCACCGAGCAAGCCCGGCAGATCAACGGCAACCTCGCCATCACTGCGCAGCGATACGGCATCGCCATGGGACTCGGCTCGCAGCGCGCCGGGTTGGTGCATCCCGAAAAGGTCGATACCTTCACCGTGCGCGATGTCGCACCCGACATTTTGCTCTTCGCGAACCTGGGCGCGGTGCAGTTCAACTACGGCTACGGCATCGACGAGTGCCGCCGCGTCGTCGAGATGATCCGGGCCGATGCGCTGGTCTTGCATCTCAACCCGCTGCAAGAAGCCGTCCAGCCTGAAGGCGATGTGAACTTCTCCGATCTTGCCCGCAAAATCGAAGCCGTGTGCAGGCAGATTGACGTGCCGGTCATCGCCAAGGAAGTCGGCTGGGGCATCTCGGATCGCACGGCGCGATTGCTGATCGACGCGGGCGTGTCGGCGATCGATGTGGCGGGATCGGGCGGCACGTCGTGGAGCCAGGTCGAGATGCACCGCGCACCGACTGATCTGCACAAGCGCATAGCGGCGACGTTCCGCGACTGGGGCATCCCGACGACCGAATCGATTCAGCTGGTGCGCCGCGTCTCGCCCGATTTACCCCTCATCGCCAGCGGCGGAATCCGGTCCGGCATCGACATCGCCAAAGCGATTGCGCTCGGCGCGAATCTCGGCGGCATGGCCGGGCCATTCTTGAAAGCCGCCGCCGTCTCTGCGGACGCCGCATGCGAGACCGCCGAAGAGACGATCCGCGTGCTGCGCATCGCCATGTTCGCTGCAAGTGCGCGCGACTTAGCCGCCCTCCGCCAAACGCCGCTCGTTCGCACCTGACCAACCAACCAACTATCCAACCATCCAACCATCATTGGCCGCCCACTCCACATGTCCCTACAACACTACTTCGCACGCTGGTTACCCCGCATCGACGACGAGATGAGAGAGACGGTCGGCGCGGCGCATGACCCGGCCCACATAGCCTTCTTGGGTATGCTGCACTATCACTTAGGCTGGGCCGACCTCCAGTTCAACCCGACCGAGAATTCCGGCGGCAAGCGCATTCGCCCGATGCTGTGCCTGCTGATCTGCGAAGCGGCCGGCGGCGATCCAAATGCCGCGCAGCCGGCGGCGGCGGCCATCGAGTTGCTGCACAACTTCTCGCTCATTCACGACGACGTGGAGGATCGATCCGACCTGCGGCGCGGCCGGTTGACCTTGTGGAAAGTGTGGGGCGTCCCGCAGGCGATCAATGCCGGCGATGCGCTGTTCACCATCGCGCACATGGCCTTCGATCGGCTGGCCGATCTCGACGTGCCGCCCGATCGGCAACTGGCGGTTCGCATCCGCTTCGACCGGACGTGCCTGCACCTGACACGCGGCCAGTTCCTCGACCTGAGTTTCGAGGCGCGCGACGCGGTTTCGATTGAAGAGTATCTCGAGATGATCGACGGCAAGACGGCGGCGCTGGTATCGGGCGCGGCGGCGATCGGCGCACTGCTCGCCGGCAGTGATCGGGTCGAGCGCTACGCGGCCTTCGGGCGCGGCTTGGGACTGGCCTTCCAGATCGAAGACGACCTGCTCGGCATCTGGGGCGATCCAGCGGTCACCGGCAAGTCGGCGGCCAGCGACATCGCCACTCGCAAGAAATCGCTGCCGGTGTTGTACGGCCTGGAGAAAAGCGAAGAACTACGCGCGCTGTACACCGGGCGCGAGATCGACGTGGCGCGCACGGTCAAGGCGTTGGAGCGCGCCGGTGCGAAGGAGTACACCGAGACTGTCGCAAGTGAGTACACGCAGGCCGCGATGGCCGCGCTCGACGCGGCTGCGCCCCAAGGCGATGCCGGCCTCGCACTGCGCGAACTGGCACAGAGCCTGTTGGGGAGGCGCGCCTAGGAAAACCTCTTTCACCGCCGAGACGCCGAGAGCGCAGAGGGCGCGGGCTTAGAGCCTGTCTGAAAACTCACCACCAAGACTCGACCCCCTGAAGGGGGCAAGCGACACAAAGAAACACCAGGAAAACCTGGAGAGGCTTGGTGTCTTGGTGCCTTGGTGGTGACTGTAGCGGCCTTTTCAGACAGGCTCTTAGAGCAAGTGTAACATTGTCAAGGTAGAAACTCTCTAAAGACGCGGTTGCCCACCAATCGACCCTGCTGACTCAACCTGATCCGCTCCGCATCAAGCACGATCAGGTTCATCCGCGATGACCGCTCGATCACGTCACGATAGACTTGGCGCAAATCAACCCCGAAGCGCGCTGCGAACCGCTCGAACGTCACGCCCTCTTCCAACAAGCGCAGGCCAACCATCATCGTCTCGCCGATTTCCAACTCGCGCCCGATGGATTCCACATCCGCCTCGACCCCCCGCCCTGCTTCAATCGCCGCGATGTAGTCGCGCGGATGTCGCACCTTCGCAAAGCGCCGGCCCTCAAACCACGAGTGCGCCCCGCAGCCGAAACCGAGATAAGGATCGTTGCGCCAGTAGATCAGGTTGTGAGCACTGACGAAGTGTGGAGTGCCGGCTTCAGCCTGCGCGCGCGGACTGAAGTCCGCGCTCCGATCGGCTCTTGCCCAATTGGAGATTTCGTAGTGGACGAAGCCGGCGTCCTCCAGCATCTCCTCGGCGAGTTCGAACATATCGGCGGCGAGATCGTCGTCCGGCGCGGACACTTTGCCCTGCGCGATCCATTTCTTCAGCGTCGTGCCCTCCTCGGCTTGCAGGCAGTACGCCGAGATGTGTTCCGGGTCGAGTGACAGTGCCGCTTCCAGGGTGGTGCGCCAATCGTCCGGCGACTGGCCGGGAATGCCGTAGATGAGATCGAGGTTCACGTTGTCGAATCCCGCCGTGCGCGACAGGTGGACGGTGCGCGCCACGTCGTCAAAGGTGTGCCCGCGCCGGAACAAGTGCAAATCGCGATCGAGCGCCGATTGCATCCCTAGACTGACGCGATTCACACCCAACGCACGCAGCCGATCGAAGTAGCCATCATCCTCCGTGCGCGGGTTCGCTTCCAGCGCGACCTCGGCATCGGGCGATACATCGAACGCCGCGTGGATCGCATCGAGAATCCGCGCGATGTGCTCGATCGGCATCAGCGACGGCGTCCCGCCGCCGAAATAGATCGTCGGCGCACGCAGGCCGCGCGGTGCAGCGTCGATGTCCCTCGCCACCGCGCGTGCGTAGCGCTCGTACAGCGACCGCATCCCGGCATAGATATTGAAATCGCAATACGTGCAGCGATGGTGACAGAAGGGAAGATGGACGTAAACGCCAACCGCGCTCATGCGCTCAGTATAACAGCCGGCCCGGACGCGGCAAGTGCGTATGCGAGCGTGGGCGTCCAACCTCCAACTTCCAACCTCCAACTCCTTTGACTGGAACCCTCGTTCACGGTACAATCCCGCCCGCTCTGCATTTCTGCATTCTTCATTCCACATTCTACATTCTCTTCATGCGACTCAAGCATCTCGAACTGCACGGCTTCAAAACCTTCGCCTCGCGGACGGAGTTCGTCTACCCGACCGGCATCACCGCGATCGTCGGTCCGAACGGTTCCGGCAAATCGAACGTCGCAGATGCCGTGCGCTGGGTGTTGGGTGAGCAGTCCTTTTCCGTGCTGCGCGCCAAGAAGACCGAAGACCTGATCTTCGCCGGCGGCGAAGGCCGCGCGCGCTCCGGCATGGCCGAAGCCTTCCTCACGCTCGACAATTCCGACGGCTTCTTCCCCATCGAGTTCAGCGAAGTGACGATTGGCCGCCGCGCCTACCGCGACGGCGACAACGAATACCTGCTCAACGGCAACAAAGTCCGCCTGCGCGACATCGCCGAGATGCTGGCGCAGACCGGCCTGGCTCGCCGAACGTACACGGTCATCGGCCAGGGCCTCATCGATCAGGCGCTCTCGCTGCGCGCCGATGAGCGCCGCGCGCTGTTCGAGGAGGCGGCGGGCATCAGCCTGTACCAGCACAAGCGCGAAGACGCGCTGCGGCGGCTCGAAGAGACGCAGCGCAACCTCGATCGCGTCAAAGACATCCTGGCCGAGATCGGCCCTCGCGTGCGGCAGCTCGAGCGGCAGTCGCGGCGCGCGCAAGACTACACGCGCCTTTCCGCCGAGCTTCAGGAGATGCAGCGCGTGTGGTTCGGGTATCACTGGGGGCGACTCCAGGCGGCGCTGCACGACGCTAAAGACGCGGCGCAGGTGCATCGCGAGATGGTGGAAGAGCGCCGCGTCGAGCTTGGCGCCAGCGGCGAGCGACTGGAAGCGCTGCGGCGCAGGCAATTGGAACTTCGCGCGCAGCTGGGCGAGTGGCATCGCGAATCGAGCGGGCTGCGCCGGCGAGCCGAAACGCTCCAGCGCGAACTGGCCGTCCTGTCCGAGCGCGCCCGCTCGCTGGGACAGCAGGCCGAGGACGCGCGCGCCGACCTTGCGCCGCTCGAAGCGCAGATCACCGCGCAGACCGGGCGCGTCTCGCGCGCAGAGGCCGACCTGGGTGAAATTGTGCGCCGCATCGAGAGCCATTCGCAGGAGATCGAAGCCGCGCGGCGCGCGCTCGAAGAGCGGCAGGCGCAGCGGCAGTCCCTCGTTCAGGCCATCGGCGCGGCGCAGGCCGAGACGCGGCGCGCGGAATCCGACCTGGCCGATGTGCGCAATCGGCGCGCGCAGATCGACGAGCGCCGCCGCGCGCTCGATGCCGACATCGACGCGCACCGGCACACGCTCGCCGAGCTTCACATCGACCTGGGCGACCAGCAGGCCATGCTGGCGTCGGTCGAATCCGAGATCGCTCAGATCAACAAGCACATCGAAGCGCGGCGCGCCGAGAGCGGCGAGCTGGCGAAGCGGCTCGAATCGATCCGCGCACGGCAGGCTGCGCTGGACGGCGAGTCTTCGCAAGCGCTGCGCGTCGAAGCGGAACTGCGCGCCCGCCACGATGCGCTACGCGCGGCGCGGGCGACGCTGGCCGGATTCGACAACGGCGCGCGCAGCATCCTCTCGGCGCGAGTGCCCGGCGTGCGCGGGGCACTCGCGCGCCAGATCGACGTGCAGCCCGGTTGGGAGCGTGCGATCGAAGCCGCGCTCGGCACCGACTTGCAGGCCATTCTCATCGACGAATGGACCGGGGCCGAAGCGGCGCGTGATCATCTCGGCGAATCCGGCGGGCGCGCCACCCTCCTGCCGCTCGACTCGTTACGACGGCTCGACTTCGCACGCGCCGATAACGTGCAGCGCGCCGCCGATCTGGTGATCTGCGCCGAGACGATCCGCCCCGCCGTCGAAGCGCTGCTGGGACACTTCGTCGCCGTCGACGATCTGGCGCAGGCGCGCGCGCTGTTGCCGACCCTGCCGCCCG
>DATBWU010000217.1:0-25382 GCA_036514635.1 Anaerolineae bacterium | reverse complement strand
GACGGCCACGCCTCCGGCCACGCCTCCGGCCACGCCGACGGCCACGCCTCCGGCCACGCCGAAGGCCACGCCGAAGGCCACGCCGAAGGCGACTCTTGGCACATCCACGCCTTCCGGGTTGAACGCCACGTTGATCGTTGCACTGGTCAGCGCGGTCACGGCGACGGTGAGGAACAGGCTCTTGAGCATGAAGCGCCGGGTGTGCGGGTGTTTCAGCGCGGCAAGGAATGGGCGCAAGCCTTCTTTGTCCGCGTCTTCACCCAGCAGCCTGCGTGTGTAGTCTTGAAAACCGCTCGGCTTGAAGAATGTCCAGTACAGCAGGCGCAGGAAGCCGGCGAAGAAGAACGGCGAGAGCGGATCGCTTGAAGGATGAGGGCTGAGGGATGAAGGCGGAAGGTCGGATGGCCGAGACATAGCGGGTTATTGAGATGGGAAGAGACGCTTCTTGATTTGATCCCAGAACAGCCCGGCGAGGCCGGCCGGCCCCAGGACGATGACCAGCATCGTCCGCACCAGCGGGACGAAGGTGACGTCCACGCGCTGCGTCGCGTAATCCACGCTGCCGCCGCCGTCGATCGACGCGCGCGGGGTGAATTCCAGGTAGCCGCCGCCGAGGGTGGGAGCCAACGCCAGACTGTAATGCACGCTCAATGTCTGCTTGCCGCCGGGCGGCAGGTTCTCCACTTTCAGGACGTTCGCGGAATCGTCGCGCACGCGCACCGGCGGCGCGTCGCCAAAGGCCAGCACGAGTGTGCCGCTGATCGTCCGGGTCGAGACGTTCGTCACACTCAGGTCGATGGTTCCCTCGTCGCCGATCGAGACGTACTGCGGATAAGTCAGTGTGATCGAGAGTTCGGGGAGGCCGGGATCGGTGAGGGGAGCCGGGTACTCGACCGGTTGGAGCCAGAAGAACCACATCAAACCGCTGATGACCAAAATGGCGCGGAACGCCCACACCACGTAGGGTCGCCAGCGCTCCCACGCATCCGGCGGCTTGTCCGGCGGCACGACTTGCACTTTGAAGACCGTGTCGGGCGGAAGCGTGAGCGTTGCTGCCGGGACGGGAGAGGCGGCGCGCTTCGCCATCAGTTCGCTCCGCGCTGGCGCAGGCCGCGCCATCCTTCCAGCAGGAATGAGGCCAGCGTCAGCGCCAGCATCAGAAGCATCCCTGCCCCGAAGTTGAAGACCATCGAAATGAAGCCGATCAGCGCGGCGGCGACGAGCAGGACGGACGACAGTCGGGTTGTCTCGCGTCCGGCGCGGGCGGGGCGCATCGCGTTCGGCGCGTTGTTATAACTGGCCAGTTCTTCCTGGTAGCGGCGGATAGCCTCGGTCAGGCTGTTCGTCCCGAAGAGATGATAGCCGAAGATTTGCAGCCGCCACGGATTGCCGCCGGTCTCTCGATAGGCCGCGCGCACCTCGTCCGGCGAGAACTCTCGGCCGGCCGGCTGGCCGAGTCCATTCAAGAGCTCGCCCGATTCCTCTTCGGTCAGATCGCCCAGGTGCAGCGTCGTGAAGATGTTGAAAAACGGCGATGTGGTGATGCCTTCACTGGCGAGGTCCGCCAGTTTGGATTGACTGGCGACGACGAGCGCCAGGTGGCCGGTCGAGGCCAGGCTGCGCAGCGCGCCGAAAAACTCCTTCGAGAAATCGCCCGATTGCTCGAATTCGTCGAGGCACAAAATCGCCTTGCGCTGCTCGATCGCGCGTTCCAGGTCACGCAGGGTCTGGCCTTCGGCGGCGAGCGCATCCAGCGCCCGAGCGACAAAATCCTCGGTGCTTTCGACGCGCTCAAGGTCGATATAATGAAACTCGGAGTCATTGCCCAGCCGATCCGAACCGGTCGCGGCGATGATCTCCAGCAGTGACGATTTGCCGGTGCGCCGCTCGCCGACGATCGACACGCTTTGCATCGCCGCCAGGCGCTCGAAAATCTGCTTCAACTCGCGCTTGCGCCCGAAGAAGCGCTTGGGGTCCTTGATCACACCGCGCTCGGTGAACGGATTAGGTGCGTCCATACAGTCCTCCCCGAATCCGCTCTGATTGTACTCCGCTTTGTCGGCAGAGGGCAAGTGTTTCACCGGTTCGAAGCGCTGTGCTACAATCGCTGCGCCATGCGAACTCTTGTGTTTTCGCCGCAGTTGGACTGCGGCGACGGCAGTGCAACTGCCGTCGGAACAGCGCGCCGCTTGAGTTTCCAACGCTGCTCGAAAAGTCGCCCCAAAAGTGAAATGTACCCACCGGTTCGAAGCGCTGTGCTACAATCGCTGCGCCATGCGAACTCGTCTCGGGTCGATTCTGGCTGCGATGCTGGTGGTGTCTGCTTGCTCAATGCGCACGCCCGAGCCGACGCCGACGCCCACCGATACTCCCACACCTCGACCCACGCCCACACCATCCGTAACCCCGACTCCCACTCGCGTTCCCAACTGCCCCGCACCCGATCCGAACGCAGCCTGGATCGCGCCCGTGGATTACGGCGGCTATCCCGAAGCGATCGGCAACTATCTCAACGCGGGCGGCTCGCCCGCTGCACTGCGCACCATCCTGACCAACGCCAGCTCGATCGACGCACAGTTCGGCGGCGTGTGGCCGTACGACCTAACCGGCGACGGCGACCCGGAAACGCTCGTGTCGATTTACGACCCGGCCAGCCGGCCCGTCGATCTCGTGCCGAACGGGATGCTGCTGATCTACGGCTGCGCCGATCGAACCGCGCCGCTGTTGCATCAAGACACCGGCTGGCCGATGCTGCAGGTGAAGCGCGTCGACGACTTCGTCGGCGCGGGGCGCGGCGCGCAGGTGGCGACGATCCGTTCGGAGTGCGGCGCGCACACTTGCTTCGACACGCTCGACGTGCTGGGTTGGGACGGCACGCGCTTCGTCAGCCTGATGGGTGACCGGCTGCAGATGCCGTATCCTCAATACACGTTCGCGAATCTCGACGCGGACCCCGCGCAGGAGATTCAAGCCGTGAGTGGTCAGATCGCGTCGGTCGGCGCAGGGCCACAACGGACGATTACCGAGACGTGGGATTGGAACGGCGCGCAGTTCGCGAAGGTGGGGCAGATCGTCTCGCCGCCCGAGTATCGCATTCACGCCGTCCACGACGCCGACGACTTTTTAACGAACCCCGACTTTCTGCCAACGCTCGGCAACATTACTGGTGTGACTGATCTATATCAGCGCGTAATCACCGACGACACGTTGAAAGATTGGCAGGTTGAGATCGGCATGGAGAAGCCGACCGATCGCGCGAACCTGACCGCGTATGCGTGGTATCGGATCATGATCGCCAACGCGCGCTTCGGTGATGTCGCATCCGCGCAGGCGGCGTTCGATCGGTTGAGCGCCGATTCCCCCTCCGGCGCTCCCGGCCACGCCTATCGGCAACTGGCGCAGGTCTTCTGGACGAAGTATCAGGAGACGAACGACCTCGTCGCGGCGTGCCTGGCCGCGAATGTCCACGCCAACGACAATGCCGACGTGCTCGACGGCCTGAATGCGTTTGGTTACGCCAATCGGCAGTACGTTGCTGCCGATATGTGCCCGTTCACAGGGCCATAAGATTATTAACCACAAAGGCACGAAGACACGAAGGAGGAAAGGGTGGAACATAAACCTCTCTCCGATGACGAGGAATGCCTCGCTACGGCGATTGTGGAGTCCGCTTATGCGATTCACAGGGCACTCGGACCGGGCCTGTTGGAGCACATTTATGAGGTCTGCTTATGATCTTCGTGCCTTTGTGTCTTCGTGGTTAACAATATATGCCTCAGCCAAGAGTCATCGATTACGAAGGATCCAAATACAGCACAGAATTCTGGACAGCGGCACGCGAGTACGAGGACCGCGCCGAGCGGATCGCGCTGCGGGCGCTGCTGCCGCCGCGCGGCCATCGGTTGATCGAGATCGGCGCGGGCGCCGGCCGCCTGGGCGGGCTGTATCTGGGCTACGACGAGATCGTGCTGATGGACTACGCCCGCTCGACGCTGCTCGAAGCGCGCCAGCGCTGGGGGCACGATCCGCGCTTTAAGTTCGTCGCCGCCGACGTGTACCGTTGGCCGTTGGCCGATGCTGCGTTCGATACGGTGGTCATGGTGCGCGTGATGCACCACCTAGTCGATGTGCCGCAGGCGCTGCGCCAGATATCGGCGGCGCTGAAGCCGGGCGGGACCTTCGTCGTCGAGTTCGCCAACAAGCGCAACCTCAAATCGATGCTGCGTTACGCGCTGCGGCGACAGGCGTGGTCGCCTTACGCGCGCGAACCATTCGAGTTCGCCACTCTGAACTTCGACTTTCATCCGGCCTGGGTGAAAGAGCGGCTGCGCGACGCGGGCTTCGAGATAAGAAATCGGCGATCCGTGTCGTTCTTCCGCGTGGGTGTCTTGAAGCGGTTGCTCGGCGCGGGGGCGCTGGCCGCGCTCGACGGCGTGTTGCAGCGCCCGCTCGCGTCGCTGGCCGTCTCGCCGAGCCAGTTCTGGCAGTGTTCTAGAGGGATGAGGGATGAGGGATGAAAGCTCTCTTCATCCTTCATCCCTCCGCCTTCATCCTTTAGTGTTCCTGCTTGCGATTTCCCCCTGCACAGGCTATTGGTGATTATCCACATCTCACCACGGAGGCACAGAGGCACGGAGAAAAGCCTCTTGAAATCTCCGTGGACTCTGTGTCTCCGTGGTTATATCGACTTGTGTGTAATCACCAGACAGGCTATACTTGACTCGCTCTGAACGGAACCTCAATCGCTGGAGGCTCACTCCATGAGAGTCTCGTGTCTGCAAGAGAACCTGGCGAAGGGCCTGAGCATCGTGGGCCGCGCCGTGGCCGCGCGATCGACCTTGCCGGTCTTGGGTAACATCCTCCTCGCCACCGACAATGGCCGTCTTAAGCTCGCCGCCACGAATCTGGAGATCGGGATCACCTGCTGGATCGGCGCGAAGGTGGAAGAAGACGGCGCGATTACCGTGCCGGCGCGTACGTTCGTCGATCTGATCAACGCCCTGCCGCCGGATCGCATTGACATGGAAGTCTCGGTTCGCACGCAGACGCTCGGCCTGCGATCGGGTCGTTTCGAGACGCATATCAAGGGCATCGACGCGCAAGAGTTCCCGCTCATCCCTCAGATCGGCGAAGAGGGTGCGATCCAGATTGCGCCAGACGCGCTGAGAAAAATGATCGATCAGGTCGCCTTTGCTGCGGCGACCGACGAGAGCCGCCCGATCCTGACCGGCGTGCTGGCGAAGTTCCAGGGCAATCAACTGACCTTCGCCGCCGCCGACGGTTTTCGGCTGTCGGTGCGTGCCGGGGCCTTGCTGACCTCGGTCGACAAGCCGATCGAGGTGATCATCCCGGCGCGCGCGCTGGCCGAACTGGGCCGCGTGTCCGGTGAGCAGGAAGACCCGATCAGCATCCTGGTCACGCCGCAGCGCAGCCAGGTGCTGTTCCACCTCAGCAACATCGAGTTGGTGTCGCAGTTGATCGACGGCAAATTCCCCGACTACACCGCGATCATGCCCAAGCGCTACGAGACGCGCGCCGTGATGGATACTGCGCCGCTGCTCAAGGCGTGCAAGGCGGCCAGCGTCTTCGCCCGTGAGAACGCCAACATCGCGCGGGTGGCCGTGACGCCGGGCGGCGAACTTGCACCGGGGCACGTTACGGTGCAGGCGACCAGCGCCGAAACCGGCGACAATGCCGGCGAGCTGGACGCCTCGGTGGAAGGCGGCCCGATCGAGATCGCCTTCAACGTGAAGTACATGATCGATGTGCTCAACGTGGCCGGCACGCCGCAGGTCGTGCTCGAAATGACGACGCCCTCATCACCCGGCCTGATCCGGCCGGTGGGCGACGATGCGTTCACGCACGTCATCATGCCGATGCACATCGGGGGCCGCTAACGACAATCCTCCCGCAGGTTGCGGATGATGACCGTCTCACACGCGACTATGAACCTGCGGGAGGGTTGACCAGCCTGGCATTGTGCGACGCCCTCAGCGGACATCACCTGGGGGCGTTGCTGTTCTCGTAAGAGGTAAAACGTAAGACGTAAAACGTGGCAGTGAGCACTTTACGCTTCACGTTTCACGCTTTACGTTTTACGGCTTGGGAAGCCAGATATGCCTATAAAGGAACTCTCTGCCAAGCACGTTCGCCGCACCTGCTCACCGGCGCGCTTCAAGTTTAAGACGACTGCCGACCTGCCGCTGTCCAGCGACATCTTCGGCCAGCCGCGCGCCACTCGCGCGATCGAGTTCGGCATCGACATCGACGGGCCGGGGTTCAACATCTTTGTGCTGGGGCCGGGTGGCAGCGGCCGCGCCACGACCATCGATCGCTTCCTGGCGGATCGAGCCGCGCGCGGTCAGGTCCCGGACGATTGGGTGTACGTCCACAATTTCGTCGATCCGTACAAGCCGCGTGCGATGCGCCTGCCGCCGGGCCGCGCCGCCACGCTCCGTCAAGACATGCACGCGCTGATCGCGCGTTTACAGGTCGATGTGCCGCGTGCATTCGACTCGGAAGAGTATCAGCAAGCGCGTGCCCGCGTCGCGCGCGATCTCGACGCGAAGCAGCAGCAAGCCTTCAACGACCTATCGGCGGCGGCGGCGGCGCACAACTTCACGTTGACACGCACGCCGGGTGGGCTGGTGCTCGCACCGCTGATCGACGGCAAGCCCGCACCGGTCGAAGCACTGCCGAACCCGCCGCCCGATGTCCGCCAGCGAATGGAAGCAGCCTCGATCGAGTTGCAGGACGCGCTGGCCGACTCGGTGCGCCTGGTGCGCGGTTACGAGAAAGACGCGCAGGAAGCCGTGGCCCAACTGGATCGGCAGGTGGCGGAGCACGTCGCCGGTCACGTGGTCGACGCGCTCGCCGAGCGCTATCGGGCCGATTGCCCCGAAGTCATCGATTACCTGGCCGAAGTGCGGCAGGACATCATCGATCACGTCAACGACTTCAACCCCGATCGCCAGCCGCCCTCGTCGCCAGCCGATCCGGCCCTCGGCCCGACGCCGCGCATGCGCTATCAGGTCAACGTGCTGGTGGATAACACGCACACGCGCGGCTCGCCGGTCGTGATTGAGAACAATCCCTCGTTCATGAACCTGATCGGGCGCATCGAGCGGGACGTGCGCTTCGGCGGCACGGTCATGGATTTCACGATGCTGCGCGCCGGCGCGCTGCACCGGGCCAACGGCGGCTATCTCGTTCTGCGCGCGAAAGACGCGCTGAACGATGCGAACGCCTGGAACGCGCTGAAGCGTGCGCTCGATAGCGGCCAGGTGCAAATCGACGATCCGGGCACACAGTTCCAGATGTTCCCGACGCGCACGCTGGAGCCGGAGCCGATCCCGCTCGACGTGAAGGTGATCCTGCTGGGCAGCCCCAGCCTGTATTACTTCCTCTACAACGTCGACGAAGACTTCCAGAAGTTGTTCAAGGTGAAGGCCGACTTCGCACCGGATATGGATCGCGCACCCGACACCGAACAGGCTTACGCGCTGTTTATCCGCGCGCGTTGCGAGGAAGAGGGTCTGCGGCCGTTCGATCCGGGCGCAGTGGCGAAGATCGTGGAGTTCGGCTCGTGGCTGGCCGAGGATCAGACCAGGCTCAGCGCGCGTTTCGGCGAAGTCGCGAACGTGATCCGGGAGGCATCGTACTGGGCCGGCAAAGCGGGCCGTGACGCCATCAGTGCCGCCGACGTGCGCAAGGCCATCGACGAAGAACGCGCCCGCTCCAACCAGGTCGAAGAGCAGATGCGGCGCATGATCCTCGAACAGACGATCCACGTGGCGACGGACGGCGCGGTGGTGGGACAGATCAACGGACTGAGTGTCCGCACGATCGGCGATCACTCGTTCGGCGCGCCGTCACGGATCAGCGCGCGGACGTACCTGGGCCGTGCGGGCGTGATCAACATCGAGCGCGAGGCGCGGTTGAGCGGGCGCATCCACGACAAAGGCATGAGCATCCTGCAAGGGTATCTCGGCGCGCAGTACGCCGTCGAGCGCCCGTTGACGTTGAGCGCGAGCATCGGCTTCGAGCAGTCGTACAACGATGTGGACGGCGACAGCGCATCGAGCGCGGAATTGTATGCACTGCTGTCGAGCCTGGCCGGCGTGCCTATCCGCCAGGACATCGCGGTGACCGGCTCGGTCGATCAGCAGGGGCACATGCAGGCGATTGGCGCCGCGACGCGAAAAGTGGAAGGCTTCTACGACGTGTGCGCGACGCGCGGGCTGACCGGCCAACAGGGCGTGCTGATCCCATCGGCGAACGCGAAGAACCTGATGCTGCGCGAAGACGTGGTCGAGGCCATTCAGGCGGGGCAGTTTCACATTTGGGCCGTCGGCACGGTGGACGAGGGCGTCGAGCTGTTGACGGGTGCCAAGGCTGGCAAGCGCAACGCGCGCGGCCAGTTCCCGCCCGAATCGGTGCACGGCAAGGTCGAGGCGCGCTTGAAGCAGATCGCGGAGTTACTCGAGAAGGCGGGCAAGTCGGCGACGGAAAGCAAGACCGACGAGAAGAGCGAACGCAACGCGAAGGACGACAAGCCAAACGGCTCGAAGCGCAGGCCGTGAAGGGAATGCCATGATCGACACACCGCAATCGGTGCAGCCGTCAATAGCGGAAAGTGGACCTGAGCCGGCTGCGTGGTCGGCGAGCGCCAGGTGGAGGTTGATCGCCGCGTCGGCGATGGGCACAGTAGCCGCGTTGTTCGGGTGGTTGCTAGCTGGCGAGCCACTGGATGTGGTCAGTGACCTCGGGGTTCTTCAGCCGGCCGCCGGGGTGACGTTGCTCTTCGTCGGCGTGATCGTCATGGTTCAATCGATCAGCTTGCTGTTACAGTCTGGGCCGGACAGGGTGTATGCGCCCGGCAACGCGACCCGAGCGGGAGCATTTTTCGTCGTAGTGTGGCTGGTGGGGACAATTCTCGGCACCGGCTTCCGATTGCAGACGATCGGCGACTTGAAGGGAATACTGTTGCTCTGTGCTGTCGCCGGCGTCACACTGGCCGGTGCAGGTGCGCTGTGGGTGTTTCGCCGATTCGGCGCGCAGGTTGACCGCCGCTGGCCGTCCACCGCAGAGTCGATCGCGCTCCGCCGCAGGCCGATGGAATGGAGCGTTTTCTTTGCGTTCGTGTGGGGCGTCCTGAGCGTCATCCCCGCGCTCTGGCTGGAGTTGCGCTTCGTCGAACTGCTTGGCCCGCTGTTCGAGCCGCGGGCGGCGGCGATCACCCGTCCGGAAGACGTGCTGCTGCTGCTGCGCGATCCGGTGATCGTCCTTGGATTGGCTCTCTTGGTCGTAGTGGCTGCGCCGCTGATCGAGGAGGCGTCGAAGGCGATCGGCCTGTGGCTGTTTCGCGGCGCGATCCGCTCCCACGGCGACGGGCTGGCGCTGGGTTTCGCTGCCGGGCTGGGCTTCGGCCTGATCGAGAGTGCATTGTACATCTGGGCCATACTGGTACTGAGCGGCTCCAGCGGTGCTGGCCTGTTCACCTTCGCCTTCGTCTGGCTGCGGGTGGTGGCAATCTGGCTGCACGGCGTCGTGACCGGCCTGATCGGCGCAGAGTATGCGCGAGCGCGGCTGACGGGCAATCGGCGCGTCATTGGGAGCGGCCTGCTCCGAGCCGCGACGGCCCACGGCGCGTGGAATGCCTATCTCATCCTCTTCATTCTGACCATTGATCTCGGCCTGTTCGCCCTCGTGTTGATCGGCGTGTATATCGCGCTTGTGGCTACCCGGTTGGTGAAAGTCTTGACGGCGGCGATCGATCGTTCGATTCAAAACGATCACGCGCTGAACAGCGCGCCGCTGCCGGAAACGTGGTGGCCGATGGAAGAAGGGCTGTGGTGGCGACTGGCTGGCGGCCGGCCTGAGTATCCACCGCCGCCAGGCTCTGCGTAGAGCACCTGGCAAAGTGCGGAGCCGGGGGAACCGGCTCCGTCGTTTCAGACAATGTGCAGAAAAGGCTCCGCGCTACCAGCCGAACCGCTCTTCCTTCCAGATGTTCGCGGTCATCGAGTATCCGGCCTGCTCCCAAAAGCCGGGGCGATCGCTCGCCATGAATTCCAGCCCGCGCAGCCACTTGCCGCCCTTCCAAAAATAGCGGTCGTTCTCGTTCGTGGCCTGGCTGGGGAGCGCGCCCGCCACCCCGCGTAAAGGGTAGCCGTGCTCAGGATCGAGGGGTTGGCCGTTGAAGTGTGTTGCCATTAGAAACTGGTCGCCCAGCGCTACATCGAGCGGGATGTTGACCGTGAAGCCATATTCGCAGTGCTGCATGATGAACCGGGCTTCGGGTTTGGGCTTGATAAAGCCTTGATCGATCAGGTCTTTGATGTGGACGCCTTCCCACTCCGTGTCGAACTTGCTCCAGCGCGTCACGCAATGAATGTCCATCACGAGTTTGCGTCGCGGTAAACGATTGAACTCTTCCCACGTCCAGCGTTTCTCCTCGTCCACCAGCCCGAACACACGGAAGTCCCATGTCGCCGGGTTGAAGGACGGGATCGGTCCGTAGTGCAACACCGGAAATTTCTGGGTCAGCGCCTGGCCGGGCGGCAGGCGGCCCATCTTGCGCACAGTGTCTTCCTGCTCGCGCCGGCCTAACAGACTGTTCAGCATTGTTTCCTCCCTGGCAGGCTCTATCGAGATTATATCGCAGACTCTTACGGAAGTCTAAAGTCTCTACGAATATGTATGCGATTCGCATCTCTTCAGTCGATCTAACGTCACGATCGTTACACGGCGCTGGCGGAGCCGGATTATTAAACACAAAACCCGCTTCCAGCCCATGGAAGCGGGTTCTGCGCTTCAGATGAAAAAGGATCAGAGGTTGGTGACAATATTGGAGAAAATGTTGCCAATCGTCGGGCCAAGAATCGCCAGAATGACAATCACGACGATGGCGACGAGCACCAGGATCAGCGCGTACTCCACCAATCCTTGCCCTTCCTCGCGCGGTGTGAACAGCATGTCTTCGTCTCCTTTCATAATGTGATGTCGGTCTTTGTCTCGCAAGTACTCGGTTTTCACCGGTGACCAAATCATATATCGAATTCGCGTAATGTGATCAAAACAGTATGGTTAGAATCCGTAAGAATCGGGGGGTACCTGAGTGCTAGTCGCGAAGCCGCTGTAACAGGTCGGCATGGTATAATCGTCCCGCTCCAATCCCGCGCAACCGAACCTGAACGAGGTGATTGAATGCAGCCACTGCGATTCATGCTCTTGATGGCAAAAACTGGCGGCGGACATGGCGCAGTCGCTGAAGCGGTGGCACAGGCTCTGGTGCACCAGTATGGACAGGCCGTTGAGGCGCAGGTAGTCGATGGATTGCGCGGCTTTGCACCATTTCCATTCAGTCACCTGATCGATTCGACTTATTCGTTACAAGTGAAACTGGGCGGCGATGGGTACGGCGCAGCCTGGCGCGCGCTGAACGATGCCAATCGCGCCAAAGCGTTGATGAGGTCAACCTGGCCGTTGGTGCGGTCGGCGGCGTTGAAGATCGTCGAGCAGCCGGTTGATGCGATTGTGTCCGTCCATCCATTATTTGTTTATCCCTGCTTGTGGGCCATGCGCCACACCGGCCGGCGGCTGCCCTTCATTACAATGGTGTCCGATCTCATCGCTGTGCACGCGCTGTGGTGTGATCCCGAAACGAATTGCCTGTTAGCCCCGACCGAGTTCAGTCGGGTCAAGGCCATTGAGCACGGCGTGCCCAGCGAAAAGATTCGCGTGACCGGCCTGCCGATCCGGTTGGAGTTTGCCGGACCGCTCGAACCCCGTCCGGCCGTGCGCGCGCGTCTGGGGCTGCAGCCTGAGAAGCCTACGGTGCTGTTGATGGGTGGCGGCGAGGGCATGGGCCATCTGGGTGAGATCGTGCGCGCCGTCGGGTTCTCGGGCTTGGATATACAGATGATTGTGGTCGCGGGGCGCAACAAGAAACTGGAGCAGCACCTCAACGAGGTCGATTGGCCGATCCCGGTGCGCATCTACGGCTTTACGCAGGACATCCCGGTGCTGATGAACGCCGCCGATGTGCTGGTGAGCAAAGCCGGGCCGACGACCGTCGCCGAGGCCTTGGCCCGCGACTTGCCGACGATCCTCAGCGGCTTTATCCCGTCGCAGGAAGAAGAGAACGTGACGTACATGATAGAGACCGGCGCGGGCGTCCTGGCCGAGCGGCCCGATCGTATCATTGCAATTTTGAATCACTGGGTGTCGAACGGCGGTGGTATCTTGAGCCAGATGTCGGCGGCGGCGCGTGCCGCTGCGCGCCCGCGCGCCGCTCTCGACGCGGCCGAAGCAGTCTACGCTGTGGCGCGAGACACGCCGTTGGTCATTCAGCCGCCGCACCGTGAGCCGTTGCTCGCCGCGCTCGAACGCTTTTTGGGCGTATGACCGCACAACTTGACCGGCTGAATGCGCGCAGTTATAATGCCGACCATGATGGTTCAGCTTTCTGCTCATAGCATCATCGAAATCGCCATTCGTGGCTTCATCGTGGCGAGTCCTTGTCGTATTGCGCCTGGTGACCGTTAGATCGATTCCCGATGCTGTCGTCAAGCCGCAGGCGCGCCGCCTGCGGCTTTTGTTTTCCTCGGAGAATTCTATGATTGCGCTCAATGTCGTCAATGTCTCCTTGAATCTGTTCGGCAGGTCAATCCTGTCTGGCCTTTCGCTCGAAATTCACGACGACCGGGTGATCGGCCTCGTCGGCCCGAATGGTGCGGGTAAATCGACGTTGTTGAAGTTGATCGCCGGGGAGCACACGCCCGATGCTGGAACGCTGACGCGCGCCAAAGGTGTCACGGTCGGTTATCTGGCGCAAGAGCCGGTACTCGACCCAGACAAGACCGCGCTCGAAGAGGTGTTGTCGGCCATCCCGGAACTGGCGCAGATCGAAGCCGAGCTGGCCCGCATCGAAGCGCAGCTATCCGATCCCGCCGTGTATAGTGACGACCGGAAGCTGGCGCGCGCACTCGACCGGCAGGCGCACCTGCACGAGCATTTCGACGCGTTGGGCGGGTCGACCTTTGAGCAGCGCGTGCGCGAGACACTGCTCGGCCTCGGCTTCGCCGAGCGCGATCTGCACGTCAAGGTCCCTGCGTTGAGCGGCGGGCAGAAAAAACTCGTCGGCCTGGCGCGCCTGTTGATGCGACCTCCCGGCGTCATGCTGCTCGACGAACCCGACAATCATCTCGATCTGAACGGCAAGGCATTTCTGGAACGGTTCATCCAGCAGTACGCAGGTGCGGTCGTCATCGTCTCGCACGATCGCTACCTGCTCGATCGTGTGGTGGACGAGATCGCCGATCTGGAGGGCGGCCAGATCGAGGTGTACCCCGGCACGTATTCGGAGTATGTTATCGAGAAGGAGTTGCGACTGGCTCGCCAGCAGCAGTTGTATCGGATTCAACAGCGTCAAATCGATCGGCTGGAAGCGGTCGCCAGGCGCTTGCTGATTTGGGGGCGTGACTACGACAACCCAAAACTCACCCGGCGCGGTAAAGCGATCCTTTCTCGCGTCGAGCAGATGGACCAGATCGAGCGCCCGCAGTTGAAGCGCAGGCGCATCGGGCTGGAGCTGGACGGTTGGCGCGGCAGCAACAAGGTGGTGGAGGTTAGCGGATTGGCGAAGGGCTTTGGCGGCGTGGCTGTTCTGCGCGACGTGAACCTGCTCGTCCGGTACGCTGAGCGTGTGGTGCTGGCTGGGCCGAACGGCGCGGGCAAATCGCTGTTGCTCCGCACGATTTTAGGGCAGGAGCAGATCGACGCAGGCGAGATCGTGATTGGGCCGAGCGTGGAGATCGGCTATTACGCGCAGCACCACGAAACGCTCGACCCGGCGCAGACCCTGATCGACACGGTGCGCCGCGCCAGGCCGATGGCGGAGAATGCCGCTGTCGCATTTCTGCTCAGGTTCCTGTATTCCTACAAACAGATGCGCCAGCGCGTGGGTGATCTGTCGGGCGGCGAGCGCAGCCGGCTACAACTGGCGCTACTCATGCTGGGCAATGCGAATTTCCTCCTGCTCGACGAGCCGACGAACAATCTCGACATCGCTTCGGCAGAAGTGTTGGAAGCCGCGCTCGACGATTTCGAGGGTGCGGTGCTGGCAGTTTCGCACGATCGCTACTTCATCGATCGCATCGCGGCGCGCATTGTTGAGCTGAAGGACGGTGTGGCGCGAGAGGTTCTCGGCACTTACGAAGAATACTTGTCGGCGACGCTCGCGTGATTCGTGTTGCGCGTCCCGACGGGGCGTACCTCGCGCGCCTGTCGATCGGCGTTGTACGAGGATCGCACCAGCGGCCCCGACTCGACCCAGCGGAAGCCTATCTCCAACCCGATGCGCTTAAACTCGGAGAACTGCTGCGGCGGCACGAAGCGCTCGACCGGCAGATGCTGCTTGCTCGGCTGGAGATACTGGCCGAGGGTGAGGATATCGACTTTGAGGCTCACGAGGTCGCGCATCACGTCGATCACTTCTTCGTCGGTCTCGCCCAGGCCGACCATGATGCCGCTCTTGGTGATCTGGTTGGGGTCAATGTGCTTGGCGTTGCCGAGCGTCGCCATCGCCCACTCGTAGCGATCCTGCGGCTGGACTTTCTTGAACAGGCGCGGCACGGTTTCGACATTGTGATTGAGGATGTCCGGCTGCGCGTCGACGACGATCTTCAGCGCGCCGCGACTGCCCTTGAAGTCGGGGATCAGCACTTCGATGGTGCAGGCGGGCACGCGCCGGCGTATCTCCTGAATCACCATCGCGAAGATCGGCGCGCCGCCGTCCTTCCGTTCGTCGCGATTGACCGAGGTGATCACGGCGTGATGCAGATTCATCGCGCGGATGGCCTCGGCTACGCGGCGCGGCTCGTCCCAATCGAGCGGCGCGGGCCGCCCCGTCTTGATGTCGCAGAAGCCGCACGAGCGCGTGCACACGTCGCCCATCATCAAGAAGGTGGCCGTGCCGCGCCCCCAGCACTCGCCGATGTTGGGGCACAGCGCTTCCTCGCACACGGTGTGCAGCGTCTTCACGCGCATCAGCCGTTTGAGCGTCTCGTACGTCTCGCCGGCCGGCGCGCGGACTTTGAGCCATTCGGGCCGGCGCCGGGCAAGTGGCTGCGCCTCGGCGCTACGATCGGGCTGGGGTCCTGCGATTGCGATCTCGTCGGGGTTGATTACAGTCACAGATGTCTGCCTTTCGGGCGTTGAGCAGCAGACCTTCAAGCCTTGACTTGCGCCAGATCATACATAGGTACGTGGGCAATTTCATAGGACCGTGGCGACTGCTGCAGCATGTTCACGACTTGATGTGTGACTTCTTGGGAATACTCTCTTTCACCGCATTTCTGGCACACCCAGGCCGGTACGTTCTTAACTAAGTAGATCCGCTCACCTTCCTGGTACACGAATGTGGTCAATTCCTCTTTCAGTTCACCGCCGCAGAAGTAGCACGATGTCACTTTGACTCTCTCCTCGTGCGACCATTGATCCATTCCTCAGGATCAGGCTCGTAAATCGTCACCACGCGCACTCGCGGTGGCAAACAGCACTGGACGTGCAGAGCGCGACCTGCTCGCGTTGTCCCGTAAATGAGGCAACTCGGCCCGTACTTGTCGTCAGGATATTCTTCAATGATTTGCCGGTCAGAATAGCGTCGTGAATTTCCTCGTCCGATATTTTGCGTTGGATGAGCCGCCGCAGAGCATGGTCTGTGAAATATGCCTGCCTGGCCCTGAAGGCTGCACGGATAGGTTCTATATCCATGTTGTAGGCACGCCCCGGAGCGGTCACTGTACAGTCTAATACTACCCCGATTCGACCCTGGCGGCAATCAGCAGTATAGACCCTCACGTAGCGTCAGAGTCAAGAGGCAAAATCACAGCGTCTCCCACGGCGCGCCATGCTTGGCCCCGCCGAGCGACTCCAGGATCGTCTGCGCATATTCGGGGTACACGTCGGCGAAGGCGCGCAGCAGGCCGAAGCAGCCGGCGATCATCATGTCGCCGAACGGCACGGCGAAGTACGGCGTGTGCTTCGACGCGCGCATCAGCGATCGGCGCGGGCCGGTGACAGACACGAAGACCTGCTCCGTATCGGGGATTGGTCGCGGATCGAGCACCAGCGCCCCGTGCCCCATCGTGTCGAACACGTCGCGATGCTGAAGCGTGCCGTCGATCAACTTGTCGAGGAAGCCATCGAGTTGAGCGAGTGTGATCTCGCCGGTATGATGCTCGAATACGCCTTCGATGCCGCCCGCGCCCAGGCGGAAAGCGAGCACGTGAAAGTTGCCGACGTTGACCACCAGCCGACGCTCGTGTGCAGAGACAACCGGATCGAGCAGCGCGCCGAGGACAGCGGCGGGCGCGGTGTCCATCAGTATCACCGGCCCGTCGAAGTCCGCCGTTTCTTGCACGGCTTGCAGGCGCGTCAAATGCGCGGGTAATTCGCCGCGCTTGAAGGCAAACGCAGACAGCCGGTTCTGCACGCGGATGCGCTGCTCCAGATAGTCGAAACGAAACTGTCGATCCGAGTAGCCGGGCGGAGCGTTGCCGTGGTCGAACACGGCCAGCGCCAGCGCGTCGGGCCGCAGATCGACGCCAAACGGCCGGAAGGCGGATCGGATCGCGTCGAAGTCGAAGTCGCGCATCGTCACCCGCACGATGTTGCCGTCCAGCCGGGTCACTTCGTCTTCGCTCACAATGGTGATGCCCTGCGCCGCCACCTTCTCCAGTTCGTCGTCGAAGGTGCGCGCGGCTTCGGGTGTGGCGTACACGTTGTGTCCGGCGCGGACATGATCGAGCGCTGCCCACGCGCTCGGCCCGCCGCCCATCGTCACACCGGTCAACACGATCGGCCGGCCTGCGCGTGTGGCCTGTTTGATCTGCTGCGCGACGATCATCGTCGCCGAAGGCATGACCAGCTTGAGACAGTTTTCGATTTCTTTGTCGCTATCGTACAGGAGAATGTCTTGCGTGCCGGTGCCGACGTCAATCGCCAGAATCTTCATCGCCCACCTCGACGAGGATTATATCAGGGATGAAGGATGAATGCAGAATGTAGAATGCAGAATGTTGAATGCAGAATGTAGAATGCAGAATGTAGAATGTAGAATGCAGAATGTTGAATGCAGAATGTAGAATGCAGAATGTAGAATGCTGAGGGCGGGGGATTGTGGCTTCGGAGACGTGAGGCTATAATGACGGCGCATATCCGCTTATTCGCTTTTCATCCGTTGCCCATGACTGATCTGCGCGATAAACTCCGCCGCCTGGGTGTTCACAAGGGTGCGACGCACCTCCGAACGCCTCCACACTCCCTGACTACCATGATACCGGGGGAAAGCCTCGGCATTGAGTCCTTTGTCGATGGCCGCCCGATCGACACGCCCTACGGCCCGGCTTTCGTTCACGAGGATGTCTTTTCCACCGATCATTTGCACGGCGATCACACACTCGGCGAATTACTCAGCGTTTCACCGGCTGCCGCCGCGCAGATCGCGAACGAGGACGCCCTGGCGCAGGTCGATCTCAGCCGCGTTGTCTTCCTGGATACCGAAACGACCGGGCTTGGCGGCGGAACAGGCACGCTCGTTTTCCTGGTCGGTCTGGGCGCATTCGATGTCTCGCATTCGTCCTTCGTCCTTCGTCAGTTCTTCCTGCGCACTCCGGCCGAAGAACTCGCCATGCTGCACGCACTGGCCGAACGACTCGACGCATTCGACGCAGTCGTCTCGTTCAACGGGCGTGGTTTTGACATGCCCCTACTGGAGTCACGGTTCACGCTCGCCCGGATGCGGCCACGCATTTTGCGCGCCCCACACCTCGATCTATTGATGCCGGCCCGCCGCGTGTGGCGCGGCCGATTGCCGTCGTGCGCGCTGTCGTCGTTGGAGCATCACATCTTGAACGTGCAGCGCGAGCAGGCCGACGTGCCCGGCTACCTGATCCCGGAGATGTATGTGCACTATGTCCGCACCGGCGATGCCAGCGAGATGCCGCGCGTGCTGTATCACAATATGCTCGACATTCTGTCGATGGTGTCGTTGTCCACACGGTTGATCAACTTGTTTGCTCAAGCCTCCCCTCTGTCCCCCTCAAGTTTGGGGGGGATGCAAGGGAGGGCTTTGCCCGACCCCGCCGATCTTCTCGCGCTGGGCAAGTGGTACGACGATCTCGGCCGGACGGCCGACGCCGAATCGGCGCTGCGCAATTGCCTGGCCTGCCGGCCCGACCCTGCCACGCGATTCGCCGCGCTGCACCGGCTGGGTGCGATACTGAAACGGGCGGGGCGGCGCGAGGAAGCTGTGCGCGTGTGGGCAGCCCTGAGCGAATCACAGACGGCGCAGGGCATCGAGGCCTGTATCGAACTGGCAAAGCACTGCGAGTGGGACACGGCCAATCTCGATCGCGCCAGTGTGTGGACGCGCGAAGCGATGGCGATCGCTCAAGCGCTGCCTGATGGCTACGCGCGTAGCCGCTATGAAGCCGAGTTGTCGCATCGCCTGGAGCGGCTGATGCGCAAACGGCGCGCAGTATCAGTAGATCACGAAAACACATGGAACGCCGGCTTCAGCCGGCGCAAAGTGCCCAAAATGCCGACTAAAGTCGGCGATCCGTGATCTACTGAGTAGGATAAAATCCTACCGCACTTCTACACGTCCATACGCATTCATCGCGCAAGCGAGGCGCAATTGAACATCCTCCTCTTCGACATTGACGGCGTGCTGGTAGATGATCGCGGTTACCGTGCTGGCGTGGCCGCCACCGTGAATCACTTCTGCCGCCTGATGGGCCAGGGCGATCTTGCGCCTGATGCAGAGGCGATCGAAGTCTTCCACGCGCACGGCTACACCAACGAATGGGATATCTGTCCGCTGGCGATTGGCTCGATCATCGCTTCGGCGCTGCGAGCCAACCCCGATCTGCCTTTGACGCCCGCGCCGCTGAACGAGGTGCTGGCGCAGTTCCGGCCGGTTCGCATCGCCCCGATCGATTACCGTGAGTGGGTCAGCGCCACGCGCGATCGGCCGGGTCGCCCGTCGGAGCGCGCGCTGGCCATGCTCAACGATGCCGTGGCCGATCTGCCGCTCTCGGGTTCCGCCCGGCCGGCCGTCGCGTCCGCCTTCGTGCAACTGTTGACCGATCCGTACGATTTCCCCAATGCGCCGGTCACGCAGGTGTTTCAGGAATATACGCTCGGCTCGTCGCTGTTCGAAGAAGTTTATCGAACGCGCCCGCATTTCGAATTGACGTCGTTGCTCTACGACGAGGATCGATCCGCACTCAGCCCCTCGGGCAACGCTTTGCTCAGGGAACTGGTGAAAGGCGGAGCGTGCGTGTGTGTGTACACGGCTCGGCCCAGCCTGCCGCCCAGCGATACCATCGATTGGGCGGTGGAAGGTATCCGCGTGCCGGCGGGCTTCCCGCCCGAAGCCGAACTCGCGATGATCCTCGTCGATCTGAATAACCTCCCGCTCATCGCGATGGGACGGATGCAGTGGCTCGCCGCGCGCGTGGGATCGAAAGTCGAGTATCTCACCAAGCCGGCGCCGGTTCAGGCGCTGGCAGCCATCTTCGCCGCCGTGTTACGTGGCGAGTCCGAAGCCTTGCGCGCCGCGTATCGTGTGGTCTCGGAGGGCGATTCGACGAGCATGCCCATTGCGCTCTGGCGCGAGCCGGCCGAGGTGTGGCTGGTGGAAGATGCGGTGCTGGGCATCCACGCGGCGATCGGCGCGGTCGATCTGCTGCGCAAGCGCGGCGTCTCGGCGCGTTTGCACACGTTAGGCATCGCGACCGGTGGGCCGAAGGCCGAAGCCCTGGCCGATCTGTGTGAAGCGATCCTGCCCAACGTCAACGAAGCCATCGCTTATATCGCCGAGCGCATTCGTTCTCCCATCTCCGCCGCCCAATCTCCAACCTCTAACGTCCAACCTCCACCTTCCAACTTCTAATCGCCAATCTCCATCCGAGGACACTTCATGTTGATCCGAAAGTCTCTCGTTCTGATTGCGCTTGCCGTGCTACTCGGCGCGTGCGCAACAGCCACACCTGATCCGACACCGACTGTTACTCCCATGCCGACCAGCACCCCCACACCCGAACCGACCCCCACGTCGACACCTGCACCGCGCCGCGTGTACGTCGATCCGATCTTGCCCGCCGATCTCGTGGCCCGCATCGACGATACGCTCGCGGCGAATCCGGGGAATTTCGTCGCCACCCGTGATGCCTCGACCGCCGGCGTGCGCGTGAGTTACAGCGTACCGGTGAATCTGCCGATATTGGGCCGGCGTGTCTTCGTGCTGGTTGCCGCGTTCCCCACTCTCACCGACGATGTGACGTGGACTGAGGTCGAGGCCGCATGGAAGGGTGCGCCCGATCATGCTCCGTTACGCATGACGCAAGCCACTTATGACGCGCTCAGTGTGCGTTACGGCGCAGCCGCATCCGGAGCGGTCGAAGTGGTCGACGCGAATCAGGTCGTCGATGCGCTGTGGGCCGCTCCACGTCGCGCGGCATGGGGCATCGTCCCCTTCGACGAACTCGAACCGCGCTTGAAAGTGCTATCCATCGATGGTCGTTCACCGTTGCGCCGCAATCTCGACTTGAGCCAGTATCCGCTCGTCGTCGATGTGGTGCTGAGCGGCGAACTGAATGAGGCGGCAAAATTCCAATCGGAGTTTGGCGCAGCGTATACCAATCGCGACGAGTCGCGCATGACGATTCTCGCCTTGACCGGCGTCACCGCGCTCACGCGCGATTTGGGGCTGGTCATGGATCGGGAAGGGGTTCTGTATCCCGCCGAGCAGATTCGCCCGTGGTTGGAAGAGGTGGATATCCTCCACATTAGCAACGAAGTCTCGTTCACACCCGATTGTCAGATCCTCAGCGGGACGGTGGTCTTCTGCTCCCGGCCCGCATACTTCGATTTGCTCACCAGCATCGGCACCGACGTGATCGAGAACACCGGCAACCACATGAACGACTGGGGCACTGAACCATTCTCCTACACGCTCGATCTGTTTCGGCAGGTGGGCATCCCGTACTTCGGAGGCGGTTACAATTTGATTGACGCCGCGCGCCCGCTGACGCTGACTGATCACGGCAACCTGATCGGCTTTGTCGGATGCAACCCCAATGGCCCAGACGCCGCCTGGGCCACCGATGCGTCGCCCGGCTCGTATCCCTGCCGCGAGGGCGGCGGCATGGACTTCGGCAAGGTGAAGCCGCAGATCGACGAGTTGCGCGCCGAAGGGGCATTACCTGTGTTTACGATCCAATACTGGGAGTTCTACACCTACGCGCCATCGTATCAGCAGGTCCAGGAGTTCCGTGACGCGGCGGAACTCGGCGCGGCGATTGTCAGTGGGAGCCAGGCGCATCATCCGCAGGGCTTCGACTTCGATAACGGCGCGGTCATCCATTGGGGCCTGGGCAACCTGTTCTTTGACCAGTCGGCTACGCTCGGTGAGCGCCAGGGCTTGATTGATCGGTATGTGATCTACGAGAACCGCGTCCTCAACCTGGAACTGCTGACCTTCGTCCGCGAGGACTATGCCCAACCTCGACCACTCACGCCGGCAGAGCGTGCCGATTTGCTAGTCGCGCTCTTCACGGCGAGCGGGTGGTAACAAATCACCCGGCTCCCGGCCCGTGCGGTGCGTCTCGCTTCGAGGCGCACCGCACATTTTATTCCCACCCTACGCTATCCAGACGCACACCCAACGCTACAACTTTCGACCTAAACTGAATTGAAACGTTTCGAGGATCACAGGCGTCACCGAGTTGGATACAATCGCTTTCGAGACGAGGTGAGAGAGGTAGAACATGAATCCGTTGCATTCGCGCGTTTTACTTGCACTAATTCTGGGGGTCGTCTTGGCCGCGAGCCTGGTGGGCGGAATCGCCTCGGCGCGAACCGGCGTCGAGTTGCCACCCTCTCGCGATGGGCTTCTGCCTGCCCGCGCAGACAAGAACCAGCCGATTCTGCCCGTAACGTATGCCTACGTTATCACGAATAACGTGCCGGTGTACGCGGGTCCTTCTGATGAGGCGCTGGGGACGCCACCCATCCGCTCGCTGGGAGCAGGCTACCTGTGGGTCAGCCTGGCCAGTGCGCAGCCGGTCTATCAGGGCAGCCAGGCCTGGTATCTCATCAATTCCAACGAATACGTGCGCGCCGACCAGTTGGCGATCTACAAGCCATCTTCTTACCAGGGCGTGGCCCTGACCGCGCATCCCGATAAGGCGTTCGCGTGGCTCGTTTACAGTGTGCAGGTATCAGCCGAGCCGGGTGAAGCGCCCGCAAAGGACGCGCTTCTGCTGTCGCGTTATACACTTGTCACAATTTACGAGGAACAGAAAGTCGGCGACTGGATGTGGTACCGCGTTGGGGAGAATCAGTGGGTCGAGCAGCGCAAAGTCGGCATCGTCAAGGCGGTCGCTCGACCGGAAGGCGTCGGTCCGAGCGACAAATGGATCGAGGTCAACCTGTTCGAGCAGACACTCGCGGCCTACGAAGGCGATCGGATGGTGTACGCCACGCTGGTTTCTACGGGCCTACCTTATTGGAAGACCGAGCCGGGCCTGTTCCGCATTTGGACGAAAATCAAGAGTGGCAAGATGAGCGGGCGCGAAGGTTACCCCGATTATTACTATCTGGAAGATGTGCCGTGGACAATGTACTTTAACGGATCGTTCGCGCTGCACACAGCGTATTGGCATGATCGCTTCGGCTTTCCGCACTCGCATGGCTGTGTGAACCTGTCTCCGAAGGATGCCAAGTGGCTGTTTGACTGGGCGACGCCGACGACCGGCCCCGGCAATTGGACCATGCCGACAGAACAAGACCCCGGAACGTGGGTATGGGTGCACGATTGAGGCAACTTGCAAAGACTTCCGAACTCTACGCACCTCTTCACTCGCGAGATCACTCGAGCCGAAAACGAAAAGGGCGGCTTTTCACAGGCCGCCCTTTTTGCTTTTATCATGACTGCGACTGTGTCTGGGCCGCACGCGCCAGCCGGTATCCGACGCCACGCTCGGTTAGGAACATAACCGGATGGTTGGGGTCCTTTTCCAGTTTCTGGCGCAGGTACCAGATGTATAGTTTCAGGTAGTGCCGCTCATCCTTGTAGGTTGGCCCCCACACCTGCTCGAGCAGGAACTGGTGCGTCAGGACTTTGCCCTCGTTTCGGATCAGTGTAGTGAGCAGCCGGAACTCGATCGGAGACAGTTCGATCAGGTTGTCATCGACCTTGACCTGGCGCGTTTCCATATCGACCGTGAGCCAGCTATTTCTGTAGTCACGCGGTATCTCGGTCGGCTCGTGTCCACGGCGGCGAAGCACCGCCTCGATGCGGGCCTGCAACTCCTTCGTGCTGAACGGCTTGACAATGTAATCGTCCGCGCCCAACTGCAACCCGCGAACGATGTTGCGTTCCTGCCCGACGGCTGTGACGAAAATGATCGGCACATCACTCATTTCGCGCAGGCGTTGGCATACTGTCCAGCCGTCCATATCGGGCATCATAATATCGAGGATGACCAGGTCGGGTTGCCACGAATAGGCCAGGCGCAGGCCCTCGGTGCCGTTGTGGGCGACCGTGACCTGGTAACCTTTTGATTCGAGTTGAAGACGGGTTAGTGTGGCGATCGAGTTGTCGTCTTCGACCACCAAGACCTTCTCGGCCATCGAGTTTGTCCTCGCCAGTGCCAGACTGAGTCTCATTGTACTCCAGAGTCAACAGCAGTCAACTCGAATATACAATGCAATCCTTGTCATGAGCATTCAGGCGTGGTAAAATCGCCCTGCTTGAACTGGGGGTTCGTCTAGCCGGCAGGACAGCGGACTCTGGATCCGTATGGGGGGGTTCGAATCCCTCACCCCCAGCCAAAGCTGCGAACACTGGAGGCCGACCGAAGATGGGTCGGCTTCCGTGTTTTATCTCACGAGTGTTACTCATATCCAATCGTTGTGCTTCATAACGGTTGAATCGTATCGTCGCACGTGCTCAAACTCGGATCGAGCGGCGCTTCGTGGGTGTTTCAAGACTCGATTCGCTGGTGATTGCACACATCTTGAATGCTCGCCGACCGCGCGGACGCGGGCCTGGAGCACTTGTGGAGAATCACCAGTCGATTCGGCCTTGACAAGCGTGGATGCCATGGTTATAATGTAGCTGTTCCAAATTAGATGATCTCGTTCAGCAGTAGCTGAAAAGATCAAACAATCTAGAGTCCTCAAGGGAGCACCGGCGCAGCGCAGTATAAATCGTTGGTCAATCGGAGTTAGGGAATGCGCCTCGCCGATGATTGCATCGGCGTTTGTTGTCCCTTGACAAAGACTATGCGGAGTGGTAGAATCCGCGCGCTCTGGACAATGAGAGCGAAGCACCTTAACAACTGAAGAGTGATAGGAACATAGCGAAGTTCGGATTCTCGTCAAACTCAACAGTGATCTTCGGATCACTGCTTTCTTGACGGAGAGTTTGATCCTGGCTCAGGATGAACGCTGGCGGCGTGCCTAACACATGCAAGTCGAACGAAGAGGCCCCTTCGGGGGTACTTCAGTGGCGGACGGGTGAGTAACACGTAGGTACCTGCCCCGAAGTGTGGAATAACGGTCCGAAAGGACCGCTAATACCGCATGTGGTCGCGAGACTAAAGCCTCGCGCAAGCGAGGCGCTTCGGGAGGGGCCTGCGGCCCATCAGCTGGTTGGTAGGGTAACGGCCTACCAAGGCGACGACGGGTAGGGGGCCTGAGAGGGTGATCCCCCACACTGGCACTGACACACGGGCCAGACTCCTACGGGAGGCAGCAGTGAGGAATATTGGGCAATGGCCGAAAGGCTGACCCAGCAACGCCGCGTGCGCGATGAAGGCCTTCGGGTCGTAAAGCGCTTTTCTGAGGGACGAGGCAGGACTGTACCTCAGGAATAAGTACCGGCTGACTACGTGCCAGCAGCCGCGGTAAAACGTAGGGTGCAAGCGTTATCCGGATTCACTGGGTGTAAAGCGCGTGCAGGTGGCTTCGTAAGTTGGACGTGAAATCTCTTGGCTTAACTGGGAGAGGTCGTTCAATACTGCGGGGCTCGAGGGCAGGAGAGGGAGGTGGAATTCCCGGTGTAGTGGTGAAATGCGTAGATATCGGGAGGAACACCAGTGGCGAAGGCGGCCTCCTGGCCTGCTCCTGACACTGAGACGCGAAAGCTAGGGTAGCGAACGGGATTAGAAACCCCGGTAGTCCTAGCCGTAAACGATGGATGCTGGGTGTCGGTGGTATTGACCCCATCGGTGCCGAAGCCAACGCGTTAAGCATCCCACCTGGGGACTACGGCCGCAAGGTTAAAACTCAAAGGAATTGACGGG